>JAKUOW010000007.1 GCA_022451045.1 Pirellulales bacterium | reverse complement strand
GCATTGCGTCGTCTCGGTGATCGAATGAATCTGCCTTCGGCCCGTTTGTTTACAGCATCGGATGTTGCTCAGCCGGATGAAGATGATCCTACGGAAGATGAATTAGAAATCGACAGAAGTATTCTGGTGTCGCAATCATACGATAAGGAAAATCGGCCATTTGACGAGTATATTCGCCAGCGAATAGGTTATTCGATTGTTACGCGAGGTCACATCATGGCGGTGCTGGGCGGCTTTTGCTTGTTGGTGCTTGTTGGATGCATCGTCCTCCTAAAGCGAGGGCGAGGTGAACTTATTTTGATAACGGGGCCGGTGGCAGCCGTGTTCTTTGCGGGTTATCTAACAATGGTTGGAAACAGCTCGCGTAACACATCAGGGAACATGCAGGCTTCGATCCAATG
The DNA here is from genome assembly GCA_022451045.1 of Pirellulales bacterium. GTDB lineage: Bacteria > Planctomycetota > Planctomycetia > Pirellulales > Pirellulaceae > UBA11883. The sequence continues at coordinate 61,573 of JAKUOW010000007.1, read as the reverse complement.
GGTAACGCTTGAGAATAACTCAAATACAGCTGCTGTTCGTGGACTCGCTGCGGTATTTAATACTGGTAAGACGACAGGTCAGATTCGGTCCGTTGATGGGGGATTGTATTGGCCGCAACTACAGGGATTAGAAGGACAGGATTTACGTATCCTGTTTACAGATCTTCAAAACTGGGAATGGCAGAATCTCGAATTGCCAGCCGGACTTCGAAAGCTACCGTTTGCGACTAATGTGACCTTTGAAAAAGAGGTGTTTGCGCGAGCACAGTTTAGTGATCAGGGGTTGACGGGGACGTATGATCTTGCGGCGTTCGATAAAACAGAAGACAGTCTTTTGGTTGTGCCAGATGGCCGACGCATTTCTGCCGAATTGTCAGACGGATCGATTACAGTTTCGAGTACCGATCTGGGAGATGCCGTTACGGGGAAATCCCAGATCGACGGAAACCTCGAACGACGATTGCCGATTCTTGAACAACTGCTGTCTAATCAGGAATATAAGTTACATGTCCCATTGGTTGAGCAACCCTCAATCCTGACCTGGTCGAATCCGATTAGCGAAGGATTTGAATTCCCTGAACAACAAGAGCATGTCGGTGATGCCTTGGTGCTAATACCGTTGGCAATCGAGGAAACACCAGTTGGTTCAGCATTTACTGTTCCAAGTGTATTCCTTTCATTCCAGAATAGTTCGGGTCCTTTACAGCCAACACCTTCTGGTGCTTATAACAGCGTTATAGGTGAATGGCAACCAATGACGAGTGCTCAGAAAATCTGGCTAAAATATCGTCTGCCTCCACAGGTGTCACCGGCCAAGTTGACCAAGGCGGTGATTCGGCTATCGGTCAAAGCTCCTGATCGTGAGATTCAGCTTGTTGGTCAGGATCAGGGTATTGTGGAGATTCTGGATTCACAACGCGATGTAGCGAGTATCGTGAGTTTTGAAATTATCGATGAAAAGTACCTGCAGTTAGAAGAAGACGGAAGCTACCTCGTCGGATTCAATATCACAAATGCAGCGAGTGGCGATGACCTGTCGTCACCTTGGCAAATTAGCGATGTGCAAGTGCAACTGAGCGGAACAAAAACACAGTGAATGTCGTCGTTTGCAACTGAACACGACAAGTTAATTAATTTGAAAGTAACCCGAAGGCACAGCAATGAGTACTAGCGAGCCAGTCGTTGTTATTGAAAACCTCACAAAGAAATTCGGTGAATTCACCGCCGTTGATGATATTTCAATGAGCGTTGACCGGGGTCGAATCCTTGGATTTATCGGTCCGAACGGTGCCGGTAAAACGACGACGATCAAGATCCTGGTGGGCTTGGCACGACCAACACTTGGCAAATGTACAATCGCCGGTGCAGATTGCGTGACGGATGCCAAGAAGATTAAACAACTTGTTGGGTACATGCCGGATAAGTTTGGTGCCTATCCAAATATGCGTGTTCGGGAGTATCTGGATTTCTTTGGCGCTGCATTTAAAATTCCGCCCAAACGTCGCCGGAATCATATCAACGATGTTCTGGAGATTACCCGTGCGACATACATGCAGGATCGTTACGTCGAAACACTCAGCCATGGTATGCAGCAACGTGTTGGAATCGCACGAACACTACTTCATGACCCGGAAGTGTTGATTTTTGACGAACCAGCAAACGGCTTGGATCCCGAGGCTCGAATTGAAATGCGCGAATTGCTACTTCGATTGGCAGACATGGACAAGACGTTGATCGTCACGAGTCATATTCTGCCCGAGCTATCTCGGATTTGCGATGAAGTTGCAATTATCAGTGCTGGAAAAATCAGAGCATTAGGCACCCTCGATGAAATCACCGAACAGCTTGGCCAAATGAGAATGGTCGAAATTGAATTGCGTGACGCCTCAGACGTTTCCAAGGCGGTAAGCGTACTTGAAGAGAATGTACCGGGAGTGGAATCAACCAGTTCCGAGAGCGAAAAGTTGATTCGTTTTAGGGCAAATCTGACTGAAGAGGCTATGCAGCAACTTCTTGCGAGCCTCGTAAACGGTAGTGTAAGCGTTTCTCAGTTTCATGAAGTGCAGACGGATCTGGAAGATGCTTTCCTAACCGTTACGAAGGAAGACCGCGCAAAAATGGTCTAAGGTCAACCGCACAACGCCAAGACAATTCAAAAGATTAGAAAATGTTTCAAAACCCCATCATTCATCGAGAACTCGTTGGATTGCTTAGAACAAAGAAAGCAATCGCAATTCAGGTTGCGCTCGTTTTCATGTTTGCAGTTCTCGTGATTTTGCGGTGGCCTGTGGATCCAACTTCCGACCTAGATGGTGTGAAAGCCATGCAGGTGTTTCGCTTATTTGGATACGGAATCCTAAGTGCTTTGGTCCTGTTTATTCCAGTATTCCCGGCGACATCGGTTGTGCGTGAACGTCATGCAGGGACGCTTGCGTTAGTTTTGAATTCACCGTTAACGAGTTTAAACGTATACATCGGTAAATTAACCGGTGTAATGGCATTTGTTGTTTTGCTGTTATTCCTGAGTGTACCATCGCTGATTGCATGTCTTGGGATGGGAGGCTTGGATCTCACGGCGGATGTGTTGCCTTTGTATGGCTTACTTTTGCTTACGGCATTTCAATATACGACTATGGGGCTAATGGTCAGTTGCCTGGCCAATACTGTCGATTCTGCGTTGCGAATCACTTACGGTCTTGTTTTGCTCATGAGTATTCTTGTGATGGGGCCGCACTTGTTTACACAAGGCACCGACACATGGGTCGCAGACTTTAACGGTTGGCTTAGGTGTGTTTCGCCGGTTCCCGCCGTAATGGACGTGCTCGGGCACGGAGACATTGGTTCTTACGGCCTTGGATCCAATGAAAACTCGATTGGGCGTTATTGCCTCATTGCATGTATTTCCAGCATCTTCTTTGTAGGACGCGCGATTTCGTTACTGAACTTTAAGTTGTTTGACAGAGCACGTTCGCAAGGCACCATGACCCACAGCCTTTCGGAGCGGGCACAGCGGTTTCGTGATGTATTCTTCATGGGAATGGATCCACAACGACGGAAGTCACCAATTCCTCGATTCGTGAATCCGATTATCTATAAAGAGTTCCGATCTCGCAGATTCGGACGTGCACACTGGATCGTTCGAATGATGGCAGCGTGCGTGATTATTTCAGTTGCATTAGCAATTGCTTCTACGCAGGGAAGTGAAAAGTGGGGGCCGGAGATCATCAACGGTATCATGGCCAACCTGCAATTTGGATTAGTAATCCTGGTGACACCTAGCTTAGCTGCAGGGCTTATTAGTAGTGAACTTGAGTCCGGTAGTTGGCGCTTGCTCAAAATGACTCCCATGTCACCTTTTAGAATATTTACCGGAAAGCTGATGAGCGTACTGGTGACTGTTGGATTGATTCTCATCGCTACCATACCGGGATATATCGTTTTGCTACAGGTTCAAAGAGGGTTGATTGGCCAAATTGGTCAAATCGTCGTTTGCCTTGTGCTAACCGGGGCCTTTTGTTTCGCGCTGAGCATGGCTATCAGTACGATGTGCCGAGTCACAGCAACGGCCACTTCTATTTCATTCGGGTTGTTACTGTTGATATTTGCAGGAACATTTCTGGTGTGGCTTGGACGTGGCAGCCCGTTCAGCAATGAGACAGTGACCACGATTCTTACGATTAATCCGCTTGCAACCGCTTTCGGAATTCTGGATGTGCAGGGATTTGCACAGTTCCAAAATGTCATTCCAGTTGGAATGCCATGGGGAGAAGATAATGAGTTTATGATGCCGGTTAATTGGATCCTGATGAGTATCCTAACCGTGGTGCTCCTTGTGATTATTACTGTCAGGCTTGATAAACTGACGAAACCGGAATAGTAGCCTGTTGAAAGAGACTAAGATTTTATGAAATCGATTTTTCACAAAACACGTACCCGGATTGGGATGGCAGTGATTTGTACTGCTCTGCTCAGCGGCAGCGCGTTTGGCCAGCGGGATTTAATCTACAACGATTGGCCGATGTATGAGCAACCGGTATTGCCAGAGGTGAACAAGATAAAGTTTCAATCAGACAAACTGGTGCCACTTTGGGTCGATGCACTTCAGTCTGGTAATCGAGAATTGATGCGATTGGCCGCACATTCAGTGGCCATAGCTGCATCCCGCGGGTTGACCGATTTGGAGGTTGCCACTCCTCACCTTCTTAAATTGGTCACCAATAAGGAACTGCCGGCATCCATCCGAAAAACGGCAATGACGGCACTTGTAAGGCTGGAAGCAACTGAGACTGGTCCGCAATTGCTCGCCTTGCTTTCCAGTTGCTCGATTGGAATGAAGCAAGTTATTGAACCTACGCTTGCTCAGTGGCAAACAGAGGGCGCACGTGAATACTGGCTTGAGGTGCTTTCCACTTCAAAGTCATCGTCTACGAAAAGACTGGCATTACGGTGCCTAAGCGAAGTAGCAACCAACGATGATGTGGAGTTGCTCAAAGGTTATGTGATTGATACACGTGCCGCTGCTAGTAGTAGAGTTACTGCAGCTAAAGGTCTTGCAAATGCAGTGGATACTTCGTCTTTCGAACTCGCGTCTTCACTCGTTGCTGATGGAAGTCCGGATCCGGTAACCAGTCTTGTGGTGAGTTGGTTAATTCGGAACCCACCGGAAGATGGTAATCTCAAGCAGCAAGCTGCCATGGCTCAGGCACTCATTGATCAGGATGGCCCTACGTCGATTCTCGCAGCTCGGGCATGGCTTAGCTGGGATACCGAAAAAGCACTCGCAGTTGGTGATGTATTAATGAAACATGCCGAGTCGGATGTGCGACTAGCCTATGCCGAAAAACTCTCAGTGAATATCAATGAGGCTCGCGTTAATGAACTCGTTGATATGCTTGATGATGTTGATCCAAGAAATCGTAAGCAAATAAGGATTTGGCTGGAGGCTGCATGCGATAATAAAACTCTGGCGCCGATTGTTCGTGAAAGAGTCATCTCACTCATTGCATCGGTTTCCAAAGAGAATTGGTGGATTGGAGAGCAGGCGATATATCTGGCAGCCAAGCTGGACGAAAAGAGCATTACTCCTAGTCTGGTAAAATTCCTCTCCGGCACGCGGCCGGAATTGTTTGTTACTGCTGCCTGGGCATTACGGAAACTAGATGACCGTGAACAGTTGCCTCAGGTACTTGCGTACTGCACCGAATGGGCTCCTCATTTTCCAAAAGAAGAACTGCCTCGTGACATTGAACATGAGATCAACGAACAAATGGCTCATTTGTTTCAGTGGTTTGGTGTAGCTAAATATGCAGAAGCCACAACGGTACTTGAGACATTTGTAAAGAAGAACGGAAACGTGAGATTCCGAATTCGCGCTTCAGCGACGTGGGCAATGGCTCAAATTCTTGAAGGTGATAGTGACAATCAGCGATGGATCAAGATACTTGTTGATCGACTGAATGATGATGCACCGATGCCTCCTGAATCTCCATTGGTGAAACGAATGGCGGTCATCGCTCTCGCAAAAATGGGAGTTGATGATGACAAGATCGAGCGAAATATTCGCGAGTTGCAAGTTTCCACACCGAAATACAGTGTACTCAAGGATGGATGTAACTGGGCCTTGAATAAACTCTACGGTGATCCGATTCCGCCGATGTCAGATCAGATTGTCGACAGCGGACCGTGGCTGTTAGAGCCGCTAGAAGACCGCACACGGCAGCGATAATCATCATCGTAATTGCAATGGTGGCGGATGCCTGTGCTCTCAGAATCTATGCAAAGTCTAAATATAAGATTACTAGATAGTACGGCCCTACGGCCCTCTTTCAATCATATTGTCTTGCCTTAATCGTCCGTTATCGCTTCGCTCTATCAGGCGATGCTAGGGGAATTCCGACGTAAGGGTCATAGATGCACCATATATTCTAAAATCCTAGCTGTTAGTCCCGCTGACGAGGCGGTAGTTGAGCACGACCGAAGCTTTAGTCCCTTGGCGAGCCAATAACCCATAACCCCGTATAAAAGGCTATCATAGTAGCATTGGTTGAATCTTAGTTTTGTGGCACGCGGTAGTATTTAAGGTGCATATATGGATCGCCTGTATGTTCTAACAGCGATATTCGTATTCGGGGCAACCTCGCATCTAGCAGCGCAAGATGCAGTAGAAATCGACTTCTCACGGGATATTCGCCCCATTCTTTCGGACACATGTTATAGGTGCCATGGGCCGGATGAAGAACAATTGCAGGCGGACCTGCGATTGGATTCGCGAGAAAACGTATTTGCTGATCGGGATGGTTATTCCATCCTTGCTGCGGGTGACCTGAAGAAGAGTGAACTTTGGAATCGAATTTCCTCGGATGATCCCGATGTGAAAATGCCGCCTGAAGATGCTCCACGCCAGTTAACAGGGCAGCAGCGTGACCTTATCAAACGTTGGATACAGCAGGGTGCGAATTGGCAGGATCATTGGGCATTTGAGCCGATCGCGGATGTTGCGTTGCCAAAAACATCGAGTCCTGCCTGGACACGAACGGCGATTGATAACTTTATACTCAAGCAACTCGACCAAGCAGGCCTGACACCTGCAAGCATTGCGAGTAAAGAAACGCTGATTCGTCGAGTAACGCTTGATCTTACCGGGTTACCCCCAACTCAGGCAGAGGTGGATGCTTTCCTTGCTGATCAGTCGCCGAATGCATATGAACGCCTGGTTGATCGACTTCTTGAGTCACCGCGGTATGGCGAACGGCAGGCGCTTGCGTGGCTGGATGCGGCGAGATTTGCGGACACCAGTGGTTATCAAACTGACGGTATTCGTCATCAATGGCGATGGCGTGAATGGGTCATAGACTCATTTAATAAAAATAAGCCATTTAATGAATTTACGGTCGAGCAACTCGCCGGTGATTTGATACCGGATGCAACTCCAGACCAGTTGTTGGCAACAGGTTTTAATCGGAATCACCGGGCCAACAGTGAAGGTGGCATTGTATTTGAAGAATATCTTGTCGAATATGCTGTGGACCGTGTTGATACGACTGCAACCGTTTGGCTCGGCCTGACCATGCAATGTGCCCGTTGTCATGATCATAAATATGATCCGATCAGTCAGCGAGAGTTCTATCAAATGATGGCATTCTTCAATAACATCCCTGAGCGTGGACGTGTTATTAAGTATGGGAATTCATTCCCAATTATGCTGGCACCGACTCCCAAAATGAAAAATGTTCTGGACGAGTTTGATGCTGGTATTAAAGCACACGTTGCCGAGGTGACAGCGGGCGTAGACGATCTTCAGGATGCGTTAGTGAATTGGGATGGGAAAGCAGATAGTGACAAGCCAACCGTTCATCGTGCACTCGCGATTCAATTTCCCTGGGATGACTCGATTGAAACAACACGCCATGACGCCGATGCGTTCCGACAAAGCGATTACGATGTGGAATTCGCCGGTGAAGCGGATCCGGAATTGCTCAAGACAAAACATTCTGAAGAGAAGCCATCTTTTGAGCCCGGTGTTTTTGGTAGTGCCTTAAAGCTTAACGCTGGCGAATACGTTGAAGGCGGAGCTTTGTTGGAGTTAGCCGGCCATCAGCCGATGACCATGTCTACATGGGTAAAAGTAGACCAACCTCAAACAAGTACGATTCTCAGTATTTCAGATCCAACCGGTACCAAAGCGGGGGGATTCAGTATGAAGCTCGTGGATAATCACGTGCAGATCAACTGGGGTCCTCGTTGGCTTGATGACTGTGTAATTCTGAAATGTAAGACACCGATCGATGCAGGAAAATGGAACCACATTGCTTTTGCAGGTGATGGTACACAACGAGCTGATGGATTCCAGATATATATCAATGGACAATTGCAGCAAGTCGACGTGTTACTTGATATCTTTACCGGCACTTTTAAGACGTCACCGACATTGAGGTTTGGCAGCGAGTTAGGTAAAGCCACGTTTGCGGGTGCGATCGATGAGACGCGTTTGTATTATCGCGTTTTGCGACAGGAAGAGGTCGCCATGCTGGCAGTGCCGAAATCCGTGGAGCAAATTGAATCACAAATCAACGATTCCGCGAAGATTGCAGAGAAGTTAAAGCGGGTTGTTCACTATTTGGAATACGTTGATGAAAGCGGAGTTGGAGATGCGTTTAAGAAGCTTGAGACCCTTCGGCTTGAGCGGGATTCATTTGTTAGCACGGTGCCGACGGCAATGGTGATGCAAGAACGTCCCGAGATGAAAAAAACTTATATTCTCGATCGTGGTCAATATGACAAGCCAACCGAAGAGGTTCAGCGTGGCGTACCCGCTGCACTAAACACAAAAGGTCGCGAGCTATGGAAAAACCGTCTCGACTTAGCTCAGTGGCTCGTGAGCAATGAAAACCCACTTACAGCCAGAGTTATTGTGAATCGGTTTTGGTACCAATTCTTTGGACGTGGCCTAGTAAGGACTCAGGAGGACTTCGGAAGTCAGGGTGACCCACCAACGCATCCGGAATTACTGGAATGGTTAGCGGGAAACTTTCGTGACCGTGGATGGAATGTTAAATGGTTGCATAAGTTGATTGTCACCAGTGCTGTGTATATGCAGGATTCAGTTGTTGCGGATGATGCCATTGAGAAAGACCCGTTGAATTTGCTACTGGCACGGGCTCCACGCTTGAGATTACAAGCGGAAATGGTAAGAGATCAGGCATTGGCAGTAAGTGGGCTGCTAGTAGGGAACATCGGAGGACCGAGTGTTAAGCCCTATCAACCAGAAGGCTTGTGGAAGGAGATCGCTAGCCAGGCATATACACGTGATACCGGAAGTGCACTTTATCGTCGTAGTATGTACACGTTTTGGAAGCGTACCGTGCCTCCTCCGACAATGACGACATTTGATGCATCAAGTCGCGAGACCTGCGTGTTGAGCCGTTCTCGAACCAATACACCACTTCAGGCACTAGCGCTTCTAAATGAAGTTGCATTTGTTGAAGCAGCTCGTAACTTCGGACAGAGAATGTTGACCGAAGGGGGGCATGATCATCCAAGCCGTCTGAAGTGGGGATTCAGAGAATTGACTTCACGTTGGCCGACGGATGAGGAGTTAGTCATTATCAGTGCCTTGCTTGATCGGAGTTATAAACGGTACGAAGGCGACGAAAGTGCCGCTGAAGATCTGGTTTCGGTCGGTGACAGTGAGCCGATTGACGATATCCACGTCATCGGGCTAGCCGCCTACACGCAAGTCGCAAGTTTGTTGTTGAACCTGGATGAAGTGATCAACCGGGAGTAATAAAGTGCAGAAAAATATGAACAACGGTGCAGTGAACGAATTTGAACAAGCAGCATGGGAATACAACCGGCGGAAATTCCTGCGAGCCGGTTCTGTAAGCGTGGCTGGTGCTGCCCTGTCGGCACTCATGTCTGAACAAGCAAATTCCGATGACAAAGTGGGCAAACGAGTTGGTGGTCAGGATGGAGTACCACACTTTGAGCCTAAGGCTAAGCGAGTAATTTACTTATGCCAAAGTGGCGCACCGTCGCAGATAGATCTCTATGACTACAAACCAAATCTGCTGGATCTGTTTGATGAGGATCTTCCGGATTCGGTGAGAAATGGCCAGCGATTAACCGGGATGACGGCAGAACAGGAGCGATTCCCTATCGCGCCGGCTAGATTTAAATTTGCTCAACACGGGGAATCCGGGACGTGGATCAGCGAGTTGCTTCCGCATACGGCAGGTATTGTCGATGATATTTGTATTGTCAAAACGATGCACACCGAAGCAATCAATCACGATCCGGCGATTACCCTGATGCAAACTGGGACACAGTTGGCGGGTCGCCCAAGTTTTGGTGCATGGATGTCTTACGGCCTCGGTACTTTAAACGAGGATTTGCCGACCTTTGTAGCGATGACATCCGGCGACGGTGGACAGCCGCTTTATGACCGGTTGTGGGGAGCGGGTTTCTTACCGTCACGGCATCAGGGTGTGAAGTTTCGTAGCACGGGTGATCCTGTGTTATTTCTTTCCAATCCACCAGGAGTGACGCGAGAAGACCGTCGTGGCCTTCTTAACGACTTGTCGAGTTTGAACAAGATCAGGCTTAAGGAAAAAGGTGATCCGGAAATCTCGACGAGAATTGCCCAATATGAAATGGCGTTTCGTATGCAGGCATCGGTTCCGGATTTGGTCGACTTTTCAGACGAACCGGAACACGTACTGGACAAGTACGGAGAGGATGTAAACAAACCCGGATCCTTCGCGGCTAACTGTCTGCTCGCACGGCGGCTGGCTCAACGCGGCGTACGATTCATCCAGCTTTACCACCGTGGTTGGGACCAACATACGCACTTACCTACAGAAATCGTGAAACAGGCCAAAGCAACGGATCAGGCATCTGTGGCGTTGGTGAACGACTTGAAACAACAAGGTATGCTTGATGACACGCTTGTGGTCTGGGCTGGTGAATTTGGCCGAACCGTTTACTGTCAGGGCACGCTGACCAAGACAGATTACGGACGCGACCATCATCCGCGTTGTTTCAGCATTTGGATGACAGGTGCTGGAATCAAGGGTGGTGTGACCGTGGGTAAAACAGATGACTTTAGTTACAACATCGAAGAAGACCCTATTCACGTTCATGACCTCAATGCAACACTCTTGCATTGCCTCGGAATTGATCATGAACGATTGACCTTTAAATATCAGGGTCGCCACCATCGATTGACCGATGTGCATGGAAACCTGGTCGACAAGATACTTGCGTGATTTAAGACTTATCCCTTCACGCGTTCTACGAGTTAATGCAACAGCAAGGATTTGCAACCATGACAGACTTTCAAGATAAACATGTACTAATTACCGGCGGCACCCGAGGAATTGGGTTTGCATTGTCCAAGCGGCTTGCCGGTGAAGGTGCCCGGGTCTCCATGAACTATGTTTCTCGTACGGAAGATGCCCAGAAAGCACTCGACGAGATCAATGCCGCAGGAGGCGAGTCATGTATCGTGCAAGGTGATAACTCGTTGCCGGAATCAGCTGCTGCTGTAGTAGCACAAGCCCGAGAGTCACTTGGAGCGATTGACATGCTCGTGACAGCTGCCGGCATCAGTATTCCCGGATCTGCTGATGATATGACTTGGGAACGCTGGAAAACCACGATGAACATTAATCTCGATGGTTCGTTTAATATGATTTACGCGGTGAAGGACGAGATGATTGAACGAGGGTTTGGACGAATCGTTACCTTTAGTTCAATTGCCGGATTACGTGAGCGCGAAAATCAGGTCGCTTATTCAGCATCCAAGGCCGGTATTATTGCTATGACGCGTTGTATGGCTCAGGCTTGGGCTCGTCAGAACATCCGTGTGAACTGCGTGTGTCCCGGTCTAACTGAAACAGAAATGGCTCATACTCTTGGACCGGATGTTCACGCAACGATCATGGAAAACACGCCGCTCGGGCGAATCGGCGAACCGGAAGAGCTTGCAGCTGTAGCCCGATTCCTGCTGAGCGAAGAGTCCAGCTTTATGACAGGACAGACCGTGGTGGCAAGCGGCGGTCGTGTCATGATTCCGGGCTAGTCTGTAAAAGATTGAGGAATCGCAATCTGTTTTCATTGAGCTAGTGATTGGAATGTCGACCACTGATTGGGTTGCGCAATGCCAACGTTTTTACTATTGGAAAGTTCCAGATGACCAACGTGATCGATGCTGATGTTTTATTTGCTCCAAATGATATGGGGCTACGGCATCTACCTGAAGGACCCATTGCATATGGCAACGGATTTAGCTGGGTCGGAATCCAGCATGGCAATGAGTCTATGCATGGTAGCCTGAATTTGTTTGATCTGCGGGCCAGAGCAAATAGGTCTATCAATTTACCCGGACGGCCCGGTTTTGCGTTTCCAACGACTGATCCGGATTGGTTTATCTTAGGTATTGAGAAACATGTTCAACTGTTTCAGGTTTCCACTGGCAGATGTGAGACTGTAAGCGATGAAATTGATCAGGAGGTTGATAATACACTGATTAACGATGGTATCCCTTTTGCAGATGGAATTGTCTTTGGAGCGAAGGATCTGGAGTTCCAAGCCAAGAAGGCAGGGCTTTATCTGTGGCGGCTAGATCAATCGTTGGTCCGTCTGCGAGATGATCAGATTTGTTCCAATGGTAAAGTCATTCTTCCGGATGGCGATCAATGGCAAATGCTGGATATCGATTCACCAACACAACAGGTTGTGCGTTATCGGTTAGATGCTATCAATGGCACGATGAGTGATGCTGAAGTTGTGCTGGATTTGACCGGTGAGTCAATTTTTCCAGACGGCATGGTAGCCGCACCGGATGGAAAGAGTGTGATCATTGCCTTTTACAATCCCAATGCAGCTGCGTACGGAGTGGCACGGCAATTTGATTTGGAATCCGGATCGGTCATTTGTGAGTGGCGCACGGCAGCAGCACCGAGGGTGACATGCCCATTACTAATGGAAGTGGATGATGGTGTGAAACTGGTTTTGACCACCGCAACCGAAGGGATGGAAGATGAGATGTTCTCACAGCATGAAAATTCAGTGTGTCTTTTTATGGGCGACACCGAATTTGAAAGTGCCAAGTGTGACCACAGATTGGATGTCCTGTCTTTAGTGGGGTGACGAAACAGCACTGTTGTGATAGGCTGAAAAACTCAGGTCACATGCTTGGTAATTCAGTTACCGATGGCCGATTTTAGAATTCAGATTAAGCGAATAACTCTTTCTCAGGAAACGATCTAATGAATCAACGCCCCGAAGATGATGATGCTTTTGCAGAAGAGCTATGGGAAGAAGTTGACGACGATGATGTAGATGACGTTGATGATTCAGATTCAGATGAAGCCGCGGATGATGACGCGGACGACGGCTTTGATGGTGACATCGGTGAGTACGATGACTCTAGCGAAGATTCCGACGATGATTCTGACGATGCCGAAGACGACAACGCCGATGAAGGTGATGACGAAGACAGTGACGACGAAGCTGATGAGGAAGACTCAGAAGACGAAGAAGAATCTGACGACGTAGAGGAAGATGATGACGCAGACGACTCAGAAGAAGAGTCGGATGAAGAATCTGATGCAAACGACGAAGCAGAAGAGGAGGAAGAGGAGGAAGAGGAACCACCTTCAGAACCTGACCATCCGGATGCAATTAATGCACTAAAGGACATCGGTGTTCGGCTTCTCTATAACAAGTTCGATGTGGTATTTCGTATTCTGTTTTACGACAACCATCGTGACGAGCATCTGGAGCAGATCCGAGGTCTTCCTAATCTCAAAGAAGTCTGGTTGCTTGGAACCAAGGTAACTAAGACGGGTGCTGCTGAGTTGCAGGAGCGACTTGGCGAAGACGTCAAGGTTTACTACGAGTAAGCTAAAGTCCCATTGTTCGGATCGAGCTAATCCAAGCTTAGCAGTTTATTAGAAGAATCTAATAATTAAGCGCCCAGTTTGTGCGTCTGCCGCATCTGTCTATATATGTGGGAAAGGTGTTTATATACCTCCCCACGTACAACATTCCGGAGGAGAGGGGTGTTCAGACAGTCGGCACAACTTTCTGACACTCCGCTCCTTTTTTTATGCGCCGTGGTCGTATGGAGTTCTACAGATTGTGACTGTTTCGCAATTTGTGTTGATAGCTTAATATCAATTACTTACCCTTTGCGCCCATAGCTCAGTTGGATAGAGCAACGGACTTCTAATCCGTAGGTCGGAGGTTCGAATCCTCCTGGGCGTGCTCTTTTGTCCTTGATGTACGTATGGCTGAACTGCAGAAAATCAACATCGGCGACAAACTCTCCAGCTTCTCTGAACACTGGTCGCCAAAGGTAGTCGCTGAGCTAAATGGTCAGCATATAAAGGTGGTTAAACTACTTGGCGAATTCGATTGGCATTTCCATGAACATGAAGATGAACTCTTTTGGGTTATCAAGGGTCATCTGGAAGTCCATCTGCGTGACGATGTAATTAAGTTAAATGCCGGTGAAATGTGCGTTATACCGCGTGGCACAGACCACAAACCCATCGCCCACCAAGAGTGTCACGTCGTTTTGTTTGAACCAGCGGGCACACTCAATACCGGTAATCTAACGAACGATCGAACAGTGGCTGATCCGGATACGATCTAAGGCTTCATCCATGAAAATTGAGTCCGTAACGAGCAACCTGTATTACATCCCGTTGCCTGAGGTGCTAACCGATTCGACTCACGGCGTTATGGAACACTTTGCGCTGATTACCGTGCAGATTCGCGACAGCGAAGGCGCTGAGGGACTTGGGTACACGTACACAGTTGGTAAAACGGGCGGTGCTGCTACTTTGGCAATGCTCGAAAACGATATTCGGCATCACTTAATTGGTGAAGATCCGGATCAGATCGAAGTGATTTTTGAGAAGCTATGGTGGGTGTTGCATTATGTTGGACGTGGTGGAATTGCTTCCTTTGCGATGTCAGCAGTGGACGTGGCACTTTGGGATCTAAAATCTAAACGGGCTGGGAAGCCACTCTGGAGATTCCTCGGCGGAAGTAACAGTCGTGTTCCTGCCTATGCTGGCGGTATCGACTTGCAGCTACCACTTGATCGACTCGAACAGCAGACCCAAGCGAATTTGGATCGTGGTTTTCGTGCCATCAAAATGAAAGTTGGACGAGATCAACTAAGTGAAGACATCGCCCGAGTTGAAGCTATGCGGACGTTCCTTGGACCAGACCTACCCTTGATGGTTGATGCCAACATGCGTTGGACAGTCGATCAGGCGATTGAAGCCGCGCGAGCCTTTAAGCAATACAACGTGTATTGGCTCGAAGAACCCGTGATTCCAGAAGACTTTGATGGTCACCAACAGGTTCTTGCTGAAGGCGGAGTGCCGATTGCAAGTGGTGAAAACCTGCATACGATCTATGAATTTGAAAAACTGATTTCATCAGGTGGTGTGTCGTATCCGGAACCGGATGTGTCGAATGTCGGTGGGATAACGACGTGGTTAAAGGTAGCAAAGCTGGCAGAAGAGGCGGGGCTACCCGTAACATCACATGGTGTACATGATCTGCATGTTCACTTATTGGCAGCAGTACCGAATGCATCGTTTCTCGAAGCACATGGGTTTGGACTCGAGCGATTCCTTGAATTTCCACTGGAGATCGAGGAAGGATTTGCCACCGCACCGGATCGCCTCGGCCATGGCGTAAGTTTAGACTGGGAAGCGCTCGCTCAACATCGTGGCTGATGTTGCTGGATTCAATTGATTTGGTTACGCGATGATGTCATCAATAGGCAATCCCCGGTGAATATCCAGCCGCTTTCTACCGGGGATTTCAAGTTTGTGCGAATCCAGTCCTAGCTGGTGTAAAACAGTTGCGTGCACATCAGTTACGTAATGTGGATTGTCTACAGCATAAAACCCAAGTTCATCTGTGGCCCCATGCGTGATACCACCTTTAATTCCCCCACCGGCTAACCAGCAGGTGAAACCTTGAGGATGATGGTCGCGACCAGTTCCCTGAGCTCCCGGTGTGCGACCAAACTCCGTACCGAAAACGACCAGTGTTGAATCGAGTAGACCACGCTGTTTCAGATCCTTGAGCAATCCCGAGATTGGTTGATCCACTGCCGGTGCCTGAACATCGTATTTCTTTTTAATATCGCTGTGAGCATCCCATTTTCCTGCGCCGCCTGTCCCGTGATAAATCTGGATAAAACGAACTCCGGCCTCCACCATCCGTCTGGCAATCAGGCATTGCGTACCGAATTCACGAGAGTGATCATGGTTGATCCCATAGAGATTAAGCGTCGCTTGTGACTCCTGTTGGATGCTTACCAGATCCGGGGCGCTAGTTTGCATTTTCGCTGCGAGTTCATACGATTTAATTCTCGCTTCCAGAGCTGCATCTTCCGGCCGTCGCTGTAAGGATAGGTTGTTCAGTTGGTTTATCAATTCGAGCTCTGCTCGCGCTTCGCTCTTGCGTCTGCGTTTACCGAATGGCTTTACAAAGGGCAGCGGGTTTTCCGGGTCTGTTGAAAGCTTCACTCCGGCGTACTGCGGTCCAAGGTAACTGGCGCCATGTCCGTATTCACCTCCGCAACATCCGCCGATGGAATTACCAAGAACGAGAAACTCTGGTAATTCCTCATTCAGAGAACCAAGTCCGTAGGCAACCCATGAGCCGATCGTAGGTTGTGCTCCTTCCCGCACATGATGTCCGGTGTGCCAGGTCAATTGCATGCCATGATTGGGGTGAACCGTCCACAATGAGCGGACGATGGCCAGATCGTCTGCGCATTCTCCGATATGTTGAAACCAATCGCCAACTTCGAGTCCGCATTCACCATACTTCTTGTAACCAGTGCTTAGACCTTTGAGCTCTTTGTGAGGTGGAATGGTCATTCCCTGTCCGGCAAGGTTCTTTTCGATGCGGTCCTTGTCCAGAAAGTCTTTGAACGGTGTTTCCTCAAAGGTTTTACCGGCGTATTTGTTAAGAGCCGGCTTGATGTCGAAGCTCTCCATGTGACTTACGCCGCCAGCCATAAATAACCAAATTACGGACTTGGCAGGTGCCGTCTGAATGGATTCAACATCAGATGGAATTTCAGCAGCATAACCGTCTTTGAAAAGAATGGAGGTAAGTGCTAATCCTGAGGCACCTGATGAAACATTGGAAAGTAGCTCACGACGGGTCAGTATTGGAGATTCAGATTGCGGTCGGTCGATCATGGTATGGTGACAAATTCATGGTGATTGAAGAGGGACTTGGTGAGATTCTCTCGAGCACGAAGTGATGGTTGTTGTGATGGAGATTCGTATGATTCATCGGTAGGCGAATCCGCTGAAACTGTGCTATTGGGATCTGTATCCTCATTGGGATTCAGGTTTTGCTGATAGTCTGTTGTGCGTTCGATTAGGAAATCTTTACATACACGATGTTCTTGTTTTGTTGGTGGTCTGGAAAGCATGTGCTGAAACAGGGCGATGATGAAGTCATCGTCTGCTGAAAACTCGGTATTCAATTGATGTGCCAGGATCCGTGACTGAACAATTACCAGTTCGCTATTAAAGAGAGCTAAAGATTGATGAGGTACAACACTGGTGTGTCTTCTGTAGCACTCGGCTGGATCTACTCCATCAAATACTTTTAAGAAGTCCATCTGTTCTTCCGGCGACTGATGGAAGTACATGCTGCGCCTCTTAACGTGCATTCCGTGCTCTGAAGGAAAGGATGGTCCTCCGATAGTTGTGTCTAATTCGCCAGCAAGGAACAGTACACTGTCACGCACTACCTCTGCATCCATTCGATGAGTTGGCCTGTGCCACAACCACCGGTTGTCGTTATCAATGGCGGCGTTCTTCTTGTTGCTGAGATATGCCAATTGGTATGTGTTAGATGTAACGATGAGACGGTGGATATGCTTTAATGACCATGATGATGCTGATTCGTTCGTTTTACCCCATCTCTGACTTGTTGGATCAAAATCATATGTCGGTGATTTTAGTTCTGAAGCAAGGAAGTCGAGTAAGGCAGGATGAGTCGGAGTGCTGCCATTGAGACCAAAATCAAATACGGAGTCAACAATTGGTTGATTGAAGTGACGTAACCAAATATGGTTGATCGCGATGCGGGCGGTGAGCGGATGCGAGTCGGAGACCAGCCAGTTCGCGAGTGACAGCCGTCGACCAGAGGATGATCCGTATGAACCAATCAGTCCCTGATATTGAGGCGTTGCGGGTGCAGTTAACTTCTGTTCGGCGTTTGTTTTATTCTTGAGAGCATTTTCAAGTGCTGTCTTTGACGAATCAATTGCTTTTTCAATCTCGCTCTGTTGTTCGGCTGTTGAGGCTGAAGGAAGCTGCTTTACTCGCAGATCCACTCTGGCTTTTTGCAATGCAAGCTCTGCCTTGAGCAGTGCGAGTTTTCTTTGATGACCTTGTACTGTTTTGGCAAGTTCTTCGTGTGCTTCTCGATGAGCGGTGACTGCTGCCTCATCATTAGAATCGGGCACGGCGAGGTATCTATATCGGTCAGCCTTATCAGCTGCCTTGTGCGCGACTAATTCCAACTGCTTGATCGCCAGATTCAGTTTGCTTTGCGATAACAGAATATCGCCGAATTCTTCGTAGAGTGGTGGCATATCATTGATAGAGATTTTTGGTAAGACCTTTGCAAACTCATCGGGCGGAACGATTGCAGGTGATTCGCTGCAGTCTCTTAACTCCAGGTGAGGAATCTGCACAACGGCGCCTCTTGTGATTAGTCGCACGGACTGAATGTTTTCAATAGAACCTGATTGGTATGTTTGAAGCAGTGTGTTATTGAGGTAGATGTTTATTAGCTTGTCTTCAATTACCAATTCAAGCTTTAAAGGGGTGGTATCCCAAACTTCGAATGAGCGCTGCAGATTTTCTAGTGTATTTCGTGATCCTTCATAGCCGTTAAATACGTGTAATCCTGATTGATCGCCATTTAGCTGAATGTGGCAACCCTCAATATGTTGCAAGTCATCTTTTGTATCGACGATCACGCCGACATATGCGTTTTCCGTGGTCTCGGCCACATCGACTTGTAGAGACAAATATGCTGGTGCGGAAACGATTGCCGGAATATCGAGCCAGGATTCGTCGTCTGCATTTACTGAATCATGGCTTGCTACTCCATCGGTCAGCGACCAGTCACCCTGCATCATTGCCCCGGTTAGCACTTTAGTGGTTGATAGCAGATTCGTACTGTCTTCAAACAGCCTGAAGTCAGGATTGCTTAATCTCATGGCCAACAGATTCTTGATTTCTGTTGCATGTGCTAGCTTGATTTGTAGTGTTTCGATCTCCGATTCGTATCTCGCCAGTACCTGTCTTGCCACCGGTTCGCGGAGTAATGGGATTCTAGCGAGAGCTGGTAATGTGACTTCCTCTGGTTCGCTCCACTCACCGAGAGAGACAGGTACACCCGGTATGATTTCCCGATCCTCATCAGGTGTTTTGTCATTTCCACGGATGTAAAACGTCGTTTTTGCATTTCGGTTTTGATCAAATATGCGTGCAACACCGGCGATATCATTTCCGTTGGGGCCACCGCCAGCGTTGTCGATATTTACAGATACCGGTTCAAAGATATTACGGTACTTGTAATATTCTTCCTGCGTGATGGGGTCGTACGGGTGATCATGACATTGTGCACACGCCATCGTGATGCCAAAGAGGGCTTTGGAGGTGTGTTCAATCGTATCTCTAATCCACTGTTCGCGGCTGTCAGTATTTCGATTCCTCACGAGAAAGCCAGTCGCACGCAAGTGGCCGGGATCAAACGGCAGAGATTCATCTCCAGCCAGAAGTTGCACAACCATGCTGTCATAACCGATATCAGCGTTGAGCGATTCAATAGTCCAATCCCGCCAATGCCAGATGTTCTTCTGGCTGAATCTCACTTGAGATTGAAATCCGTACCAATCGCTATAGCGCCAGACATCAAGCCAGTGTCGCCCCCATCGTTCACCGTACATCGGGCTGTCCAGCAATGCGTTTACCGTATCCATGTATGCATGCGGCGAAGTGTTGTCTAGAAATGCCTTTAATTGCTCGCGCGTGGGTGGAATTCCAATTAAGTCGAGGTACAGTCGTCTAAGTAACTCCGGCTTGGTGGCAGGCTTTGCTACACGCAATCCATGTTGTTTATGTTTGGCAGATATGAATGAATCAATTGGATTGCGATTCCATTGCTTGCTGATTCCGATGGGGAGGTCAGGTCGACGGATAGCTTGAAATGCCCAATGTTTAGTTGGATCTTCAGCAGCTGGATTACTTGGGCCTGTTGCTCCCTCGCTAATCCAGCGTTGCAGTAGTGTTTTTTCTTGATCGCCTAATGCGGCTTGATCCATAGGCATTCTGATAGATTCATCGGCGGAAAGGATACGTTGAATGATGTGGCTGTCATCGGGCTTCCTTGCAATCAGGACTTCGCCACTGTCACCCCCTTTTGTGATTTCGGAGTATGAGTCCAGTCGTAGGTCACCTTCGGATTTTATTGGGCCATGGCAGTTGACGCAGTGAGTCTTGAGGATTGGCTTGATGTCACGCAAGTAGTCTACATCAGCAGCGCTCGAGTGGGCTGCTAGCACAAGAAGTGCGATTAGACAGATCCTTCTAGACTTGCTCAAACCAGGCATTTGTTCTCCGTACGCACAGTTATTAGCAAAGCTGCCATTGCTAACGCATTGATATCTTTATTTTAAAGATTCTTGAATTGCGTTTGGAGAAAAAAGCCCTGCTAACGAACGAAGAATGCTGTAGTGATACCGATTAGTTGTTTTCAACATGATCGATCGTCTCTTGCGATCCAATCTTATTATAGATGTCGATCACAAGTTCTCTGTACGTGATCTTGCCGTCCTTATTTAGATCAGACGACCGTGTGTTCTTTGGGTTGTCCGCCTGATTGATTTCATCAGAGCTCAACTCACCGTCGGTGTCGGCGTCGAGTTTGTCGAGCAAGAAATCGGCCAGTTGGCGTGCACGAGCCATTTGTTTCTGATCGATCTTTGGCCCATCGGTTTCGTCAGTGTCTGCATCTGCATCAGTGTCAGCATCTGGATCAGCACCTTCCGTTTCAATCCGATTAATGACGTTGCGTAGCAGCGGCTTATGCTGAGGGGTGGACCATGGGTGTGTTAGGGCTTTTTCGAGTTTACTTTTTAGTGGAACGACGTACTCCATCGGTGCGTTCATCAGTTCATCATGAATGGATCTCGAAATGCCAATGGGACTAATAGCAAATTGCTGGACGATTGTCTTTCCTGCCTTATCATTATCCGCAGTTTTTGGCAGTAATCGCTTTGTCCCTTCTAATGCGTTGATTTGTTTTGAGGTAATCAACCAAGTGATATGGTCCGCCTCATTTGCTTTAGTTTGAATACTACTAGGTGCTTCCTCTGCGATGTCGTAGGCGTATGGCGTGCTTGTACGAAAGGTATCTTTCAACATCTCAGCACCGACGACAACGATAGCTACAACGCCAAAAATAACAAACTGGGCTATCAGGCATCCTTTGACTAGCCTGTAGGCAGACGATTGCGACTTGGAGCGACTTCGTGTGGTTGCCGTGGGTTTGTCTTTAGGCTTGGATTTAGATACTGAAAAAGGGTCAGAAGCAACACCGTTCGTCTCTTTTTCGGCTTCTGAAAACTGCTCTGCAAAACCTAGGCCAGCGACGATTTCTAGTACAGTGTTTTGAACATCGTCGGATTCTCCGATCTGTTCATCAGCATATAGATCTTCGGTTTTAGCAATTGTTTCAAAAAGATCGGCTAACTCCTTAGCAACTTGCTCATCTGATGGCTCAGTTGTTGTTTCTTCTTGCGATTCTTCTTGTGTACCTTCACTCGTGTCTTCGCTCGTTTCTTCAGACAGTTCCGCAGTGACAGGTTCTACATCAGCTTCCTCGTCGGATGTATTGTCTTCCTTTGTACTTATCTCAACTTCTGCTTGCTCTTTTTGTTCTTCCTGTGCCACGCTGTCTTGAACATCGAGTTCACTAGATTCTGGCGTTTGATCATCTGTCGTTGGATTATCAAGCGCTTTTTCTGCAGGTTCTCCTGCGGTGTCCTCTTCCGGGTCTGCTATAGAAGTTTCCTTGCGATCCTCGCTTGAGTCTTCTTCAGGACCCTGACCGCTATCATCAGTAGTCGGTTGCTCTTCAGGAGAATCTACCGATTCAACTTGTTCTGGGTCAGGCTCCGTTGAATCAACAGCGGCCGCAGTTGATTCAGTATTCGATGGCATGACTCCCCAGAGTTCGAATTGATCGAGGCCGGAGACCCAACGATTTACAATTCCTTCTACTTCGTATGAGTCACCACGGGATAGGCCATCTGCCTGGTCATTGAGTGCATCTGGCAGTTGAATCTTGACTTCGATTTCTGTATCAACGATTACACCTTGTATCGTTCGTCCGTTTCGTAAGGAATTATCGGGGACTGTGGAATAGGTGTTACTGACGCGATCCACGAGGATCTTGATTCGAAATCGTCGCGATTCCAATTCTTCTAGGAGTTGCTCTCGTTCGGAATAGTAGATTCCGTCTGCTGAAAGTGCAGTGGCAAGCTCAAGGATGTCCGCGTGGGACTGAAGTTGAGAGTTTAGATGTTCGTTGTAAATGTCGCTCATATGTACCGTTATTCGTACCAAACACGAGGATATTGAGCAAATTCTTATACAGAGTGGATCGTTGCTTCTGGCATCTGACACACATTTGGCCGCGTGATTACAATCAAGGTTTGAACCTTGAAATGTTATATGTACTGACCAGAACATGGATACACACCAGATAACCGAACTGATTCGCCATCGTCGAACGGTTAAACCGATCGACAACGCTGGCAGTTCAAATTACTCGGAGCGCGAAATCACGCGTGAAACAATTGAGTTGCTGACCGCCAACGCAAACTGGGCACCAACACATGGTCTAACCGAGCCTTGGCGATTTTGTGTTTATCCCACCAAACAGAGCTTAGTGGATTTAGCAGTGTTCCTGGAGCAGCAATACCGAGCTAATACTTCTGAGGATTCATACAACGAACAGAAGCTTGTCAAAATGCTCGCCTATGCAAAGGAAGCTTCCGCCGCCATTGTGTTGGGTATGGCGCGGCATCCGGGAAAAATTGTTGCTGAAGAGGAAGTGATGGCAGTTGCATGTGCGGTGCAAAATCTACACTTAACAGCAACCACCATGGGCCTGGGTGTGTTTTGGTCGACCAATCCGATTTATGACATACCAAGTAGTCGTGAGTATTTTGGCTGGCTCGGGGAAGAAGATCGTTGTCTAGGTATTCTCTACCTTGGTTTTCCGGTGAATGAATGGCCTGAACGAAAACGTGGCGCACCTGGCGATGTAGCAGACAAAACAGAGTGGCGAGAGTAACGAAAGCTTAACAAGTATGAAAATCGAACGTATCCTTGTTTACCAAGTTGACCTTCCTTTGCATGAGGGGACTTACAGCTGGTCTGGCGGCAAGTCTGTCGATGTGTTTGACAGCAATATTGTCGCAATTGAGACTGACACCGGGCATGTGGGTTACGGCGAATGCTGTCCACTTGGTCCGTTTTACTTACCTGCATATGCAGCAGGCGTGCGCAGCGGTATCAAGGAACTTGGTCCTCACCTGATTGGCATGGATCCGACTCGGTTATTGCCACTCAATCGTTTTATGGATCGCGCACTTAAGGGACATGCATACGTCAAGTCGCCCATCGATATTGCTTGCTGGGATATTCTCGGTCAGGTTAGCGGGCAGCCGATTTGTGAGTTGCTCGGTGGTCGCTATGGCGAGGACTTCGTCCTGTATCGAGCTATTTCTCAGCAGGAACCGGAAGCGATGGCGGATAATGTTGCTGGCTACAGAAGCGAGGGATATCGGCGTTTCCAGTTAAAAGTTGGCGGTGATCCTAATGTTGATATCGAGCGTATCCGCCAGGTTGCAGATCGACTTGAGGACGGTGATAAACTTGTTGCTGATGCAAATACTGGCTGGCTTATGCATGAAGCAGCACGTGTTGTGCGTGCTGTGCAGGATATCGACGTGTATATCGAACAGCCGTGTGAGACGTACGACGAGTGTTTATCGATTCGTCGGCGTACAAGCCATCCATTTGTATTGGACGAGAACATCAACGGGATGGATGTTCTTATGCGTGGTTATGCAGATCAGGCGATGGACGTGGTGAACATCAAAATCAGCAAGTTTGGCGGGCTAACCAAAGCTAAGCTCGCGAGGGATCTTTGCTGTGAGTTGGGAATTGCAATGACCATTGAAGATAGTTGGGGCGGTGACATTACGACGGCAGCCATTGCTCATCTCGCACACAGCACGCCACCGGAACTGTTGTTTACGTCAACGGACTTTAACAGCTACGTGACAGTCAGCACGGCAGAGGGGGCACCACAACGCAACAACGGTCGCATGTCTGCTTCCTTATCTCCCGGCATGGGAATTATTCCGAGAATGGATGTGCTTGGAAAACCTGAAGTAGAAATATCCTAAAACTCGGTCATTTGGTTCTGCATATTTGCCGGAAAGGAATAAAGCGTGATACGAGTTATCGATTCGCATACCGGTGGTGAGCCGACTCGGGTTGTTGTTTCTGGTGCTCCTGATTTGGGCGGCGGACCGGTTGCTCAGCAGTGCGAGCGTTTTCGAAGAGAATTCGATTGGTTTCGAAGTGCCGTTGTCAACGAACCCCGTGGATGGGATGCCATGGTCGGTGCGTTACTTTGCCCAACGTCTGAACCGGAATGTTCAACGGGAGTGATATTCTTCAACAATGTCGGTCCACTTGGAATGTGTGTACACGGTACCATTGGGCTTGGTGTGACGCTTGGATATCTGGGGCAGGGCACAGGTCGTCAGCGAATTGAGACGAACGTTGGAATTGTTGAACTGGAATTGCTCGAATCAAATCGTGTTGAAGTGCAAAACGTAGCTA
Organism: Pirellulales bacterium; assembly: GCA_022451045.1. GTDB lineage: Bacteria > Planctomycetota > Planctomycetia > Pirellulales > Pirellulaceae > UBA11883. Next base: position 37,079 of record JAKUOW010000007.1, on the reverse strand, counting down.
GTTACAGACTCGCAAAAGACGTTGAAGTGGATGTACCTGGGATTGGCATTGTTATCGGAGATATTGCCTGGGGTGGGAATTGGTTCTTTCTCATCAATGACCACAATCAGCACGTGCACTATGAGAATATCGAGGATCTGACGGATTACTCATGGAAGGTGCGACAGACGCTTACCGCGAACGGAATTACGGGGTCCGATGGGGGCGAGATTGACCATATAGAATTGTTCTCCCCGTCAGAGCAAGAAGGAGTCAACAGTAAGAATTTTGTGCTTTGTCCGGGAAGAGAGTACGACCGATCACCATGTGGGACTGGTACGAGTGCAAAACTAGCATGTCTGGCTGCTGATAGTAAGCTGTCGGAAGGACAAACATGGCATCAGGCTGGAATTACAGGATCTGTATTTGAAGGTGAAATTGCCAAGGTAGACGACTACCCCATTTCTGAACGAGTGATGCCAACCATTCGCGGTACCGCGTACATTACGGCTGACTCACAATTGGTATTGCAAGAAGATGATCCACTGAGAACGGGGATCAAAGGATGACTCAGCGACGTCGGGCGCTCATTGTAGGCGGTGGTGTAATTGGCGTCACGTCTGCGTACTATCTCTCAGAGCGCAATTGGGATGTTACGCTGATCGAGAAAGATTCGATTGGTGGTGGCTGCTCTCATGGAAACTGTGGACTAATTTGTCCTAGTGACGTTCTACCATTAGCCTCTCCCGGCGCCATACGTAAGACTTTGGCAGCGATGTGCCGTGGTAGATCTCCGCTATACATCAAGCCTCGACTGACCCCACGACTTTGGTCATGGTTACTGAAATTCGCACTCCGCTGTAACCCGCGTGATATGATCCGGTCCGCTCATGGAAGAATGGCCTTACTGGAACCATCTATGCTGATGTATCAGCAATTGTTTGACCGGTTAGAAATTGATTGTGAATGGCAGCACAGGGGTTTGCTATATGTTTTTCAAAGTCTTAAAGGGCTCGACGCATACTCATCGACCGATGAAACACTCAGTGATGAATTCGGGCTAACAGCGCAGCGTCTGGAATCCCAGGAATTGCACAGTTTGGATCCGTCCCTCAAGGATTCTGTTGCGGGTGCATGGTACTACCAAGACGATGGGCATTTGCGGCCTGATCGATTGATGTCTGAATGGAAGCGGATACTTACGGAAGCAGGTGTTCAGATTCATGAGAATACTGAAATGCAGGGACTCGATGTGCGCCAAGGATCGGTGGTCTCCGCAGAAACATCATCAGGTAATTTTGATGCGGACGCTGTTCTTGTTGCAACAGGTGCAGTCGCAGCTCAAATGAAACGGCAGATTGGTGTGCGATTGTCGATTGAGCCGGGTAAAGGCTATTCAATCACAATGTCCCGACCTTCGATCTGTCCGGAAATACCGATGTTGTTTCCAGAACATAAAATCGCGGTGACGCCAATGAATACTGGGTATCGCCTTGGATCAACGATGGAGTTTTCAGGGTTTGATACTCGCATTAACCAAAAACGAATCAACTTGATTCGCAAGAGTGCGGAAGTCTACATGCGTGAGCCGTTTGGTGACGAATTACATGAACAATGGTACGGCTGGCGGCCGATGACGTATGACGGACTACCCTTTATCGGACCGGTGCCATCCATTAAGAATCTGTTTGTTGCGGCAGGGCACAATATGCTTGGACTATCGATGGCGCCTGCAACCGGTCGTTTGGTAGCAGAACTCATGAGTGATGAAAGGCCGTTTATTGATCCGACGCCTTACCGGATTGGCCGCTAGACGCTGTATTCAACAATCGTTTTGATACCCTGTGGCTCACGGTTTTGATAATGCCAGAGTGAGTTTTCCGGTGTTACGCGGTTGGTGATCATTTTTCGAATCGCGTGCCCGTATTTGTCATCAAGAGAGACGAGGAAGTCCACGCCACTTTGCATGTCTTGTGGAGCATTATTGACAGTGCCGAGGAAGACATGGTTTCGTAGGATTGCATTTCTCATGATTAATGAAAGATTGTGATCTGCCGCCTCGGGTGTCCGTGAGCAGCCCTCCCAAACCATTATTCCACAAGAGCTAAGTGCGAGAGCCGTTTTTATGGCTACCTGATCACTGCCAGTACATTCAAGAATGAGGTCAAAGCCGTCACGATCCAGATCAGCATCATCCCAATTCCAGTCGTCCTGATTCAGATATTTTGCATCGAACTCTGTTGCAAGGCTTGCACGAAAGGAGTCATCTGGATCTCTGCCGTAAACCGTTACAGGCCAATCACGGGATCGACATGCAATCACGGCTGCAAAAGCGATTGGACCTAAACCGGTCACTAATACCCGCGGTGGGCGTTGCTGCCAGATGTCACCTAATCGCGCAGCTTGAATTTGTTCAGCTTCACGGACAGCTTTCTCTGACACAGAGATGGGCTCTGCCAGTACGGCCACTTCAGCGATATGCTCCGGCACATGAAACAGGAAATCCGGCTGATCATTCCATGTTGGCAGGGAGAATCCATGTTCTCCGACGATTCCTCTTTCGACGTAGCAACCCCATGGCATCATATCGACCCGTCGCTGGATTACAGAAGCATCGACTCCTGCGGGTCTTCGTACCGCCGGTACCACTAAGTCTCCCGGGTTTAATCCGTCGACGTCATTTGCTGTTTCTACAACTCGTGCAAGACATTCATGTCCCAGCACGAGAAAGTCGTCACTTTCAGGGCAACCGGGAGTAAGTGAATGAAGTATTTCCCGGTCTGTTCCACAAATTCCAAGCAGCACAGTTTCACAGCGTACCTGATTGCTGCTTAGTGGTTCCGGGCTAATTGGATCAACCAGAACTGGATTCTGCTGACCTTTGAACGCAGCGATGGATTTCATTGGTTATTCCGGTGGTGGCCACCGCGCGTCTAATTACTAGACACGCGGATAACATATCAAGTGAATGCAGTTGTAACTATTTACGTCGCCGTCTTTCAAATCGGATTCGACATCCAATTGCGATGGTCTCCGGCGTCTTAATCTCTTCACCGGATTTAGTAGCGGCAATGGCGATTTCCACCCATTGTTTCTTAACCTTCGTAGCATCCGGGCTATCATCAAAGGCACCCATATAAACAACCTGTCGCTTCTCGTTTAAGACAAAGAATTCCGGGGTATAACCAGCGCCATATTTCTGAGCAATTTGTTGAGTGTCATCGTAAAGGTATGGGAAGTTGAATCCCTTTTCTTTTGCACGCTCCTTCATGGCATCCAAATTATCTTCGGGGATTTTATTCACATTGATCGCGACGAATCCAACTCCTGAGTCTGAAGCGGCGTATTTCTCGGCAAATGCGACTAAACGGTCTTCATAATCGACAGCATATGGACAGCTATTACATGTGAATGCGACCACCAGAATCTTGTGTTTCTTGAAGTGATCAAATGCTATTTCCTTATCTGTGATTGAGGGCAGTTTTTCCCACTTTGGCGCATCATCTCCTATATCCAGAACGGGATTGAATTCTCCCGCGGTTGCCATGCTGGAATAGCTTAATAGTGCGGCGATAATCAGAATCTTCTTCATTTGGCAAATAGCTCCAAAGACTTTATCAATGACTCGTTTACGTTGATTCTAACAGTCGACTCATCGTGTTGCGCAGGGGGTATAGTTCTTGGGCCAATATACAAATCCGGATTGATTAACCGTTGCAGACTTCCGATTACTACACTAGAGTTGCAAATAGATGAACCAACCAACAGGATTGTCAAATGTCTACCAATAACCTGTTACTTCAACTCGATCTTTTGCTATTGCTTGCATTGGACAAGCCATAGGGGATGTGTGAACGAAAAACTCTTTACTATTAACACATTCCCGAGGTAACACCTCGGGTTTTTTTGTTTCATTACCAAGTTCCGCGAACGATATACAAAAATGAGCCAACGAATCAACTGGATAATCAGAAGAGCCATCGTCTCACGATCAGGTCTGTTGCTTCCCGCGCCGGTCAGGGACCGGCATTCGGCTTTGTAGAGTTGCGCCTTCCAGCGTGACCCCGGGACGTGCGTGCCGGCAAGAATAGTGAACACAACATGACAAGTAACAGGACCAAGAAAATGTCCGACAATAGACAAATCACAATCTTCGATACAACCCTTCGTGATGGCGAGCAGTCTCCAGGTTGTAGTATGAATCTTTCAGAAAAACTGGAGCTTGCACAGGCACTCATTGATCTGGGTGTAGATGTAATTGAAGCGGGATTTCCCATTGCATCCCCTGGTGACTTCGAAGCAGTGAGAGAGATTTCAAATACCATGCGTGGCGCCACGTTCTGCGGACTGGCACGTTGTCATGAAGCAGACATCGATCGCGCATGGGAAGCCCTTAAAGGAGCTGAGCAGTCTCGCATTCATGTGTTTCTTGCCACCAGTGCCATCCATCGCGAATTCAAGCTCCGTATGTCTCGTGAAGAGATCATTCAGAGAGCTGTTGATGGTGTAAAACGTGCGGTTGGCTACTGTGATGACGTTGAGTTTTCGCCGGAAGATGCTGCTAGAACGGAACATGATTTCCTTTGCGAAGTTGTGGAAGCTGCCATCGATGCAGGTGCAACGACAGTAAATATTCCGGATACCGTTGGGTATGCAGTACCTGAACAGATGGGTGCGACCATCAAGATGCTTGTTGATCGAGTTCCGAATATGGATAAAGCGACCATCAGTATTCACTGTCACAATGATCTTGGGCTCGCGGTGTCCAATACTTTGTCAGCTGAGGCCAACGGTGCAGGTCAAATTGAATGCACAGTTAATGGTATTGGTGAACGCGCAGGAAACTGCAGCCTTGAAGAAGTTGTCATGGCGATGCGAACTCGCGAAGACTACTTTAACTTGTCAACGAACATCAACACCGAGCGACTGGTTCCTACCAGCCGCTTGCTGACGTCGATCACCGGTATGGTCGTGCAGCGAAACAAAGCGATTGTTGGCCGGAATGCCTTTGCACATGAAGCAGGTATTCATCAGGACGGCATGCTTAAAGAACGCACAACATATGAGATCATGCGGCCGGAGGACGTTGGCTTTGCCAAGACGGATTTGGTACTGGGAAAACACAGTGGCAGAGCTGCATTGGGTGACCGGGCAAGAGAGCTTGGCTTCAACCTCAATGGGGAGCAGCTGCAGGCCGTGTTTGAGGAATTTAAGAAACTCGCTGATAAGAAAAAAGAAATCTACGATGGTGATATCGTTGCTCTGGTGCAACAGCAGATTCGCGGCGATGGTGAACCCGCCTGGTCGTTCGTTTCATTTACTGCTAATTCTTCCACGGGTGATGCTCCGAAAGTGACCGTGACTCTGGAGAAAGACGGTGAGCAATTCAGCGAATCATGGGAAGAAGGTGATGGTCCGATTGACGCTGCATTTAACGCAGTGGAAAAGATTACAGGCCTCGAGTTGCTATGCAAGGACTTTCAGGTTCGCAGTGCGACCCTTGGTCGAGATGCTCAAGGATCCGTTCAGGTAGAGATTTTCCACAAGGGTGTCACCTATCGTGGACGCGGCGTTTCGACCGATACGATTGAGGCAAGTATCCTGGCGATCCTGGATGCAGTGAACCGGATCATTACCAGTTAATCTGCTTTCAGATGTCACGTATCCGATATTGCGCGTCCAACCTTGCCCACGTACTTATGCAATAAAAGCGACGTAGTAGAAGATCCAGCCGGTAATGGAAGTCAGGATCATGCCATATGCTCCAATGCGAGCACGTCGCTTGTGGGCATCGCTGTGTTCATTCGGAATCGGCGGCTTGGGGAAGTGCTTTAGCGCTTTCACAATGATCACAATCCAGAGAATTGGTGTAGGGATGGCGAAACACAGGTGTATGCCTAGCGCAATCCAAGCGCCTGTCAATCCTTCGCCATTCGGATCAGCACGCAATTCCCAATCTGTGAAAAAACGCATATCGACTTCAAAGGCAATGACTGCGGCGAGCAACACTGACGCGGTTGCAATTTGAATCTGCTTATGTAGTTGATACTTTCCCTGCTTGGCAAGCCTGATGCTGTATATCAGCACCGGTACTACCAGGAACATGGCGACAAATACGACGTCGAGCATCAGGGAGGCATTTGTTCCAAGGAATCCATCGATTCCGTCGAATTGGATTTCAGCAAATGGCATCGTCTTGCTTTGGCTAGTAGGAGATTCTAATGCAGTCGACCGTTTTCGGTCGTTGCTTGTTTAACTTGTTGATCGTCACGGTAAAGAACGTCGACGGATTGACCGTCACTATAGTAAAAGGTCCAGTTTCCATGAAGCTTGCCGTCTACAAAAGGCCCCTTGGCCTCGATAGCACCACTCTTGTCGAAATACTTCCACTCGCCCTGTTCGAGCCCATGTTCATATCGCCCTGTTGACTGTTGGTTTCCATTGGCATGCTTGGTGACCCAAAGACCGTGCCTCATTCCGTTCTTGTATGATCCATCGGCATGTCGTTCAACGTATGCAAGTAATTGAGGTTCGTTGGAAGATATTGATTTCTCAGCGCCAACATAAACTGACAGTTCGAGACTCAATATGGAATCCGAATTGAGGCCGGGAATCACTTCATCTGGATTACTCATAAGGTATTCACAGGCTTGTGCTGCAAACATTTGGTAACTCGGGCTAACCAACTGACGTAGAGCCAGCATCCAACGCTGTGATGTGAACGTATCCACTGAATCAGGACGTATACGTAGCCCATTTACGATTGAGTCGTCGTGTAGCAGATCGAGCTGCCGACCATCAGCTAAGGTGGCAGGCGCCGAGAATCGATAGATGTAGATGTCAGGATTATCAAACATGGACCATTGCTGGTCTAACCTCAACTGATGAATCATGTGTGTACTTGTGGTTCGTCCTGCCCAGGTGCGATCCTGGTCGATTACCGTCATGAAGTTGTAGAGCACAACGGCTGTCAAACATATGCCGCAAGCCAGCCGTGGAAGAACTTGCCGTGAAATTGGTTCCGCAGCTGCCATTCGTCTTGTTGACCACCATGTGGACGGGACTAATCCCAGCAAGACTGCACAGGATACATATGAAAACAGAGGCACATCCATCGTCAGTTCAATGCCGATGTGCATTGATATGAATCCTATCAACGCGAGTCCCCGACATCTGCTAGTCTTCCATGGTGATAGAAAGAACAGTGGACCGATGATCTCCATTGTCAGTACACCAATCGTTAAGACCGAGAGAATCGCGGGGAAGTCGGTGAGCCAGGTGCCGAATGGTCTTGTCAGTGATGATTCGGTAAAGAGTGACTGTAATGCTGTGCCGTGAATCCAGTGATCATTGAACTTCATGATTCCTGTGATGAAGTACATCAACACAAGTTGAGTAACCAGTGCCAATGCGGCAATCCCAAACACAGAATCTGTTGCTGTTCTGTTTTTGTCAGGATCCGCTATTTGCTTCTGTTGATCAACCGAGTAACGTGCCCCCAGTGGCAAAAACATGGACCAGAACAGTGCTGCGATCATTAGTACGTCAGCACCGTTAGTCATTAGCGGAAGTCGTGCCATAAGAGATGCTTGAAGGATCCACACTCCAACTGTGGCTAGTCTGGTTTTGCATCCGACTAGCAGCATCACGGCCAGCAATAGATGTATGCCAATCAGGATGCCAACGTAAGCTGAGCTTGTACTCAATGTGTGCAGTGACCATGTTGGAAAACCGGCGTAATAGTCACTAACAGCCGAGTAGGGGAATGCACCGGAGTCCAAATAGTGTGCTGAAAAGTGGGCGCTGCGGTTCAGTAGGTCATAAATCAATACGAGTGCCAGCCCAATGCGCATTAATGCAAGCGACCGCAGGTCAAGCGTGCTGACTTGGGCGAAGTACGACTGGTTGTCCGCTGACTTGGGCACTGTCTTTTTCAGGTTGTTTAAATCAAATTCCAACAAGCGGTCTGACGCATCAAACTTAACAGTTTGCAACACGTAAGACTGCTGCAAGCTATTCATACTCCGCATACAATACGGCAATTGATTCGAATTCCACAACAGACAAAATGATGGTAAGAGCGTGACTGTTTCAAGACGAGAGTTTTTAGCGGCAACAACTGCAGTTGCTGCAGGTGCATCCATCGGAATAAACGACGTTGAAGCGGCTAAGGCCAAACTAACGACATCTTCTAATCCAATTGCTGTCAGTACGTATTCGTACTGGCGTTACCGCAAAGATACAAAGTTACCAATCGAAGATTGTATCGATTTAGCTGCTGAGGCTGGTTTTGACGGTGTGGAGATACTGCACGTGCAGATGACACGTGAAGATAACGACTATCTACAAATGCTGAAGCAACGAGCATTTGTAAACGGATTGGATCTGTGTGGCTTTTCTACTCATCAGGGATTCGTGTCTCCGGATAAAGAATACCGGGATCGCAATATCCAGCATACGTTGAAGTGTATTGAGTTAGCATATCGCCTTGGAATACCAACGATCCGTGTTAATACAGGTCGCTGGGGCACGATCAAGAGCTTTGATGACTTGATGGCAGCTAAAGGAATCGAACCGAGGTTAGAAGGATATACCGACGAAGAAGGTTTTAAGTGGGTGATCGATAGTCTGGAGCAGTGCCTTGGTAAAGCGGAAGAGTGTGGAGTTACACTGGGTCTGGAGAATCATTGGGGGCTGGGTAGGACTGCGGAAGGTGTACTTCATATTGTGAATGCCATTGATTCTCCGTGGCTCCAGGTCACAGCCGATACGGGGAATTTTTTCGAGCGGCAATACGAGCAGTTTGAAATGATGGCGCCGAAGACGGTATATGTTCAGGCCAAGACGTATTACGGTGGTGGCACGTGGTACACGCTGGACATTGATTATTCACGGGTAGCAAAGATTCTAAAATCTGCTGGATATAACGGTTACATTTCGCTGGAATTTGAAGGTCAGGAAGCCCATGAAACGGCAATCCCCAAGAGCCTTAATCTTTTGAGGCGAGCATTTAAGTAGGTCAATTCAGAAACAGTTATTCGACCCCCTAGGGACATTTTGGGAACTGTTGGTAAAATATCTGACACGCAGATTCTGATTTGCGGTGCCTGGCACTGCTACTGATATCAGAACACTCGTATGGCCGAGTGGCGGAATTGGCAGACGCTCGGGACTTAAAATCCCGTGTCCGTTAGGACGTGCGGGTTCGAGTCCCGCCTCGGCTATTTCTCTCACATGCTATGCATATAGCGAACCTACGGGTCCACGGTATCTTTTTACTTACTCTCTCGTCGCCCGCCGTCGCTAGGATAATATGACCCCGCAGGGCTTGTCGCCACTATCCTCTTCTAATTCCAATTCCCGTCAGACGAGGCGTTAGCAGACGATGCGGGTACCTCGCTATGTATTTCTCACAGCCAAGTCAAGTTAGCGACTAACGTGAATCCGGCTATATACCACGTAACCAATCTTAGCTGGATTTGTCGCTTTCATTTTCACCTCAAGTTCACCTGCGGCGACCTTGTAGGGAAGGACGAACTCGTTTTCGCCTATTTTTAATTCAGTAATTGGGTGCGCCAACTTATTCCCACGTTGCGCAATGACCAATTCGCCAGTTCCCGCGTAACCGGATACCTGAATTATGATTCTGCTGACTTCTGCATGCACATCTAATAACTCAATGCGAACAGGGCCGTAGTCCGAAGATAGAGAGTTTAAGCCGATGAATGTAGGTTGATGAGTCGGAAGGTACACAAACTCATTTCCACGCAAACGAATGACGCCATTGCGTCCACGAAGTATGTCTACAAACTTATGATCCACATATGTTAGTGGATCCAGTCCTGATCGACGCCAGTGCAAAAACCACTGGTCTGTTTCATTCGTAACAGCTGCCCGCCTGGCGGCTGTCGGTGATTCTCGAACCGCATCAATTGATGCGGCCTTGCCATCCATCATGAAATACGTTCCCCAGGTAACGTCAAAGAACCGCCAGGCTTGGTCATAGTAAACTTCGGCGCAAATGTGCGATGTGTTTTCTTTCGGTTTCTTGCCGTGTAAATAAAACTCTACTGGTCTGGCTCTGAGCTTTAGGTGTTTAGCCAATTCCAGAAAACAAGCAACTTGATTGCCACAAATCCCAGCCTTCGCTTCCAAACACTCTTCCACGGTTTTCGGTGTGTCTTCACCGCTTGTTTTAAGTACCGAATATTGAAGCGGACTCACGATGCGTTGAACATGATTCATGATTGAGATCGATGCGATATAGGCTCGATCTACATTTGGACTGCGTTCGCTAAGCTGGTCGACTTCATTGCGAATCTCATTGAGCAACTGTTTCGTTTTTGAACCAAGTGTGTCATCTTGAGCGCACAGATCAGAACTGATCGCCACGTTATTTATAAAGAGGCAGCTGAGCCACAGCAGGAAAATCCGTCGGATATCAATTTTGTGCAGAGAGAAAGCCATGACGACATTTTAACCAACATACGATGCAACTGGCTTATGTTATGTGAAATCGCACGAATCTGCTTCGACGCCCTACGTCGCTTTCGCGACTTCGGACCACGCTACTTTGGATCCGGCCTAACGGCGGTCAGTATGCTATCATCACGAAGTTTTCTCCAGTCTGGAGAATCAGCGGTCGATTAACGCTATAATAGCAGGCATCTGCCACTAATCGGCAAAACACTCACATCGTTATCACTCAACTTAGACGGAGACAACTTATGCTTCGTAAAATCACACTCGGCGTTGCCTTGATGGCAATGGCAACCATGGTCACCACAGGTATCCGGGCGGATCACCATGGTGACTCCAAGAAGGGCACATCTATTGAAGACGTCATGCACGCCCTCAAAGATGGATTTCATAAGAAAATCCTTGATGGTTCAGCAACTGACGAAGAAAAGGCACAAATGCTCGACTTCGCCAAGGCTCTGCCAAAAGGGACACCACCAAAGGGCTCTAAGAGCAGCTGGAAGAAACTAACCAAGAAGCTGGTTGTTGCCTCCAAAGCCGTAGTAGCCGGTAAAGATGGCGCCATCGAAGCATTTGGCGAAGCTATTAACTGCAAAACGTGCCATACACCTCACAAAGTGTATCCACCGGAAAAGCAGTAAACGAAGTTTGCGATAAGCAAAACAAAAAAGGGCCGTGAGCGTTAAAACTCACGGCCTTTTTTATTTCCTGAAGCAATAAAGGTATTCATAGCCGCGTTGGATAATGCTGTCGTTTGCGAAAACCAGAGACGATCGTGTCAAATCAGCTACCTCGTTTTCAGCAATGATCTCACATTGCTCAGGATTCGGCTTCAGCACGAACGAAGTGCCCTTCATATTGACCACGTATAGCTTGCCGTCGAGATAACTCATCGAGCTCCATGTACGAGTATCGCCGAGCCGTTGTTGCCAGGTCGTCTTTCCAGTTTTTAATTCGATACACCATGCAATGCCTGGTTCATTAAGAATGTAGATGTGTTCACCAACAATAACACCGGAGCCAACTCGTTGCGGGATTTGCTTTCGTTCGGTGTGGTGCCACAACCGGCGTTCTTCTGTAACATCTCCGGAGCCACCGCGTTTTACAGCAAATGCTGGGCCACTATAACCACCCATCGTTACGGCGATGTCGCTCGTGATAAGCGGTGACGTGTACACGAGTTTCTGCAGACCGCCACAAGTCCACTTTATATCGCCAGTACGCGGGTTAACGGCGTAAAGCCTCATCGGCATGCTGATGAACATAATTGCATCCTGTCCGGCACCGGAAATAATCGGTGTACTCCAGCTTCCTCTGAATTCTTCAACGGATTCACTCTTAGCATCCGGCACTTCACGTTTCCAAACCTCGTCACCAGTTTTCTTATCCAGTGCGATCCAGTACGCATTCAATCCCGGACCACAATTGAGAATCAGTAAATCTTCAAAGACTACTGGACTGGATGCTGTGCCCCAGATGTGTTGGAAAACTCCGAGATCTTTTTGCCAGGCAATTTTTCCATCAAGCGTGTATGCAACCAAGCCTGCTGAGCCGTACCAACTGTACACGAGACTTCCATCGGTTGTCGGACTTGAAGCACAAAACGGATTTGTCATATGGGTCTTGTCTTCAGCTTCACGCGTTACAGAGTGATTCCAGAGTAATTCGCCGTCATCCAGCGAATAACAATACGTGCCACGCTGTTTGCCGTCTGCGGAAGCCATCGAGACAAAGACCTTTTTGTCCCATGTGACAGGCGTCGAATTTCCAGGGGCTGGCAGTTTCACTTTCCATGCCAAATTGGAATCAACAGACCAGTTTTCAAGAACATCTTTATGCGGTGCATGACCGGTGCCTAGTGGCCCGCGCCATTGACTCCAGTTTTGCGCATTTAGAGATCCACAGAAGAATAAAGCAAAGACAGCTGAAAGCGTTAAAAGACGCATGTTTGATCCCGTGAGTAAGAACAACGGATAAACCCGTCCTCAATATTTCATGAGATGGGATTAGTATGATTGCCTTTAAGATACCATACGTCACTAACGTGCTCTAACGTATGGTCGAGGCGTCACCGCGAAATCGAGCCTCATAGTTTCGCTGTGAATAACCAGGAAGGTTTGCAGTTCGCGCAGAGGGGCCCAAAGTGCTCTGTGATTGATAATTGGTCTGTTGTGGCTTTACCTTAGCCAGATCAATGAGCTTATAACCACGCGGTTGTGGCATTTTCCACATTTCCGGATTGTTGCTCATCAGGTTATTGAATTGGAATCGTGGAATGTCGAGTTGAAATTGAGTTTCATTTTCATTGCCCGGTAGTAAGCGAACCTTGATTCGGTGCGGCATGGAAAGGCCATCCCTGGGGTAGTACCGGTGTTTGGATGCAAGTACCGAGGCTACCAATTGGCCGTTAGGTGCTTTTAGGTGTTGCTCAAGCACCCAGCCAAACCGATTATCAAAAATTAGGATTCTCTTTAGACCGTTGGGTAACTGAGTACGCACTTCTAGTTTGTTCTGGCCAACCTTGAACGGACCCTCATGCCGTTGCGTTGGATCCAGATAGACGAGACCGGTGGCTTCGATCATCCACTTGATGTTTACCGGAATAAATATTCTTGCTGCGGTCGACTCAAATTGATCATGTCTGACGAAATAAACAGCTGGATCCGGCTGTTGTTTTAACCATATCCAGAGCAAATTGTCATTGCTTCCCAAGTCCAATTCTGTACCGGTAAAGTCAAACAGTCCGGCCCGAAGGCGAAATCTGTGTGGACGTTGTGCGATCAGATTTGCTTTTAAAGTCGGTGATCCTGCAGTGGACACCTTTGCATTATCTGCCTGAAAAGCTTGTACCTTCTGACTTGCATTTACAATGGACATCAGAGACTCCATCGTTACTTGCTCAGGAAGTGAAACCGGTGGTAATCCTGTCTGCGTGTTTACCAATCCTGATGGCAGGCAGCTTGCTCCACAGGCTACCCACAGGATAGCAAGTGAGAGGCTAAGGCTGGATCGTAAACTGGTCACTGGTTGCTTCACGTATTTATGCCGCGTCTTTATACAGCAAATCCGTGAGTTCGCCCTGGATTGCTTCTGCACGTTGAGTCGTTGGGTCAATGGCGACGACCAGGTGCTCTGCTTCTTGTTTAGGGTCGGTTAGGACGAGTTCTTCATTGCCATCTGTATTGACTTGAGTGCCCTCGAGTCGCAAAAGACGCTTTCTTACCAGCAGCAATCCAAGGATATAGCGCAGGTCCGCTTTTTCGGGCTGCCCGCTCAGTTGAGTGAAGAACTGTATGAGGACATCGTTCGGTGCCAAGTTCGCCGTTTTACTTGTTTGCTCAGGCATTTCGGACTTCCACCATCCGATGGCATCCTCAGGAGGTTCGGTCCAATGCTCGCAGCTAAAATCGCGGCGCACAACCTCTCCCCCCACAGCAATCAGGACACTGTAGAATTCTTCACCTGAATTAAATTCCCGGCCACTCTCATGGCATTGCCGCGTGCATTTTTGAAACTGAAACTCAAGCATGATGGAGTCAAACTATCTATGGGTAAATACAGAGTTAAACAGGTCTGTGACGCGTTGAAATAGTAGCCGAAAACTTGGTTTAGAGGCAATAGTCATCTGGCTCTCGCCATGTCTGATTTATGTCTGTAATCAGATCGCTGGCTTATGAATCTTGGCTGCTGAGTTTGGCACGAGCTCGTGTGAGAGTAGGGCCGATGCTGTTAGATGGTATACCAGTCAGCGAGCTGATCTCGTCGTATGATTTACCTTCCATATGAAACAGCCGCATGACACTTGCTTCCTGATCACTCAGTTTTGCAAGTAGCGATTCGATTTGCTCTTTATTGATCAGCTGTTGTTCAGCTGATTGTTCGTCGTCAGGAATAGAAATCTTTCCTGTATCAAGTGACATGCGAAATGCTACGACGTAATCGGACTCCCCATCTCCGGCGTCTGAATCTTCCGAAGATTGTGGGAGCTTCTTACTGATGAATTCTCTTACAACGACACGTCTAGCGATGACCGTAATGTAGGTAGCAAGGCTGCTGCGTCCCTGAAATCGTCGTAATACGGCAAAATCATTTTTGATAATCTGCAGAAACACTTCTGCAACGTGATCCTCAACGTCGTGTCGTTTCAGGCGGATGTTGCGTGCATCGGCGCTGTGTGTAACGACATGTGTTACTAAACCAATGAATCGATCGGCAAAATCCTCCCACGCTCCTGCCGTTCGGGCAAGGCATCGCTGGATGAGTTCGCGGTCGTAATCGGAAAGTGCCACGGGAATGTTCTACATCATTGAGGTCTGCAGCTGTGTATTGGATTGCTGTTCAAAAACAGCAACTTATCACGTGAGATTCTAGGAATTGGCTAATTCTGAAGCAAGACAGATCCTAAATTGGTGGACCGAGTTGTAGGTAAATATCGGGTCTGTCTTGAGAGATTCAGGCAGAATCAACATAAGATTCAAAAAAGATAGAAAAGTATGGGAGTTACCATAGTGACCGAGCAGGAATTTTGGTTAAATACCGGCAATAGAGCTATTTTATGCTTAAATGATTGGTTCTAATTTGCCGATTTATGCAGTAAATAGTTTCTATAACTCCAAATCCCAAATTGGACTTACATAAACACCATAGGGAGTGACTCTCGATGACACACGTCGTTTGTAAAGATTGTTTTGCTTGCAAATACACTGATTGTGTAGTTGTTTGCCCTGTAGAGTGCTTCTACGAAGGTGAGCAGATGGTTTATATCCATCCGGAAGAATGCATTGACTGTGAAGCATGCGTTCCCGAGTGCCCAGTAGAAGCTATTTTCCACGAAGATAATGTGCCAGAAGGTGAAGAGGGCTTTATTGCGCTTAACGCTGAAATGTCAACACAGTGCGAAGTTATCACCGAGCAGAAAGAACCGCTCGCTGATAGTTAAACACTAAGCTTCACAAAAACAAATACAAAAGGCTGTGTTCCAATTTGGTTTGCAGCCTTTTGTATTGCGCTGCTTTTGAAGCTGTTTTTTTTAGACTGCATATTCTGAATTGCAGTTAACTATGCATACGTGCACGTGAGTAGCCTTCAAGGATAATCTGAGCTTCCTCGCTGGCGAGTTCATCAAGACGCTGATCAACTATGTCCGACGGCATAAAGTCCTTTGCCAATTGAACGTACGTAGCATAATGACCAGCTTCAGATTCAAATAAGCTACCGTAGAAATCGGCCAACTCCGGGTCTCTAACATGATCTCTTAATAAGCAGAACCGTTCACAGCTTCGCGCTTCGATTAAGGCTGCTACTAATAGCCGGTCGCCACCCCGCATCGGTTCTTCGCTACGAACAAGCGCGTTTAGTCGTTTTCCATAGTGGCCCGGCTGCTGTCGCTTAAAGTCGATATCAAGTCGATTGAGCTGCTCGAGAACTTGATGGAAATGATCCAGCTCTTCGTTGATAATCCTTGTCATCTCGACAGTAAGCGGTTCGTACAGCACATATGCAACCATCAGGTTTAGTGCTGTACGTGCGGCACTTAGTTCACAATGAGCATGGTCGAGTAGTACTTGATCCAAGTCCTCATCGACTTGGTTTAACCAGCGGTCGGGAGTCTCAACTTGTAGATTAAGCACGCGATATGACCTCCAGCAACAATTACCTATCCGCGCCGTTTACAGGTGTTCGCAAACAAGATCACCGATTTCGGTAGTCCCGTATCCCATGCGTCCGGCTGCCTGGCTTTCCATCTTGGTACCGGTGACTTGTTTGATCGCCGCAGTAACCTGATCTGCTGCTTCCGGCTGTCCGGAATGCTCTAGCAGCATCGACATCGCCGCAATCGCAGCGATTGGGTTGATTACGTTTTGACCCGTATACTTTGGTGCACTTCCACCCATTGGTTCGTACATGCTTGTGCCACCTTCGTCAGGATTGATATTTCCACCGGCAGCTACACCCATACCACCCTGGATCATTGCGCCAAGGTCAGTAATGATATCGCCAAACATGTTGGTGGTTACGATCACATCGTAGAATTCTGGGTTCTTAACCATCCACATGCAGCATGCATCGACATGGTTGTAATCGAGTTCGACATCGGGATACTCCGCCCCGACTTCTTCAAACGTTCGCCATACCAGATCGTGACCGTACGTCAGTACATTGGTTTTGGCGACGAGTGTCAGACGTTTACCTTTTGGATTATTTCGTTTGCGTGTGTATTCAAATGCCCAGCGAATGACGCGTTCACATCCTTTGCGTGTGTAGATGGCCGTCTGCGATGCAACTTCATCTGGTGTTCCTTTTTTTAGAAACCCACCAATTCCGCAATACATATCCTCGGTGTTTTCCCGCACGACAACGAAGTCGATATCTTCCGGAGATTTACCGGCAAGTGGAGTTTCCACACCTGGATAGAGTGTTACGGGACGCAGATTGATATACTGGTCCATTGCGAAACGGAGGTTTAGCAAAAGACCTTTTTCGAGAATCCCAGGAGCGACATCTGGGTGCCCGATTGCTCCTAGAAAAATCGCGTCGTGTTCTTGCAAGTCTGCAACGGCGCCGTCGGGTAGAATCTCGCCTGTTTTCAGGTACCGTTCACCACCAAAATCGAAATGAGTCGTTGTAAACTCAAAGGAGTTTTTCTCTGCTACAGCAGCTAGTACCTTGAGGGCTTCGTCGGTAACTTCAGGACCTGTTCCATCTCCTGGAATGACGGCAATCTTCATAGTCGTGTGGCTCTTATATACTGGCAATTAACTTGGGTGGCTAAACCATCGATTCTATCACCGCTACAAGAGATCGAAAACCGGCTACTTTTGAGCCTCAGTACATACCGTCAGCGCACTAAGAAAGTACTCACTTCCAGTTGTGCATCTTAAATGCTGGATTTAGTTCTGGCTGAAATCAAGCCGAGACGGGTTTTCACCACCAACAGGGTTTTTCATGAACTGCTGGTAACACGAACTGCACAAATCGTATCGGCGTTTTTGGAATTCATCCCCGAGTTGATCCGGGTCTACGTCACCAAGGTGTTCCAGCAGTTCGTCAATTTCCATAAGGTGATCTCGATCATCGTCGAGGTCATCGAATTCTTCGGTTTCCATTACCGCTTGAACTTCGAGATTTACCACATACCGAATGTCCGATTTAGAGTCGATCGGGGTTTTACAACGGTCGCAGGAGTAATGAATCATCTCTGCGTCTTTCAAAAGAAAAGGGGTTATCACTTCAGTAAGAGCAATCATCCTTGTTGCTCGTTCACTTTCGATAACCTTATCGTAATGTGGATGACAGTTGAGATTCAACAGATGGATGACAGGAAAATTCGGACTTCAAAAAAACGAAGAATTTGTCACTTGACTTTCACTGGCCCGTTTGTCCTGACATAAGTTGATTTGAAATAATAAATGAAGATAGGTTACATTCAACGTCACACAGAAAGCTATGCGTTAGCGGATTGCGGATCAGGCGATAACGTAATCACTTTGCTTTCATTGAAAAGAGAAACACATGATCCTGTCGAAGGGCAATAAACTCAATTCCCCAGTTCTGGTACTGAATCGGTTCTATATGGCGATTCAGATCATTACTGCTCGACGAGCTTTCGTGATGCTGTGCCGAGATGCTGCTGAGGTGATCGATCGTGAAGAGGGTCAATTCATGAATTACTCATTCGAGCAATGGCTCGAATTAAGTGAGTTTCAATATGAAGCGGGCATCATCGACGATGACGTGATTCAAACAGTACGTTTCCCGGTGCAGATTCCCCGCGTTATTCGTGCGACGCACTTTGATCGTGTGCCTGATGCCACGGTAAAGTTCAGCCGCAAGAATTTGTTTGTGCGAGATAAGCAGCAATGTCAGTATTGCGGCAAGAAACTCTCATTTAGCCAGATGAGTTTGGATCACGTTGTACCAAGAAGTCAGGGCGGAGGAACGTCGTGGGATAACGTCGTGTGTAGCTGCTTCCCTTGTAACTCACGCAAAGGAGGAAGGACGCCCAAAGAAGCTCGAATGGAGTTGCTGCGTCAGCCAGAAAAGCCTCGCCAGTTTCCATTGCTCGATCTTTACCAACCGAGTGTTGTACACCCAATTTGGGAACCGTTTATTGGATCCTGACGGTAATACGATTACACCCAAACTGTCCACGTGCAAATAAATAAAAGCGTGATGGTGGCGATCGCAATTGTGCCGGTTAATGCGATTTTCACAATCGATGTACATCTCTTAGCTCTCATACCAATCAACAAAGTAACCATCAGGCTGGAAATAGAGATGATGACCGTCGCTTGCCAGCCAAGTGACAGGCCGATCAAGCTGTAGATCATTGCAAGCTCTGTTTTCATCCTTATCCAATTTGTTTTTCCGACAAGTGCGCTTAGCACGAGGCCTGACACATATCCCAGTGCAATTCCGGCAATGCCACCGACAACGGGGATTAACAAAGTCTGATAGTTCTTTTGAGTGATCTTCAGGATCTCCCCCTTGATCCCAACGGGAATTGTTGTGTCGATGCATGCACACAAAATCAAGGTAATCAGCCATCCCAAGAGGATCAGTCCGGATGGAAGCCGGTCATCTTGTGACTTGATGAGTAATGCGGTCAGTAACATGACCATCAACAGTCCGTGCTGTAGAAAGAATCCGATCATCTCTAAAACCGGCCCTCGATTGGAGAGTAAGTCGTCGATGAAGAATCTCGAATTCGTACTCCACCCGGGAATATTCACACCGCGATATGCAAATAGCAGGCAGAAGAACAGCGTGGCACAACCGCCGGCGACTACTTCCGTTAATACGTAGCGGTATGGAATTTGAAAGTCACAGTTACGGCACTTTCCTTTCAACTTGAAAAAGCTAACTACCGGAATGTTGTCTCTGAGTCGGATTCGCTGCTTACACGAAGGGCATTCTGAACTGCCCCTCACGGTGTTACCCCTTGGCAGACGCCAGGCGACTACGTTTAGGAAACTTCCGAGTGATGCACCAAATGCGAAAAACCAAACAGCGAGAATCAGAGTAATGCCGACAGTGTCCGGTAGAATATCGGCAAGTGGTATGCTGGTCATTTGATTAGCAGAGATTGTTGTGGACTATGGTGCTCAAGTTTATCTAATTAAGTTCCAGAGACTCTTCCAGATGTTCGTAAAGCTGCTCTAACTTCGACTGCACTTCCTGTAACTCTTGATTGTATTTCTTTACTAACTCGCCGTCTCTGAGTGTTTGTTCGAGTGACAACAGCTCAAATATCTTCTCAATTCGCGATTCAGATTTAGCAATTTCTTGTTCCAATTCTGGTACCTTGCGATACGGAAACTTCCGTGTCCTCCTAGACTCATTCCGTGGTTTTGGTTTAGCGGGCTTTGGCTGCTTCAAATTAACCGAATCGGATTTCGTCGCAGACTTATTATTTCCTAGCGTGTCACGAGCTTCTTGTGCAAGCCCGGCTTGCTCGAGTGTTTGATAGGTCGTGTAGTTTCCCTGAATGACATGAAACCGATCATGTTGAACCACGAGCAAGTGATCGACGACTTGATTCAGAAAGTACCGGTCGTGACTGACAACAACCATTGTACCTTCAAACGCTCTTAGGGATTTTTCAAGTGATTCTCTAGCCCATAAGTCGAGATGGTTTGTGGGCTCATCAAAGAGCAGCACGTTGGCATCGGCGGCCGCAATCTTTGCTAGTGCAGTTCTACTGCGTTCTCCACCGCTGAGGCTTGAGACTTTTTGAAAAACCATGTCATCCTGGATTCCGAAGCGTGCGAGTAAGTCCCGTCTTTGTTTCTCAAAAAACTCCTTGTGGTCAGGCCTCACAGCATCCACGACATCGGCCTTGGGATCTACACAACTGAGCTGTTGATCGAGATAGCCGAGACGTACGCCCGTACCCGTGTGAACGGTACCTTCATCCGCTTCGAGGTCACCAATAAGACACTTTAACAGAGTGGATTTACCTGTACCGTTTGGACCGAGGATTCCCCATGATTCCCCTCGAATTACATCAAACGTGAGGTCCTTAAACAACTGATGATCATATGCTTTAGAGAGATGCTCAACACGAAAAACGATGTCGCCTGTTCGATCCGGTTCTGAGAATCCAAACACCGGTGCGGAAATCGTTCGTGGGCGATCCACAAGTTCTATGCGTTCGAGTTTTTTTTGTCGATCGTCGGCTTGTACGTGCTTTTGACCGTACTTGTGTTTTCGTACGAATTCCTCAAGTCGGGCGATTTCCTCTTGCTGTCGCTCCCAGGTTCGTCGCTGGACCTCTAAACGTTGTTCCTTTTGAACAAGGTAGGCCGTGTAGTTTCCCTTATAGGCATCAATGGATCCATTGACCAGTTCAAGCGTATGTTGACCCACTTTGTCCAGTAGATACCGATCATGACTAACAAGCAGCACTGCCTGTTCACTCGCGGCAAGGAAGGATTCGAGCCATTCTGTTGCGTCGATGTCCAGATGGTTCGATGGTTCGTCTAGAAGCAGGATATCGGGTTCCTGTAGTAATAACTTGGCGAGCATCAGCCGGTTTTGTTGCCCACCGCTGAGAGTGTCGACAGGTTGGTTAATTGCCGCATCGTCAAATGATAATCCGCGAAGAATCCGATCAATCTTGTGGTCGATATTGTATGCACCAACTTGATGAATCTGATGCTGTAACCTGTCGTACTGGGCCTCTAATTCTGCTGTTTCTTTTGCAGATAAAGAAGCGGAGTCAGCAATCTGATTAGCGAGTTCCAGTGATCTGTCCGATAGATCTTTAAGATGTCCCAGTGCGGAACTCGCCTCTTCCCAAACTGTTTTCCCGGCTCCTAGTTCAACATGTTGCTGCAAATATCCAATGGTTGTGCCCGGATGTAATGATACCTGTCCTTTATCTGCTTCCAGTTGTCCGGTAATGATCTTTAGCAGTGTACTTTTCCCCGAACCATTTGGACCGATTAGGGAAATTTTCTGACCCGCGCGCATCTCAAAACTAGCGCCATCCAGAACCGGGTCCGGGCCAAAGTGTTTGGTCAATTCTGATACGGATAGGAGAAGCATCAGTGTATTTCTTTTTCATCCTGTGATACAGATTTGCCATGATATCGTTTCAGGCAGATTCTGAATATGGAGAGCTGATCGTAGGAGTCTTTTCAAGATAATCAACACGGTTCACGTGAGCGTCACAACGTTGTATTGGGGGGTTGTCAGACGCATGAATTTGAGTATCTTTTTATTTGTTCGGCTTTCCTAAGGTGACAAAGCAGATTTGTTGCGATTAGCCGTACAGAGCTATCAGTTGTATTCGTACAACTGAACACGGCATTGGGGCCGTAGCTCAATTGGTTAGAGTACCGGACTGTCGATCCGGTGGTTGCGGGTTCGAGTCCCGTCGGCCTCGCTTAAAAGGCGTTCGTGAATGACACTTGTGTTGATCATGGACGCTTTTTTTGTGCGCCCATATAAACTAACGATGTTAAATCCGGCTCTGGCATTAAAACAAAGTGGGGTTGGGTTCCGCACCGTAATGTCGCACCATTTCCAGGTCTCGCTTCTGAAAATCAACATGTCCGAGTGATTCATATACCACCGCCCGATGGTAGTGCATAATCGCCAGAGTGCTTCGAAGATATTCCAGCCGATCCTTACCTGGAGCATTTTCGTGACGTTCCAATTCCCGCACTATGCCCGTTGCCAAGTCTATTGCTGCAGTTAAATTCCCATGGGCAATTTGGAAATTTTTAAGTCTGTAGTGAACGTAGCCACGTGTGTCGAGGATTTGAATGACTAAAAAAAGCTCTTCTCTGGAATTTAAGATCCTCGGGACAGCAATGGGACGATTCGTTTCAAGTTGTTTTGAAAGTTCTTCAATTTCGTTGTTAGTGCGCTGCCGAATGTCATCAAATCCTTCTGTCGGGAGTGCCTGTAAATAGAGCTTATGTGCGGCAATGAGCCAGCGCGTTGTGTCGTTAAGCGTGGTGTCGCGATGCTTACTGTCAGCTGTCGACCACTCTTTGGCGCCATTATATTTAAGCTGGATATGAGAACGCTCCAAGGGTTCAATTACCTGTTGTTGAATGTCTTCAGCGACTTCTTTATCTCTTCCAGATTCTTTAATCGTGTATTCGAATGCATTGAAACCTCTAGCCGGAATTGGATTTAACACGAAGACATTTCCACCGAGTAAATCAATTGTTTCTTCTGTATCAGTTAATGCCTGTTCTAAATTGTCGTTGGCAACTGCAAGCTGATAGGCTCTGGCGTTTTTACATTTGACCTTGAAAAGAGTGGACTGCGATTCAAAAAGTTTACCTGAGGTAATTGCTGATGCACCTTTCCAAAGTTCAGCTACACGCAGACATGGTTCCTGTCCTTTTGTTCGTGCAGATGCTAGGACCGAATTGCACAGTTGTATATGAACATTTAAAAGACTGAGGTCATGAATTGGGTACTCCAATAGATCCTCAAGCAGTGTAATGGCCTGTTCATGTTGATTGGACTCTATGAGCCAATCTGACTTTAGGGCAATTAGATTAGGGTTATTGCTCCACGTGAGCCCTTTATCGATCTGCTCATTCGCGGCATCGCGATTCCCTTGTTCCAGCTGGATTCTTGCTGATGCTACATACCATTGCGAGATTTCAAAAGGCAGCCAGTGAAAGAACAACGGCGTAATGACGATTGCCGCAGTGACGGTCAGGGTGATGCGCGTGCCGACTTTATTAGACGGTGGCGGATCAGCTGGGAAATGCCCTTCCGTCATTGGATTTAAACTCCAGGATATTTAATCACAAGGTTATTTGTGCGAGTAATGAACTGCAAGACTCATATTACCACGGTGTAATTCCACCGTTTACGCACAAAGTTTGACCTGTGACAAATGATGCTTCGTCACTTGCAAAGTATAGTACTGCGTCTGCCACATCTTTTGGTACACCCCAACGGCCGGCTGGGATCGTACTTAGATAGCCATTGAGATCTTCCTGCGATTTATCTGCATGTCTTTCCGTAGGGATCCAACCCGGCGCAACCATGTTTACCGTAATCCCAAGCGGTGCAAACTCTGTGGCCATACTGCGTGTCCAGCCGATTTGACCACCCTTGGCCGCCACATAGGCGCTAAACGGGGCCACGCTGCGGTGGTATACCTCGCTGACAATGTTGATGATACGTCCCCAACCTTGTTGTTTCATGTGCTCCATGCCGCGAATTGTCATCAAGTAGGGACTCTTGATAAAGAAGTCCACCATGCTTTGGTAAAACTCCCAGTCATATTCATCGATCGGCAACTCAGGTTGATCACACGTTGCGTTGGGCACAAGTATGTCGGGGTTGCCTAATTGTCGTTCTGTTTCGTCGTACAAATGATTGACCCCTTCTTGCGTCGAGGCGTCTGCACGGATAAGGCATGTGTCGATCCCAGCGGATTCATACTCTACAACGGTCGCCTGTGCACGTTGTTTGTTGTTATAGAAGTTGACTGGAACTTTCGCACCGGCTTTTCCCAGTACCAACCCAATTTCCTTACCCAGACCACTACTATTTCCAGTGACGAGGGCCGTATGTCCGGCCAGAGAGAAACTCATTGACGAAAGTCCTTTATCTTAATACTGAAAGTAGAAAGCGTTATTCAACGAAGGAGATGCTTTGTTGGCCAGATAAAAAAGCTGATGTTGATCAAATCCTAACGGAATCTCTACCAACCCATGACCATGTTGGATTCGATCACTTTTCTTGCAGACTCAAGATCTGAACCGGTTTCCTGCATGTATAAGCGTATGGCATGGACTTTATCACCAGCAGCTTTTGAGAGGCAGTCTCGTGCCGTGCTACACGGGTCTGAACTCCCTGCAATTCCAAGTACGCCCTTTGAGATAACCCATGTATCTCTCGGTCGGCGCGTTAAACGGATCATTTCATCGTGTGGATAGGCATCTTGAACAACGTCTCGAGCACCGTCTTCGTCGTCAGCCCAGGTAATGATTATGTGTGAGTCTGTCTCTACCTCAAATAATGGCATTTCAACATCCTCTCCTATGCTGGGTAATGCAGATAAGCAATTGAAAACAGGCCGTGTTTTCCTGAACGATAGCATGGCGCGCAATGGTCGTTTTAGCAAGCGGTACTAACGATAAGAATGATCGGTAAAAAAAGAGGCATACCTGCTACCAGATATGCCTCTTAGGCTAGCTTTTCGAATTAGACGATTCGGGTGTTGTTATGGTGTGGTGAACTGCCCACCTGTACTTGGCACGTAGTAGTTTCCACCGGTTGTTCCGCTAACTCCACTTGTGCTACCAGGGCGATATGGTTCCATCGGTGCTTGCTGAGTCTGCGTGGTAGGTTGAAAGGTGCCACCGTATTGAGTTCCGGCATTTGGCTGTGGGTTTTGAGCAGTGTATGCCGCAGCTCCGCCTTGTGTTGGCTGGAACGTACCCTGTGCCTGAAATTCACCAGTATCATACTGACCCTGAGCGGTAGTATTTGTCGGTTGGAAATTATACTCTTTCGGTTGACCCTGTTGAGCAACTTGTTGTTGGTTGCCGTAGAACCCACGGTCATAGCTGCCTTGCGCACTCTGGAATTGATTGCCTCCCGTTTGTCCAACTCCCGTTTGGCCAACTTGCTGTTGGGGTTGAAATTGAGTTGTTTGGCTGGGTTGCAATTGTTGTGCACCGTATTGGTTTTGATTTGCAAACTGCTGAGGTTGCTGAGCCACCTGTGGCTGTTGTGCATAACCGTTTTGGGTTGCTAGACCAGGGCTTTGGCCAAGATAGTTGTTGTTATTATTTCCGGTGGATTCGAATTGCTGGCCGCCATAGTACTGGTTTGTTGGCTGTGCCGAATTCGCGTTGTAGCGTTCGGAGTAGTCGACTTGTTGCGACGCGTAGTCATTCGCAGGTCGGGAATTCTCTGTATAGTACGATGCTTCCGGCTGTTCATCGCTTGAAAGCCAACCCATACCAGGTAATTGTGCCCAACTAGATGTTTTACATCCAGTAAGACCAAAACTAACAAATGCGATTAATGCCACGCTCGGTAGCCAGCCTAGTTTAGACCGATTCATGACGTCCTTGTCCTTTAGAAAGAGTAAGAATACCTTGTCAGGTGTTGCTCATCATTCCAATCCATTGGGTTGTTGAGCATGCTTATGTTTTGGGATGCAATGTGCATCCCGCCTGGTTCGCTCGATGGCAAGTGTGTCCAAAAACGGGGAAATCTTGCCGTGTGTAAAAGTGCACAATGTACTAACGATTGGCGCGAATGATAGATTTATTACGCCGATGGGTCAATGTTGATTTGATCCCAGCGCAATAAAAAACCCAGACCTTGCGGTCTGGGTTGTTGACTGTATGAGTAGACAAATAGCTTATTTCGCAGCTTCAAATCGTCGTGCCACTTCATCCCAGTTCACTACGTTCCAAAATGCGGCGATGTAATCCGGACGACGATTTTGATAGTTCAGGTAGTAGGCGTGTTCCCAAACATCGAGTCCAAGAATTGGAGTACGTCCTGACATCAGTGGGCTGTCTTGATTCGGTGTGCTTTCGACAACGAGATTACCGCCATCAACACTCAGCCATGCCCATCCACTACCAAATCGTGTCGCAGCAGCATTTGCAAATGCCGTTTTGAATTCATCTAGGCTTCCGAATGCTGCGTTGATCGCATCAGCAAGTTCGCCAGCAGGTTCGCCACCGCCGTCTGCCGACAGTATGGACCAGAATAGAGAGTGATTAGCGTGGCCGCCACCGTTGTTCTGTACGGCACCGCGGATGTTCTCTGGCACCGATCCTAAGTCTGAAACCAGGTCTTCTACAGATTTAGAGCCGAGTTCTGTACCTTCGATGGCGGCATTGACTTTTGCTACGTAGCCAGCATGGTGCTTGCTATGGTGGATTTCCATCGTACGTGCGTCGATGTTTGGCTCAAGTGCATCGTATGCGTATGAGAGGTCTGGAAGTTCGTAAGCCATTTTCTAATCCTAATTCAAAGTAAATATCTAATATGTCTCTGATCGATTGCAACACACTCCGGTACATGCATGTGACCGGTGTGCTGTATTTGTTGAGCATACTCCATCAAATGAGGCCTTACAATTGCCGCGGAATGTTCGTATTTGCAAATGAAGCGTTAAGTCTGCGTATATGAAAATCCGATTCAATTGATAGGTGGCAGTATCTAGGTACCGGTACGCGCCCCGTGAACCTTCATGCATTTTTTGATTGTGCAGTGACTAGCCATTGAAAAATCATCGGATTGATCGAGAAGTTGATGAAAAAACGCAGTAGAAAGCAAGATATCATCAGTGGTGAGACTGTTGGTACGCCTCATCCGAGCGTTTTAGGCCGATATCATGAGAAGGCACTTAGACGGAATCAACCGCGTCTTACAGATCTCATCCCGCGCAGTCTTTGGGCATATTTGTCTATCCTTCTGCTTGGAATAATTTCCGTCTACGGAATTCACCGTGGATATCGCTGGGCAGAAACGGCTGAGCTGGCTCCTGCAGGATTATTTGAATTGCTAGCACCTGGTAGCATCTCTGCCTGGTTTATGTCCTTTTTATTGCTCCTTATCGCTGCAGCATCCGTTCAACTTTACTTGCTGCGACGCCATCGTATGGATGATTACCGGGGAAATTATCGCTGCTGGTTGTGGATAGGTATTGTTGCGATCTTGCTTAGTATTGATGCCGCAACGGGAGTTCATCGCATGATCTCTATGGTCATTGAGCCGATGGAAATTGATGGTGTTTGGAGTAATGCATCAGCCTGGTGGGTAGCTGTATTATCCTTGATTTGTGGGTACCAGATGATTCGTGTGCTCATTGAAACACGATACCGTCCACTTATTTGTCTCACGTCGGCGTGCGGGCTGACGGCACTCATCGCTGCAGCCGTGATTACCATGGGCCTGTGGCCACAAGCAACCTTGGCTGCAAAAGCACTGCTGATCCACTCTGGTTTGCTAGCGTATGTTATGGCCACATGGTTCTTCGCACGGCGAATCTATCTCGACGCGCAAGTCTATGCTCCGGAGATGAACCATAACGAAGTTCGACGTACGACGCGACGGATTCAACCTATCAATGTGGACGACTCCCAATCGACTGAAAATGTAGCGCAATCCAGTAACGTGCAGGCTGAAGATGAGCAAGACAATGATATTTTAACTGAATCACATGCTGATGAAGAATCAGAATATGTTGTTGAAGTTTCCGAAGAAGATCACGAAGAGGATTTAGAGGAAGAATTAGAAGAAGACATTGCAGCTTACGAATCTGTTGATGATGAAGAAGATCATGTTGATGATGTGGCAGACTATGATGAGCACTACGAGACTGAATACGAAGAAGATGAAAGCCTGGAATACTCGTATGCTGAATATGAAGAAGAGGATTCCTACGAACAAGAGACCTTTGAAGGATCAGTGGTTGAAGATGGTTCAGATATAATCTCTCAGTTTAAAGATGCGGGTTGGGATGATGAAGAGGTTGAGCTCCTGGCGCAACTTGAGCGTGAACAAAAAGAACTTGAGAGAATTGCAGCTGAACAACATAAGTCGGATGAAATTGAAACGGAGGAAACCGCTGCAACACAGTCTATTGATGAGCACGATGCCGTAAGTGAGGTTGAGTCAGACTCAGAGAGCCGTCCTTCGGTGATCCTTGGACCGGACGGTAAAAGTATATCCAGCACCGATTCGGAAGAGGCGCAAGTGGCATCTGAAGAAGAGCCAAACAGCCCCAAATCATCCGTTGTCAAAATGCCAAACTCCTCATTTAATCACGGCGGTGCGATGCCTCCCGTTCCTCAAAATGAGGAAGAGGAAATGTTGTTAGCTCAGTACGATTGGCCACGCATGTCCAAGAATCAACGCAAGAAACTGAGAAAGCGCCTTAGCCGAATGCGTCGTGGTCAGGCAGCTTAGTTTCCCAATCAATTCTGATTCGAGAGTGTATTGCTCCTGATGCTTAATTGCGCTTTTGCGATCTTCTGTTCTGGGGTTATTGCGACCGCGATGAGAGATCATAGCAAGCAATACCGTGCTTGAGCCGTATAAACAATACGCCGTCTGCAATGGCGGGAGTCGTGCAAACCAACGGCCCGTTTGAAAACTGCCTGTTCCACAGCTTTTCCGCTTCAATTTGACCTTCGGCCGTTCTTTCCAGATTGTTGATACCTAGTTTTTCCCGAAATACCTCTTCATCCGCTAATAAGCCGTCACGGTCAATCTTGGCTCTCATGGTAGGAGTGAATTCTTTTTTCGATGCCTTGAACGCTAATACCCCATCGAATCCGTAGAACACTTGATTATCTGCTGAAATAAGTGATGAGTATCGTGGACGATTCATATCTAGCATTGTCATCCACTGTTCACGACCGTCTGATAAATCGATACATGCCAATCGTCGCTCTCCTTGAGCAAATACCAGGCCATTGGAGATCACCGGAGTACTACCAGAATCAGCGACACCACGGTATTGCCAAAGCTGTTTTGGTACTTGGTTATTTAACTCAAAACAGAGCAAGCCATTTTTTCTGCTGCTGCTGTAGAGAATGAGCTTGTCTTCAAATACTAACGGAGACGAGTGATTCGCCCCGACATTCAATTCCCAGACGGTCTCCCCTGTGGACGCCAGTACAGCTTTGGTATCTCCGCCTCCAATATTACAGATCACAACCGGACCATCGGGACTGTCCCAAATAGCCGGACTGCAATGACTTACCTGTCCATCTTCGTTGTCTATTTGCCAAAGGATGTCGCCGTTATCAGCATCAAAAGCGATGAGTCCCCGACTGAGGGTAATTGCGATATTTCTAACAACGAGAAACGAAGATTGGAGATACTCATCACGGAATTCTCCCGGGATCTGAGTACTCCAAATCTCTTTACCGGTGTTAAGATCTACGCAACGTGCAAGTCGGCCAGCACTTTGCAGGAACACTCGCCCGTCGTTGACGGTCGGAGATGCAGATTGAGCAAAACGGGTATACACGCTTGAGTGTTCATTTGACCAAACTAGTTTTCCATTTTTACGATGGAGACAATACAAGAATTCATCATAGCGATAGGATTTTGCACGACGCTGCTGTTCGTCACGCCGGTTTACTTCATATTGTTTGTATTCCTCATCCGTCATCCCTGTACGTTTCTCGGGCGGAAGGTAAGGGAATTTAACAGGGGGCAATTTTCCATCGATCGTCTTTGTCTTTTTGTGTGTGAATAACAAGACATAATCTTCCGTCACGATTGGACTAGCCCAACCGGAGGATGAGATTCCAGGAATCGTGTCCTGGTTAACAATCCAATTTGGTTTGATGCCACGTTCCGGCAAGCTTTCAATAAGTGCCGGACTGTCGATTGCCATACCATTACGATGCGGTCCGAGCCACTGATTCCACTCGCCGGCTTGAGCGTATGTTGTCGTAAATATGAATAGGCAAAACAGAGCTGTGCGATGGTGCGTCATATGTCGTATCCCAGTTTAGGCTTGCGATCAATGGCTTTTTGAAGAGGTTCTATCCAGTATTTGGCACCATTGTATAATGCGGGTTGTTTATTACAAATCTCCATTGTTGAAGGAAAATCATGTCGTTATTGGTGGTTGGTTCTATTGCGTTTGATAGTGTGGAAACACCTACGGAGCGTAGGGACAATGTGATCGGTGGCAGCGCAACCTATTTTTCATATGCTGCGAGTTATTTCACAAAGGTAAATCTGGTCGGTGTCGTGGGCGGTGATTGGCCGGATGCGCACACCCAGTTACTTGAAGATCGTAACGTCGACACAGCCGGTCTTGTAAAAGTAGACAGTGAAAAGACCTTTAACTGGACGGGAAAATACCTTCCCAATATGAATGACCGTGAGACTCTGGATGTGAATCTCAATGTGTTTGGCACTTTTGACCCAGTGCTGCCGGAGTCATACAAGTCGACGCCATACGTGTTTTTGGCGAATGGAATGCCGGCTATTCAGATGAAAGTGTTAGATCAGGTTGAATCACCAAAGCTAGTCGTTGCCGATACGATGGACTTATGGATTAACGAGCATCGTGATTCATTACTCGATTTGCTTAAACGCATCGATGGACTCGTCCTAAATGACAGTGAAGCGAAGTTGCTTACAGGGCATGAAAATCTTGTTACAGCTGCGAAAGCAGTTTTGGATCTGGGTGTGTCATTTGTTGTGTTAAAGAAAGGTGAGCACGGAGCATTGTATGTTTCAGCCGATGATATGTTTGTATTGCCTGCATATCCGACCGACGCAGTGAAAGATCCTACCGGTGCTGGTGACAGCTTTGCCGGGGGCATGATGGGATATCTTGCAAGTGTCGATGATACGTCCCCAGCATCCATCAGAAGAGCACTCGTGTATGGGACTCTTGTGGCGAGTTACAACGTCGAAGATTTTAGCCTTGATAAAATGCGCCAGATTGAAAAGTTGGATCTTGATGCGCGGTTTGAACGATTTAAATCTGCGGTGAATTTCACTTAATTGTATTAGCGACACTGGCATTCAAACATCTTTCGACCTTAGAAGGAAGATCCGTAAATCAAATGAAACCCGTTCGGACTTTTATTGCAATTAACTTGTCAAGTTCGACAAGGGATGCTGCTGAATCGATCATGGGCGACTTGGCACAATGTGGTGATGCTGTTCGTATAGTTCATCGCGAAAACCTTCACATCACGCTGAAGTTTCTGGGTGAAATCCAAATAGAAGAAACGGTCAATGTGTGCAGGGTGGTAACTCAGGCAGCCTTAATGACACCGAAGTTTTCTGTGGTTGCTTCAGGAACCGGCGCGTTTCCAGACCGTGAACGGCTTCGTGTGATTTGGTGGGGTACAACAGAAGGTAGTGAGCAGCTTGGTGCTTTGCATGACCTGATCGATCAAGGACTTTCCAATCTCGGTTATCCAGGTGAAACCAAAAAATATCACCCACATGTAACCCTTGCTCGTGTGCGTAGTCGTGAATTGGATGCGGATAAGCTTAGAGCCGTGATGGATAAATATGCAGAGGAACCATCTGTAGAATTTCTGGCGGAGGAGATCGTAGTGTACAGCAGTTTTCTGGGACCGGATGGCCCACGCTACGAGGTAGTTGGACGGAGTTCGCTAGTATGATTTCGAACTAGCGCCGGATTGAAATGGTCAATCGCTTACCTGACTGGATGACGTCCAGATTGGCTTGTGTATCTGAAAGAGATTCCGTTATTTTGCGAAATTCAAACGGTGACGCGCACGGTCTGTTGTTGACGGTTGCAATGAGCATGCCTGCTCGTAGACCAGCGTTCCATGCTGGTGAATTCAACTCCACCGAGTCTGTTAATACGGCACCTGATTGTGGTATGTCCGCTGCATACCGTCGAAAATCAGCCGGTGAGGAGGCAGTTACGTATTCGACAGTAATTCCTTCAAATCTGTAAGGATCAACAGATGCAATTGGTGGTTGTGCGTGTTGATTAAAGCGCTTAGCGAGGGTTAGGTTAAATAGCATGATCGTTGCATTACCTTGTCTAACCACTGAAATGGAAGTCTTTTCACCAGCAAATGATCTGGCAATGAGATCCTGTGCGTGAGCACTGGATTTCACGTTTATAGAATTGATCGCGATGACCCGATCACTTGGTTTAAGCCCTGAGAGTAATGCAGGTGTAGCCGTACCAACACGATTTACCAATACACCTAATTCTGTGGCTGTGCCTATTGTTGAATTCCCATTTTTAAATGAGATTCCCAGCAACGGCGGATCGGTTGGTTGACCAGCAATAAGCGACTCCAGTGCACTCAAAAACGTCGCATCGGTGGGCATGATACGTGCAGCTCCCGGAATAAATTCGGCGATGGGAATTCTAAGCGTACTGATTCCCAGCAAGCTTCCATTCTCGTCGAGTACGATATTTCCTGATGCCGGCCGCGTTGCCGGAACGGCTACTAGCAAGCCACCATGTTCGTATCGGTTTCTGATGTTTTTCTCATTTGGTTGATCCGCATTGTTTACGAAGTTGCGGGATTCATTGAGTACGACGAGCTGAGAAGCGAATTGATTGTTCGTTGTATAAGATGCTGAGGCTTGCAACATAAACGCAATGGTTGGTAAATCCTGATCAACCATTTTAGTTACATCAGTTTTGATTAAATCCACATCATCGATTTTCAGGACAGCCAGATCCATCCAAGGATCTGCTGCATGAATCGTTGCCTCACCTATCCATAACGGATTATCAGCGGTTTTGGGTTGTCCGAAGATGAAATAGGAATTCTTATCTGGCTGGCCAAGCGTATGATACGCGGTGAGGATATGGCCAGTATTTGAGATGACGATACCGGTAGTAAATTCGCTGGGATTGAATTCAGGGTCACTTGGGCGAATCACGGTAGCATCTGAGGGTGTAACGGATCGAGTGATGGTGACAATGGAATGTCTCGACCTTTTAACAATTTCCTTTAGCGAGGATGTTAATTGGTCTAAGGCGGTGGGTGAGGAAGGGGGTTGAGCGATGACTGTTGAATCGATCGGTGTAATGAGTAGCAGAGTGAATGTGATCAGAGTGCAAAAAAGAAGCACGATCGATCCAGATTTGGACCGATCGCGCAACTTACTACCACCAAAATTGTCTAGTTGGACGCACGCACGCGATGCTTGATCAACTGTTTGGCTCATTTTCATCTTCGGCAAGGGGAACTTCCACGTCATCTTCATCATCAGTGCCAAAACCGGCTACACTCATGATTCTATCGTGAATATCCTGCGTGACGTCAGGATTTTCTATCAGGAAGTTGCGAGCTTTCTCTTTCCCTTGTCCGAGATAAGTGTCGTCTAGCTTAAACCATGATCCACTTCGCGAGATCACAGAGTGTTTAATACCTAGGTCGAGCAAATCCCCTTCGTAGCTGATGCCGTTGGTGTGCATCATGTCAAATTCAGCAATACGAAATGGCGGTGCGACTTTGTTCTTAACGATTTTTGTACGGACGCGTTGTCCGACGACCTGATCACCATCCTTGAGCTGACCAATTCGTCGGACATCGATCCGACATGAGCTATAGAACTTCAACGCGCGGCCGCCAGGTGTTGTTTCCGGACTACCGAACATTACGCCAATTTTTTCTCGGATTTGATTGATGAAGATTACAGCAGACTTGCTTTTGGCGATGGCACCGGTCAGTTTTCTCATGGACTGGCTCATCAGCCGAGCTTGCAGGCCGACGTGTGAATCACCGATTTCACCGTCTAGTTCTTTTTTCGGGATCAATGCTGCAACCGAGTCGATGATGATGACATCGACTGCATTGGATTTAACGAGCATTTCGCAAATCTGCATTGCTTCTTCACCGCTGTTGGGCTGGCTGACCAATAGCGTTTCCAGATTAACACCGAGTTTTTTACCCCAACTGGGGTCAAAGGCATGTTCAGCGTCAATGATGGCCGCAATTCCATTACCTTTTTGTGCTTCTGCGGCAATATGCAGTGCCAGTGTCGTTTTACCGCTGGATTCAGGGCCGAACACTTCGATGATACGTCCGCGTGGGATTCCTCGTCCCCCAAGTGCTACATCGAGTGAGAGACTGCCAGTTGGAATACAGTCGATTTCAAGCTTCTTGCCGGCGCCGAGCGGCATGATGGCTCCATCACCAAATTGCTTTTCAATCTGCTGAAGCGTATTGTTGAGCGTTTCGTTCTCCTTCAGGAATGCCGGAGTCGAGTCAGCTTTTGAATTCTTTTTGCTCTTGGCGGTTGTCTTCTTTGACATCTTTTTTCCAGTTACCTTGTCCGTGCTTGATGCGTTAGCTTCCTTCGCTATGGCCATGTCTGCCTTCCTTTATGTGAAAATGACCCAATTCTTTCAACTCAAGTTGTCAGTTTTTACCGCCTGGTGTGACAGAAGTGTTGTTTGTGATGTGGTGTTAACCACTTTTTTCAGGTTATCTGTACAAAAAAACATTACTGAACATCTGAACACTATATCGGCGTTTTCGTTTCTTGACAAGAGTTTTTCTCTTTGATGTTGGGATTATCGATAAGAGGTTTGACACGTTTGGTCACTGAGAAATGGAAATCTCAAAAAAGGTGAGAAAAGTTTTCATATGGGATCGGGCAGAGTTCCACTGCCTCATCAGGTGAGCACTTCGTCAATCAATCAAACTGCTGATTCCGTCTAACCGTTCTATCTATACGACTTGCTTAAATGTCGTACTGCCCGTAATTGAAAAGCTGTTATATGATGGAAGCTTAACGACGAAAACCAACGATGATTCCTGTTTGACGAAGCCGACATGAATACAAACGAGATCCGTGAAAAGTACCTAGCATTTTTCGAATCCAAAGGTCACACGCGTTGCGATAGCGATGTGCTCGTTCCGACATGGGATCCATCGGTACTGTTTAGTCCAGCCGGCATGAACCAGTTTAAAGACCATTTTCTTGGAAAAGTAAAGCTGGATTTTACACGGGCAACGACGAGTCAAAAGTGTTTGCGAACCGGTGACATTGATAATGTCGGCCGTACAGCCTATCACCACACGTTTTTTGAAATGCTCGGTAACTTCTCTTTTGGCGATTATTTCAAGGAAGATGCTATTCAGTGGGCATGGGAGTTTCTTACTTCCAAACAATGGCTTGGGCTCGATCAGGACCGTCTCACTGTCACGGTATATCTAGATGATGATGAGGCCGCCGGAATCTGGGAGAACAAAGTTGGCTTAGCACCTAGCAAGATTACACGGATGGGCGAGGATGACAATTTCTGGCCGGCAGGTGCACCGAGTGGCGGACCGGATGGCGTTTGTGGTCCCTGCAGCGAAATCTTTTATCTCGATCCCAAGGGCGAAGAAGTTGAGATTTGGAACTTAGTGTTTACACAGTTTAATCGCGTTGGTGACCCACCGGATAACCTTCGTCCACTTCCAAGTAAAAACATCGATACAGGAATGGGGCTTGAACGGATTGCATCGGTGATGCAGGGACAAGACACCAACTACCACATCGACATACTCAGGCCCATTGTGGAAGCGGCGGGCGAAGTGTGTGGTGTAAACTATGATCCAAACAGCGATGAAGGAAGGCGATTACGCCGTATCGCGGATCACGTTCGTGCTTGTGTATTTGCAGTTCATGAAAATGTGTATCCCGGACCGAACAAGGAAAAATATGTCATACGGCGACTCCTTCGGCGGGCCGTCCTCGACGGCCACCAAATGAATTTAAGGGATCCTTTTCTCTATCAGTTGGTACAACCCGTTGTGGTCCAGATGCAAACTGCGTATCCGGAAATAAGCAAAAGTGTAGATCTCGTTGCAAGACTCATAAATAAAAAAAAAGAATCTTTTCTTGGCAACATTGGCGATGGCCTGATTCGTATTGATCAGATGTTCGCATCAATGGAGTCCAATGGACAGCAATTTGTCGATGGTGCTGCGGCTGCTGATCTTTACCAAACGAATGGATTGCCTCCCGAACTCATTGAGGCCATGGCCGCTGAGCGTAATTTTACGTTCGACTGGGACGGATTCCAAAACGCGATGGATCAGCATGGAATTGATTCAGGAAAGAACCAATTCCAGCTATTCAAGACGGGCCCCATTGAGGCCTTGAAACGATCTGTACAGTCAACTGATTTCCTAGGTTATGACGTAACCGATGCGGTCGCGACGATCAAAGGTGTTGTCACTATTGGAGATGACGCTGAAGACGATCAGTTAGTGGAGTCCACAGAAGCAGTAGCCCAGCAGGTCGTCGTTGTATTAGATCAAACACCATTTTACGGTGAGTCCGGTGGTCAGGTCGGAGACTGGGGCAGATTGCATAGCGAATCCGTGGAGGTCGAAATCACTGATACCCAGAAAGATGGTGAGTTATTCCTTCACCACGGCAAGTTGATTTCCGGGACGCTGGCTTCAGGCGAAACGCTTACAGCATCGGTAGACCAGTCACGTCGCAACGGTATTCGCCGTGCACACTCGGCAACACACATCCTTCACCACGCACTTCAAAGTGAATTGGGGTCTCACGCACAACAACAGGGGTCCAAGGTTGACGAAGACTGGCTCCGATTCGACTTTACGAATCTTGAACCAGTAAGTGACGAGAGTCTGCTTAGTATCGAACAGGATGTGAATTCCCGTATTTCTGATGCGGATCCCATTAATTGGCAGGTATTACCTTTGGCAGAGGCGCGGGAAGCAGGTGCCATGATGCTGTTTGGCGAAAAATACCCTGATCCAGTGCGTATGGTCTCCATGGGGGAATTCAGTCGTGAATTGTGTGGTGGTACGCATCTGTCCAATACGTCCGAAGTAGAACAACTGGAAATTACATCGGAAGAGGGTGTGGCAGCAGGAACACGTCGCGTGGTTGCATTAACCGGCCCACGTGCTGCAAAACAACGCGCTGACATCGACGCTGCTGCAGCTGCCGCAGCACAAAAACTCGGAGTATCAGAGACTCAATTGACCGAGAGTATTGAGCAACTGACTTCAGAAATTCGAGATTTAAAGAAGCAGCTAAGCGGAGCCGGTGCCACGGATGTATCCAGCAATAGGTTGGACAACAACGGAGAAGCAGGGGACTACTTAGCCAGGCGGACTTCACTCAAGGCTGCTGCCAGAGTACTCAACGTATCG
>JAKUOW010000069.1 GCA_022451045.1 Pirellulales bacterium | reverse complement strand
ATATGTGGGTTGGTGGCACAGCAAGCGGTTCTACACCGACTGATCTGGCAAATGCGGTAAAGACTGCCGGAGCGGATGTGGTTGGGATGCAGGAGACGGACGGAAATGGTGAGGATGTCTCAAAAGAAGTAGCAAAGCTGTTGGGATGGAATCACCTGCAGCAGGGTGGGCGAACAGCCGTAATTAGCCGCTTTCGCATTGTGGGTGTAACGCCAAAAAAGTGGGGCGTGTTTCTTGAGATAAAGCCGGAAACTCGAATATGCGTGTTTAACTGTCACTTCGCGCCTGCTCCTTATCAACCTTACCAGTTGTTAGATATTCCTTACGGGAATGCACCGTTTATCAAAACGGAACAGGAAGCCATCGAGTGGGCTGTAAAGTCCCGTGGCGCTCAAGTACAGCGCATGCTTGGTGAACTGGACGAAGTAAGAAAGCAAGCGGTGCCCATTTTTGTCACGGGCGATTTCAATGAGCCCTCTCATTTGGATTGGACGCAAGCGGCAGCGAAAGCCGGATTGCATCCGATCAAGGTCGAATACCCAACCACCAAGACAATCATGGAGCACGGTTTAGGCGATGCATTTCGCGAACAACACCCTGATTCTGTGCGGCGTCCAGGCTTCACATGGACCCGACTTACAGAAGTGGATGACCCCAAGGACCATCACGATCGCATCGATTTTGTTCTCGCGGATCAAGAGCGGTCTAAGGTACTTGATTGTAAAGTGGTTGGTGAATCCAAATCGAAGGCTGATCTTGTTCTGAATCCGTGGCCGTCGGATCACCGGGCTGTTGTCGCGACGATTAAGCTGCGGTAGCAATTTGCAAAACCGTAGCAATTCCGTTGACTTTATCTCTGAAAAACCGGATTATTCCCATGAGCGAACGTACATGCGTCTACTGTCTATGAAATTCATCAACCAAGCACTTTGGGAGTTCGAGAGTTTATCATGGTGAATTCAAAAAAGGCGAAACGAATCAGGAAGCCATCGCGACAGCGATCTCTGCGGACATTTGAAGCACTCGAAGAGCGAATTGTCTTAAGTGCAAGTCCATGGCAAAACCCGGTGAATGCCCTAGATGTGAATCGAGATTCTTACGTCACGCCGCTTGATGTTTTGATTCCGATTAACGAGCTAAACGACGGTACGACAGGTGAATTGCGTGATGACTACGCTCCACCGATTCTTCAGAATATGGCTGAGGATTACACTGCAGCGTACTTGGATCCAAATGGAGATGGCATGCTGTCACCGGTGGATGCACTTGCCATCATTAATGTGCTAAACGGTGGTTTTTACGAGTCGTTACCAGAGGCGGAAATGGCAGATCAGCACGGTGATGCACCTGGCGATATGGCAACGTATCTGGATATGGATTATGGCTATGCATTTGTCGAGTCATCATTAAACACATCGCATGATGTGGACGCATACGAAATTAGCGTCGAGGATGGCCGCTTGGCGATCGAGGCATATAACTATGAAATCGCCGGAGGCATGCTTGTCGAGCTTCTGAATTACGAGGAAGAGGTCATTGCATCGTTTGATGTTGGTGACATGGATGAATGGAGTGAATCGGGCATCGATATTCCGGTAGAAGACGGTTCCACCTATTACGTAATGGTGTCAGCCGAGGATCCTGAATCCATCGGTGAATACGTACTGGATGTTTATCAATACGACGATGACTGGTATGAATTCGGCACGGATTCAGAGTTAGGTGAGGATATTCACGCTGATGAAATCGGTGAGGATGCTACAGAATTAGTTTTTGAATGGGAATATGCCACTGTTACGAGTCATATAGATGATGGTGACGACATTGATGTTTTCAAATTGGCTGTAACAGATGGCCAAATGACATTTTCGGTATATCCGGAAGATGCTTCTTCATTAATGCGTATCACGGTCAGCGATGCCAATGCTGAGACGATCGCAATGCTTCAAGGTGACGAGTATGGAGCCTGGGGTGAAATTGCAGTCGATGAAGGTGAGTATTTCATTTCGCTTTCATCGCTAAGTGGAAATGCAGATCAGTACACCGTCGATGTATCGCATTACGAAGAATTCTCGTGGATGCCGGAAGCAGATGCGGAACTAGGTGATGATATTCATGCGGATGAGATCGGGGAAAGTGCCACCGAATTGGAATTTGAGTGGGGATTCGCTACTCGAATTAGCAATGTCGATCGTGTGGAAGATGTCGATATATTTCGGTTTGCAGCAACGTCTGACATCGCGATGGTTGGCGCTTACGCATCTGACTGGGAATTTGACTCGATGCCTGAGGTAAACCTGTTTGATGCGAATGGGGAAGAGGTGCCTCTGACATCATATGACGATGCAATGGATGTCGTGCTCGAGAAAATCGATGAGGAATTGGATCTTTCCGAAGAGAATGAACTGCTAATAGACGAATTCATGCAGGAGTATGAGCCTGAAATCGCCGTGTGTTGGGCATTCCCCGGTGAAGTATATGAGTTAACTGAAGGTGATGACTACTTTGTAAGCGTAGGCGCTGGAGTCCAGGAATTCACAGGCCAATATACGCTTGATGTCACCACCTTTGATGACGACATATTCTGGTGGTAGTATCCGGGGATGCACACGTGCCGTACGTTCTAGATTGTCTCTACTTTTTATCCGGGAACGGGTATTTATCCGGAATCACGTGCATTTCGCTGAACGAGCTATACGGCAGACCTTCTTTTGTCTTCCGTATAACTTCAATCGCGTAGACACGAAACCCTGATTCAGGTTCATCCATGTCGAATTCAACGTTGTCTTTGCCTTCGAGCACGCGACTACTAAATTTGCTGCCTCGAAAGTCGCGATTTTCACTGTTAGCTTGCCAAAGTCTTACAATGGCATCGCCGTCCCATTTTGCTCTCAGAGTAGCTTCATCGCGTTCCCATACGAATCGGTCGAATTGATTGCCGTTAATGGAAGTCTTAAAAAATGCTGCGACGGTTGGAACGATGCTTGTACCGAGACCGTGGCCTCGATTTGGTACATAGTACAGATGTTTTGGATTCGGCAGGTCTGGAAAATACAGACTTGATGAGTCGACCGTCCAGTACGCGTCGTTGGTACCAAGCACCACGAGCTTTGGCATAGTCAGCATCTTTCGATACGCGTACGGATCGACGAGCTTAAGTAATTCCTGTCCACGTGGTGTTTCCATGCGTTGTGGGATGTTGTATTTCAGATAGGGTTTGATCTGATTGCTAAATGCACCGTAGGACTTCAACTGGTGAGACATTTGTTCTTGCATATTGAGTACGTCGATGACCATCGGAGCGATTGCTATGACCCGTTTATCGACCGCGGCTGTTAGAAATGTCGTCCAGCCTCGCTTGGAAGCGCCACTGACAATGAACCCGTTGATTTCCTGTTCGTGCTTTTCCCTAAGGTATTGTTGGGTACAATCCATGGCGCGTACCGCACTCTTTACCATGGGTTGAAGCAGGGGCCAGTTGTCGTTACCACCAAGTAGATACTTGTGGTAAGTGAAGGCAATGAGATTGTCTTCGTAGAGGTTATTGATTAATGGCTGATTCGGAACTTGGTTGAGAATCGCTAGCGGGCAACCGGCTTGGTAAGCGAGTCCGGCTAGCATCTTTGCATTGTTTGACTCGGCGCCGGGCGGATTACTCTGTTGCGATCCGCCTCCGATAAATAGAACGGCTTTATCTTTCTTCTTGGCATTGTCGGGAATGAGAATGGAGACGTAATGCCACCAATCGATCCCACGCCATGTTTGGCTTGTGAGTTTTAGAACATGCGCATCGCATACGCCGATTCTTGCTGTATCGAGTACTTCGTATTTATACGATTCGTCTTTTTGCTGAACATAATCAGCCAGATCAGCAGCACTTGCTGTCGGGTTGATGAAGACGACGGCGAGAAACGTATAGATGAACTGGTAAAGGCGATTGGACTTGTTAAGCATGGGAGGTGGGCCGGTTGCGAGTATACTCATTTTGTTGGAAATGGCGTGCTGAGGATATTCTAATCTGTATATATGAAATCGTCGCGGTATGGAGCCAATAGAGGATGTGATGTTCGGCGGATTTGATGACTTTCTGATGTACGAGATTTGTTTTCCCGGGGCGATTACCGGGCAAACCGAAATAACGTGTCCCTATTGTGAGACCTTACTTACTGTCAGTGTGGCAGATCCCATGGGCGTGGATCGGTTTGCATGCGGCGAGTGCACCGGCGAATTTGAAGTGGACTTTGGCGAAGGCATAATTCGATATGACCGACCAGCTGACAATTCGTGACTTACGACGCAAGTGGAAGCCACACAAAGAACGCCTTGGCGCACAAGGCGGTGAGCACGGTCATCCAACTCCGATCCGCTTTCACCGTGCCTGTAGTTGGCTTGCTGAAATTGAGAACTTAGCTGACGCCGAACACAATGACCGAACATTGATCTATCAATGGATCGCCTTTAACGCACTGTACGGTCAGTGGGATGAAAATCGGCAGGAACCGAAACAGGACAAAACAAGCTGGCAGGACTTTCTCGATCAAATCGTTAGCCTGGACGAATCTAAATATCTGGAGTCGATGCTCGTTGAAAATAAAAAGCTGGTTGAGGCTATTCTTGATGATGAATATCTAAGCAAGTTGTTTTGGAAAAATCCTAACCAGGGTACTGCCAGACAGGCTCGTCGAGCTAAATTTGCTTCTCGAACTTGGTATCTGGAAGAGAAATGGACGCTCATCCTTGACCGCGTGATGGATCGAATCTACCAAATACGATGTCAGCTGATTCACGGTGCTGCGACATATGACGGCAAGCTAAATCGCAGGTCGCTAAAACGTTGCGTAATGATGCTTGAGCACGTCATGATGTCTGTGCTGCAGGTGTGGATCGATCACGGAGCGGATCAGGATTGGGGGCCTATGTGTTACCCTCCACAAGGCTAAGCATGCTGCCGGCAAATCCCATGCAGCATGGACCGCACTACGCTCCTTGATTCTCGTTATTTGCTATCATAGTGGCAGCGGTTTATATCATCGTTTGTAATCAGCCACTCAATTATTCGGGAATTCAAATCATGTGTATCAAAGAAACTCAAGGTAATCTGGCTTACCAGTGTTGTGACCTTCATGCTCAACAGCAATCAAAAGGCCTTGGTCGTCGTGGTTTTCTAGGTGCACTTGGTGCTGCAGGCCTGGTAGCAACGGCCGCGAAGTCAGCCACTGCATTCGATGAAAAAGCATCTGATGACAAACGACCGGAACGACCTGCTGAAGCACTGATCAAAGAGCTTTACTCATCGCTCGACGATTCGCAAAAGTCGTCCGTGGTACTCCCATACAATCACGGTGCTGAAAACGGCAAAGCTGCTTCACGTCATGGAATGTACAACGCTCCGTTTGGTGGAAAGAAAATCGGTGATAACTACACAACGGCTCAACAGGATTTAATCGAGAAAATCCTCCGTGCAATGACCCGCGACGACGACGGCTATATCAAATTGACGCGTGCCGGACGATTCGACAACAGTAAGAATCTCCAGGGCTGTGGTGCAACAATGTTTGGTACGCCTGGTGACGATAATAAATTCAGTTTTGTTTTCACATCGCACCATCTTACAGTGCGTTGTGATGGGAACAGTTCGCCAGATGAAGCTTTTGGTGGGCCACTTTACTACGGTCACTCTGCGGTCGGTTATGCAACAGGAAACGTTTACTACTATCAAACCAAGAAGGCTAACAAAGTATTTGAAGCCCTTGATGGTGGTCAGCAAAAACAGGCACTGTGTTCCGGCAACCCTGGTGAAGAGATCGAGAGCATCCAATTCAGGGATGAAAAATCAATTCCCGGTATCGGCGTCGACGCACTTTCTAATGATCAACAGGAGTTGGTTGCTGATCTGATGCGAAGTGTGCTTCAACCGTTCCGTGAAGAAGATGCTCAAGAAGTGATGGACATTATCGAGCACAACGGTGGTATGGATAAGCTGAATCTTGCTTACTACCAGGATAATGACACCAAAGATAAAGTCCGTTGGCACTTCTGGAGAATAGAAGGACCGGGCATGGTTTGGAATTTCCGACCACTTCCTCACGTCCACTGTTTTGTAAATATCGCCAAAGTTTAGTCTCTTTGGATCCCAAAACATCCCGCGTGTGAATTATGACCAAACCCCATAACCAGTCGCTGTCTGCAACCAGACGGCGATTCTTGAAGTCTACGTCTGCCCTTGCCGGAGCTGCATTGATAAACGGTGGCATCCACAGTCACGTGACTGCGCAGAATGAAAAACCAAAATCACCGAACGAACGTCTTCAGGTCGGTGCGATTGGTCTCCGCTATCAAGGTACGGTTATCAGTGTGCAGGCCAGACAATATGCCGACGTCGTGGCATTTTGTGATGCTGACCAGCATGTTCGTGAGCAAGCTAGAAGTAGCTTTGGTAGTACGCCTCGCATCTATGAGGACTATCGCGACTTCCTTGAAAAATCGAATGTCGATGTGGTTCTGATCGGCACACCAGATCATTGGCACGTAAAGATGGCAGCCGATGCTCTCCGAGCTGGTAAGGACGTCTATGTGGAGAAACCGCTTTCGCTCACGATCGAAGAAGGCAAGTTCCTGCGTGAAGTGGTGAAGTCAACAGGTCGGATACTTCAAGTCGGGTCATGGCAGCGTTCGGATAACCGTTTTCGACTGGCAATTGAAATGGTACGTGCTGGCAGAATCGGAAAACTGCAATCGGTCGACGTTGTGCTTGGTAAGAACAAACAGGGCGGTCCTTTCAAACAGGTACCCGTTCCGAATAATCTGAATTGGGATCTTTGGCAGGGGCAAACACCTGACATGCCATATATTCAGGAACGTTGCCATTACACATTTAGATGGTGGTACGCCTATTCCGGTGGACAAATGACAGACTGGGGGGCACATCACCTGGATATTGCTCAGTGGGGTATCAACTCGCATCCCGTCGAGATTACTGGAACGGCTAAGTATCCTACGGTCGAAAATGGATTCGATGTTGCTGTCGACTTTCACGCGACATATAAGTACGCAAACGGCGTGACGATGAATGTTGCTGACAATGGTCGTAATGGCATTATGTTCAATGGAAGCGAAGGCCGAATCTTTGTGAATCGTGGAACGATTGCGGGCAAACCAGTAGAAGACCTTGAATCGAATCCACTGCCACGCGAGGATTTTGCTGTCTATGACTATGACAATTTGGAACGACCGCCGCGTGCTGGAAAACTAGATGCAATTACCAACCATATGGGTAACTTTTTCGATTGCATTGCCGCACGACGAGATCCGATTTCTGATGTCGAAAGTCAGCACCGCAGTGTAACTACCTGCCACCTCGGTAACATCGCAATGCGTGTCGGGCGTACGCTCAAATGGGATCCGGAATCGGAGACATTTCCGGATGACGCTGATGCAAGGGATCTGATGCGTCGCGACCAGCGTGATGGCTACGAAGTTTCTTAACGAGGCAAGTGCCCGATGAAGTATCTATTGGTGCTCTGCTTCGCTGCCATCTCATTTGCTGCGTCTCCTGCCGCCGAAAAGCCACAAGCAACTAATGACAGACCATCTGGGCCTACAGCCGAACCGACGGTGGACACTTTTGGATTGTGGTCGCTCGAACCGGTTCAGAATCCAAACGCACCTGCGATTAAGTCGAATTGGATAAAAAACGATATCGACCGCTTCATTTTCGAGCAGCTTTCCCTGCGACAGCAAACGCCATCGATCATGACGGATCGGCATACGCTCGCACGTCGTATTTCACTAGTAATGCATGGTTTGATTCCGACGCCAGAGCAAGTCGATGCATTTGTAAATGATCAGGCTCCGGATGCTTACGA
Source organism: Pirellulales bacterium (assembly GCA_022451045.1). Taxonomy (GTDB): domain Bacteria; phylum Planctomycetota; class Planctomycetia; order Pirellulales; family Pirellulaceae; genus UBA11883. The sequence goes on along the minus strand of JAKUOW010000069.1, from coordinate 11,566 downwards.
AAAACTTGTTGACCGCATTCTGCAGAGTCAGCATTACGGGGAGCGCTGGGCGCAACATTGGTTAGATACCGTTCGTTATGCAGAGACCACCGGGTATGAAATTAATGGAGCTAATGGGAATATTACGCCGTATCGAGACTACGTCATTAGGTCACTCAATGAGGATAAACCTTACGACCAATTCCTAATGGAACAAATCGCCGGTGACCATTTCAAACAGGATGCCGCGACGGCCTTCTTGGTGGCAGGACCACATGATGTAAACAGAAGCCCTGACCCAAAGCTGACGGCTATGCAAAAACACGATGGGTTGGATGAGATGATCAAGGCCACCAGCGCAACGATGCTAGGACTTACGGTTGGATGTGCTCGATGCCACGATCATAAATTTGATCCCATATCTCAAAAGGACTACTACGCAATGCAGGCCGTTTTTGCCGGTGTGACATACGGTAGCCGCAAAGAACATGGTGCCGAAAACGATAAGATGCAGCAGGAAGCTATTGCCATGAAACCAAAGGTGGAAGCGCTCCGTGAAAAACTTGAATCGTTGCGTGTTGAAACAAAGCTTGGCCCTCCTGTTGATTACCGGGAATACCTTGAGGAATTTGATTCCGTCCTGGCAGACGGTGTCAAGTTCACCATAAATGCTGCTAACAATAATGGGCCAGTCGAACTCGACGACGTAATGGTATTCATTACTCCATCCGATGAGAAACCATCGTATAACATCGCTAGTCGAGACGAAGGTGCTACGGCTACAAGTTCACCCACAGCGGTGGGTAATCAAGGTAAGTCCGCCGACCTGCTTCTGGATGAAGAACGACAGTTATTGCTGTTTTTCCGAAGTAAGGATAAGTCGGATGTATGGTTCGAGATTTCATTCTCTAAGGCCGTAAATATCAATCGTGTGATGATTCGTCCACGTGGAAGCGCGGTACCGGTGGATTATCGTATCGAAGTTCGAACACCGGATGGCGATTACAAGCAGGTTATCGATTCCAGAGATCGGTTCATAAGCAGAGGCGACGAACGAGAAGTTGATCAGGTGGAATTCAATGGCGTGGATAAACAGACAACTGAAAGAATCGTTGAGCTTAACAAGCAACTCAGAGAGTTAGAGCAAGAATACAACAAGCTTGTGGCTGGGCCACAGGTATTTGCTGGTAAGTTTAATCAACCTGAAAAGGTATTCCTGCTAACACGTGGTGATCCTTTTCAGCCCTCTGACGAAGTTGCACCAAATATCCCGGCCGTGCTTGGCGACTTAGCACTAAAACCGGATGTGACTGAGGCGGATCGGCGTCTAGCGCTCGCAAAGGGTATTGCGAGTAAGGCCAATCCACTGACAGCCCGAGTAATCGTAAATCGTGTTTGGCAACATTGCTTTGGAACTGGCCTTGTGGACACGCCTTCTGATTTTGGAGTCAACGGCAGCTCTCCAACGCACCCGCAGTTACTAGACCATCTGGCCAGTTATCTGATGGATCATGATTGGTCATTGAAATCATTGCACCGTTACATTTTATTGTCCGCAACATTCCGGCAAGCTTCACATGCAAGGCCACAACTTCTTGAAAAGGATTCCGATACTCGGTTCTTATGGCGATTTCCGCCTCGACGTATGGAAGCGGAGTCCTTGCGGGATAGTATCCTTGTAGCAAGTGGGAAAATGAATAAGCAAATGTACGGTAACCCGTTCAAGTTGTTTGAAGATGCGACCAGCTCATTTATGAAAAAGGTTCCACTGGAAGAATTCGACAAAGATGGTTGGCGACGAATGATCTACGCTGAGAAAATACGCCTCGAGCAAATCGATATATTTGGTGTGTTTGATTGCCCAGACGCTAGCCAACTGGTGGCAAAACGCAGTCGCTCAACAACTGCTGTGCAGGCCTTAAGTCTGTTTAACAGTAAATTCATTAACCGACAGGCACAATTCATGGCGGACTTGTGTGCTGCGGCGAGTCCTGACGATCCCGATAAACAAGTGCAGAATGCCGTGCAGCGTACCTACGGACGTGAGGCAGATGCTGAAGAAATGGATGTCTTAATGGACATTACTCACAAGCTTGGTTTGGCGACAACATGCCGTATCCTGATAAACAGCAACGAGTTCGTGTTTATAAACTGATACAACGCATACTTGGAAAAGTTACCAATAGTTAATCGATGAAGCAGAATCTATTAAGCCGCAGAGACTTCCTTGCTCATATGCAATATGGCCTTGGTGGTGTTGCGCTGACTTCATTACTGAGCCAGCAAAACCTACTTGCCGAGGGAAGCGTCAAATTCGACGCGGCAGAACCATTTAAACCACGCAAACCACATTTTGATGCTAAAGCAACAAACGTGATTGTTGTTTTTTGTGCTGGTGCTGTCAGCCACGTGGATTTTTGGGAGTACAAGCCTGAATTAATTAAACAGCATGGAAAGCCACTGCCCGGAAATGAGCGATTGATTTCCTTTCAAGGTGAAAATGGCGCATTGCAAAAACCATTGTGGGAATTCAAGCCACGAGGCGAATCCGGAAAAATGATTTCCGATATTGTTCCGCACATTGCTGAGTGCGTTGACGATATCAGCTTTGTACATTCGGTTTCCACCAAGACCAGTACGCACGGCCCAGGTGAAAATCTGATGTCGACAGGGTTTAATCGAGAAGGGTACCCGGGGATGGGCGCGTGGGTGTCTTATGCTCTTGGCACCGAAAACGGAAACCTCCCGGCTTTTGTTGCCATAGAAGATTCCCGCGGCACACCACAGTCTGGGCTCAACAATTGGACTAATGGATTCTTACCGGCGTCTTTTCAGGGGACATCTTTTAGCGCAACCAAACCAATTAGACATCTGAGCGTGCCGACTGGCTCCACACCTGCTAATGAATCTTATGCACTTGATGCCTTAAAGATCCTTAACCAGAAACATCGAAAGCGTTTTCAAGGCGATTCGGATCTTGAAGCACGTATCTCTAGTTACGAACTAGCGGCAAAGATGCAATTGTCCGTGCCTAAAGTGACGGACGTAGAGGCAGAACCAGAGCATATCCACAAACTCTATGGTGCGGATAGTGAGAACAAGGACAAAGCAGACTTTGCGAAAAACTGTATCCTGGCTCGAAGATTAGTGGAAAGTGGCGTGCGATTCGTGCAGTTGTTTAACGGTGCTTATGCTTCCGCAGGCCGTATCAATTGGGATACCCACAATTCTATGCCGGAACTCGTACCCAAACATGCAGAGGTTCTCGATCAGCCGGTCGCAGGGTTGCTTCAGGACTTAAAACAACGTGGTTTGTTAAAAAACACTATTGTTATGTTCTGTACAGAGTTCGGTCGCATGCCGATGTTTCAGGTGGGAAATACTGGTCGAGATCACAATCCAGAAGGATTTACCTGCTGGTTTGCCGGGGCCGGTGTCAAAGGCGGCACAACGTACGGTGCAACAGATGAATTTGGTTATAAGGCACAGCAAAACCCTGTTACCATTCACGATGTCCATGCGACACTACTGCATCTGTTGGGACTAGATCACGAACAACTCACGTACTATCACAATGGTCTGCAACGTCGCTTAACCGATGTACATGGCCATGTGATAAAGGGAATCCTTAGTTAGGATTAGGTGACCAAGACGGTATCTGGATTTGTCACTTTTAGGAATAAGGAAGATATGGCCATGACGACAGGAAGACTTGAAGCAATCTGTATTACGTCAAATGCTGCTGATGGCATGTTGTCGGTCACATCTGCAGAGGCAATTGCTGGTCAAGGCCTGGCCACAGATCGATACGCAGAAGGTAGAGGTGCCTTCCAAAAGGGCGATGTGATCAAGGATGATGAGCAAATTACGTTGATCGAACAGGAAGCGATCGAAGGTGCCAGTCGTGAATATGACCTAAACATCACTCATAGTGACACTCGCCGCAACTTGTTAACTAGTAGTATTTCAGTAAATCATCTGGTCGGCAAGGATTTCTACGTGGGTGAAGTATTGATTCGCGGTCATCGACTTTGTGAACCGTGTGGCTATCTAGAGAAGCACACATACGAAGGAATCGAAAAGGCACTGATCCATCGTGGTGGACTCAGGGCGGAGATCCTTGAAGGCGGAACGATTTCAGTCGGCGACACGATTCGGGTGAAAGACTGAACAACACTAGCCCGCTAGTTTGGAGCTAGACCGCGATCTGCCTTGATTGTGCCGATGAATCGAGCATTGCCATAATGGCTGCAACGGCAGCACGTCCATCGGCATCGGTGCCGCAATTGGTGTCTTCTCCGTGGATCCGGTTGATGAACGCTTCCATTTGATCCGTGTATGCTTGCATGCGGCCATCAGACACGAACGCCTGCGACGCATCGTCAAATGCTACCTTCGGCTGTTCGTAGACTACTTCGGTCATGCCATCCTTTCCAAGGATGATCTTCCCAAATGGGTTTGCGTCGATAACCCCTTCGTCTCCCATAATCCTGAAACGGAAATCTTCATTATCAAATCCCGGAGTCGGACAAACGCTCGATGACCAAAACTGAGCCATCGCACCGTTGCTAAACTGCCATAAGGCCATGGTCGTGTTTTCATTGGGGTTATCTTCTCGGAAAGTACCGCAATGAGCGGTGACGCTGCTAATGTTATCGCCGAGCCACCACCGGCATAGGTCGATGTTGTGCGGGCCGCTGTTTAAGATATGCCCTTTGCTGCGAGGATCAGTCCACCAGTTCCAAGCGCCACCAAAGCCCTCATCGCTACGTAATGCTTCGATGTCAAACAGAGCCGCCATTTGTATACAACGGACTGTGCCAATGGTGCCGTCGGCAATGAGTTTCTGTACGGTTTGATTGGATTCTCGGAACCGCTGATGATAGCCAACCGCTAACGTCAGGCCGCGTTCGGAAAAGGAATCGATCATTCTGTCGCAATCTTCGATACTTGTCGCGAGAGGCTTTTCGATGAGTGCGTGCTTACCAGCCTGTGCTGCCAACACGGCTTCTTCCACATGAACATGGTGTGGTGTGGTGATGACGACTGCATCGATATCGTCTCGATTGATTAGTGCCACAGCGTCTGTTTCACAATCAATGCCGTAGTCTGCGGCGAGCGTTCCACTTCTGCTGCCAACCGCTACGGCGACAATTTCTGCATTTGACGCTCTCTTGGCAGCTTCCACATGAGTACGTCCCATAAATCCAGAACCTGTAACGCCGATTCGAATTGGTGCGGTCATCGTTTGGCCTTTCTAATCGTCAATTGCGAAATGCTATAATGTGGACTTCTTTTAACGGCATCATACATTTATTCGGAAGTCACATGTTACGACGATCGATTTTACAATTCTTGCTGGTGCTTACTTGTGTACTCACAGAGCTGAATACACGACTGTATGCACAAAATCTCCCCAAGGCTGCAGATTATTTGAAGGTCGAACTGATTGCCAAAGAGCCATTAGTGAGAAACCCGTGTGCTATGGCCTTTGACCATAAGGGCCGACTCTTCATAGGAATGGGGCCGCAATACAGAAGCCCAACACCGGAAACGCCAGGAGACAGTGTGTTCTTGCTATCCGACACGGATGGTGATGGTCAATTTGATTCTCGCAAGCAATTTGCTACCGGGTTTAATTCGATTCAGGGTATTGCCTGGCACGGTAACGACTTATGGATCGCCAATGCACCGGAGTTAACAATCGTTCGTGATAAGGATGGCGATGACATTGCCGATGAGTACATCCTTCTATATACGGATCTTGGAAATCTTGAGCATGGACTGCATGGACTCACTTGGGGGCCGGACGGTCGTATGTATATGTCCAAAGGCAATTCAAAAGGTCACACGCGCCCCGGGCATGTTGCACCGTTGCCGTTTAGAGAATTGTGGGGAGTCACGGCGCCGGAAGGCAGTCCGGATTTTCCGATGCCAGGCACGTATACGCGGGATACCTATAAGCACTCATATCATGACCCAGCCGATGACTGGGGGCGTGAAGGTGGCGTTCTGGTATGCGATGACATGGGAGAAAACCTTGAGATCGTGTCACGAGGATTTCGAAACCCATGGGATATCGCATTTGACGATTCGTTTACATTTCAGGGAACCGATAATGATCAGAACGAAGGTGATCGTGTATTCAATCCATTTTTTGGATCACATTATGGCTGGGGGCATCCATGGAGCGCTCACTGGACGGGACAAGAGCATCTTCCAACTCCACCCATCACCGGCAAGGTTTTCCATGGTAGTGGTACGGGAATTACTTATTGCAACTCTCCAGCTCTACCGGAACAGTATCAAGGCATTTGGATATTTAAAGATTGGTTTCGTAGAACGACGTTTTACTATCATACAAAATGGAGCGGTGCGCATTTAACTCCGGATACCGATGACTGGGTCGAATTGGTCGCAGGCCAAGACACCCTATATAAGCCCACCGATATCGAAGTTGCTCCTGATGGCTCGATCTATATTCTTGGGTGGGGCACCGAATATGGTTTACAGGCTGACGATCAGGGTAATCAAATAAACGAAGGCCGCATTTTTCGAATCAGTGCAGTTACACCAACAGGTGCGCAACCTGTCCCGCCAATTGATACTGAAATCAACAAGTACTCGGTGGCTGAATTAATCAAGTGTTTTAATAGCCCGATAAATGCCGTTCGCGTGTATGCGCAGGAAGAACTGATCCAACGCGGCCCTGCCAATCTACCGGTGCTTCATAAGACACTTCGCGCAGGTGGACTCACGATGGCGGAAGAAACCTGGTTAGTGTGGGCGATTGGCAGAATCAGTGTCGATGATGCAGATGGCATGGGCTCGGCGATTATTAGCGATGGCAACCTGTCGTTGAACAAACGTATTCAGGCAGTACGGGTGTTGTCACATCAATGGCGAGGAAACGATGACCCTCGCACGATTCATAAAGCAATCATCTTTGCGGCGGACAGTGATGAACCGCGGATCCGATTTGAGGCAATACAATTCTGTATGCGCAATCCAGCGGTTGAAAGTGATCAAATACTACTAAACGTTCTTTCAAATGAAATGGACGACATCGTGTATTACGCTGCGTGGCAAGCCTTGCGCAGGACTCACTCGGTTGAAGGCAAAATAAAATTGCTTTCCCATCCGAACGGCGGTGTGCGGTGTGGTGCCTTTCTGGCGTTGGCCGAAGATCGGCAGCTAACGGGCATTCAGATTCGCGAGTTCTTAGCGGATGAAGATGAACGCGTAAGTGAGGTTGCTGTCTTGTGGCTTGCCAAAGGAACTGGAAATCCTTTGATCCGCGTCGATCCACCGGGTGGTGAATTCACTGCCAAAATTCGAGTAGAAGTGCATCCAGGTTTGAAGCCGGCTGACATACGTTTTACGCTTGATGGTAGCGAGCCGTCAGCCAAGTCGCCACGCTGGCCCGGCACACTTGTTTTGTCAGACACAACGACATTGAAAGCCGTAATTCTCGTTAACGATAAGCCGGTTGGAAACATCGCTGAACATCTCTTTCGTAAGCTCAGCGCAGAAGAACAGGCATCGAGAAGCGGAATCACCGCAGTGCGAGCCAAATCAGGTAGAGCCTATACCATTCGTGATAACGGAATGGTTTTAGGCGCGCAGGTTTATACCGACAGGCAATACACATTTACCAGTATTCCGGATGGGATCAAAGGGTCATTATTGATTCAAACGCCAAATGAAGATGCCGATGAGGTCGGTGATGGAGTTTTACAGATAGATACGGTCATTCCCACTACTATCTATCTTGCCATGGATAACCGAGTGAATCATCCACGTTGGTTAAAAGAGCATAAGGTGTTTAGGTTATCGGAAGAGATGCTTGATACTACGGACACCGGTTTTAATGTCTATAACGGTAAATTCGATGCAGGTCGAATTATGCTTGGTGGTAATCGTGATGATAAGACGGTTGGTGGGCGATCCAACTACATTATTGGAATTCTCCCCGGCAGCCTGCCGCAGCTACAGAATGCTACAAAAATTGAGTCGGCGAAGGTGTTGGTGCCGCACGGTGATGTAGCTCGTGGTAAGGCACTGTTCTTTGCAACGGGTGGGGCTGGTTGTGCAAAGTGCCATCGCCTCGAAGAATCACCGACTGCAGTAGGATTTGGCCCTAATCTCGATGCATTACGTAAGCAGCAGGATCCCCTACATATCATCCGATCAATTCTGACACCGAGTGCTGAGGTGAAAGAAGGATTTGCAATGCAATACATCGTTACGGTTGATGGCGATGTAGTGACTGGGATCCTCATGAACGAGTCGGGAACTGCAGTTCTATTGGCTCAACCAAATGGGACAACTAAGACGGTGAAGGTAGATGATATTGATGTGCGAGCAACGCAAAAAATCTCACCGATGCCGGCCTTTGATAAGACGCTTACTCCACAGCAAGTAGCTGACTTGGTTGCCTTCTTGTTGGATTAGTGTTTGCGAGATTCGCTCAACGGAAGGAAATGTTCGTTATTTTGTTATCCCTTTAATACAATAACGGGAAAAATTCTGTCTCCTTAGTACGGGAATACAAATGAGCCAAGTGCCTCCATCCGGTCCAAATGACCCGAATCAGGCTCAGCAGCCACAACAACCACAGCAGGCAGTGCCGGCACAACCCGTTCCGGCACAACCCGTTCCGGCACAACCCGTTCCGGCACAGCAGACAGGAAGCCCCTATCAGGGGCCGGGTGTCGCACAGCCTGGTCATTACCATGTACCCACACCATCTGTAAATCAAGGACGAAGTGACGGAGCGTTGATCCTTGGTATTCTGAGTATCGTCATGGGGACAATTTCACTCTTGTTGTCAAATATTCCGTGTCTGGATTTCTTAACCGGAGGTTCGTTTACGACCGTTGTATTGATCTCCATTGGACTAGGTGCCGGTGGTCTAATGGTGGGGCTAAAGGCAAGCGGTGGATGGATCGTACCAACCATTGGTATCGTAATCTCTGCGTTGGCCTGGATTAACCAAGCTCGCTTGAACGATAGTCTTGAGGGCAGTTTGAATGAGTCAGGTAACAGCACAGAGATTCGTGAGGCGATTGAAGAATTTGAAGAGAAATTGGACGATGCGAACGACCCGTTTTGATGGGATGAGCGCAATGCGAATTCGGAGTCTCTAGCTATGTCAGCAGACACCATCTACCGGCTCGTAAACGCTTGGCTTGCTTTTTGCAGTATTGTCGCAGTCGCTGCCTTGTGGACTGCTGATATCAGGGATGATGAGCGTGTGGGCTGGCAGATGTTCGATTATGAATTACCCGAGCTTTGTACTCAGAAAGTCGAGACAGGAGTACCGTGTGACAGTTGTGGGTTAACGCGCAGTTGTATTTCTTTTCTGCATGGTGAATTCGATCGCTCGCGTGCATTTCATATTCACGGCGTTTACTACATTACTTGCTTACTGAGTCAGCTTGTGTTTCGCTTATTCCAGTTGCGTAAAGGAAGTTTGCGACAATGGTGGCTTGAGCTCGCATTTGACTTGCCACTATTTGCTCTCGTGTTGACCTAGCAAGCAGGGCGATGGGCTTCAGTTTAAGAGGTCGAAGCTCATTGCTCTAGCTACTGTCTTTCGCGCCCGATCGGTGTAATAATAAAGCGGCAATAATTAGCTGCTTTTTTAGCTAGTTGTATTTTCTGGAAATCGACTTATCTTCCGGTGGGAGAACTCAATGCCACATCAAAACACACGGCGTGACTTTATAAAGACATCAGCTGCTGCCGCAGCAGCCTCAAGTGTTCCATATTTTTCATGGAGCCCAAAAGCGTTTGCAAACCAAGACGCAAATGACAAACCGAATATTGGTTGTATCGGCGTAGGTAGCATGGGTTCCGGCGATGCACGTGCTCATGCGAGATTTGGAAACATTGTTGCAGTTTGCGATGTAGATGAACGTCATGCCTTGCGAGCTAAGAACGATGGAAATATCGGTCGTGGACAGGCCGATGCATACGAAGATTACCGTAAAGTGCTCGATCGCGATGACATTGATGTTGTAAGTGTTGTGACTCCTGATCACTGGCATGTGAAGATCGCTATTGAAGCTCTTGAAGCTGGCAAACACGTATTCTGCCAGAAGCCACTCACGCTGACACTTGAAGAAAACCAGTTAATCCGCCGTGCTTGCGAGAAGCATAAGGACAAGATCTTCTTTGTTGGTACACAGCAACGAAGCGATCGCGGTCGTTGGTTGCGAGCTGTCAACATGGTGCAGAAAGGCCTGCTAGGCGATATCCAAAAGGTAACCGTTGGAATCAACGGCTCGCCGACAGGTGGTCCGTTCGAGGTTGTTGACGTTCCCAAGGAATTGAACTGGGAGATGTGGCAGGGACAGGCGCCGTTGGAAGAATACCGACAACGACGTTGTCACTACGAATTCCGTTGGTGGTACGAATACAGTGGTGGAAAGTTCACCGACTGGGGGGCACACCACGTTGACATTGCTCAATGGGCTCTAAGTCAAAACGGCCCAGGTCAGGGCCCTACTGAAATTGACGGTCGCGGTTGCGAACATCCGGTGGAATACAAAGACGGCTATGCAACGGTGAAGGACTCGTACAATACGTCACACCGTTTCTCGGTCAAATGTAAATTCCCTGGGGATGTGGTTGTTGATGTGACCAGTCAAGGTGATAACGGAGTCACATTTGAAGGAACCGAGGGTCGTATCTTTGTAAACCGTGGCAAAATCGTCGGTAAACCAATCGAAGAAAATTGGGATGAAGGTAAATTCACTCAGGAAGATGTCGAACGACTTTACAAAGACAAGCCACACGAAGGTCACAAAAACAACTTCTATCGTTGTATTCGTGAAGGCGGCCTACCGGTCTCAGATGCGTTTTCACACGTTCAGGCGATGGCCACTTGCCATCTGAGCGCGATCGCTGCTCGGCTTGACCGCGTAATCAAATGGGATCCGGAGAAGGAAGTCATCATCGGTGACGATGAAGCCCAATCGTTCTTCGCTCGCGATCGTCGGGAAGGATACGACATCCTGAAAGTCTAGTATTGATAAGCATTGAGCCCACAAGAACGCAGGATGGCAATTGAGTCTGTCCTGCGTTCTTTTTTGTGCTTCATGAGTTACAACCAAACATACTTACAATGCGTCATCTTGATCGCAACCGCGGGTATCATTAATAGAATGCGGTACGAAAGAAACAGGAACGATCTAATGAAGCCACTCCTTACATTGTTAATGATGATCTCATTTGGACTCATGACTCAGGCATCTCAAAAGCTAGTTGTTATCGCCGGAAAGCCATCGCATCCACCTCGCATGCATGAGTTTAACGCTGGCGTGCAGCTGCTGAATCAGTGCCTTGGAAGTGTAAAAGGTTTGGACGTACACATCGTCCTCAATGGCTGGCCCAAGGACGAGCGAGTATTCGACGATGCTGATGCCGTGGTGTTTTACATGGACGGGGGCGGACGGCACGAAGTGGTGCAGGAGAAAGGTCGTCGGCTAGAACTTGTACAAAAGTGGGTCGATAAAGGGATTGGTATCGGGTGCATGCATTACGGCGGGGAGGTGATTGCAGATCAGGCGGGCGAACATTT
>JAKUOW010000068.1 GCA_022451045.1 Pirellulales bacterium | reverse complement strand
TGCACAAATCGAATAAGCCGGTGCAATGGAAGCTCTGGACAAGATCGTTGCCATTGAAGAGTTGGATTCGCTTGTGCTTGGGCCAGCAGATCTGTCTGGTTCACTTGGTCACATGATGCAAACGGATCATCCTGTGGTTGAAGGGGCGATTAATGAAGTCATCTCCAAGGGACGCGCTAACGGCAAGTACATTGGAATGGGACTCGGTGCCGACGCGGACTTCGCTGTAAAGTGGGCAACGGCGGGTGTTCATTGGCTTCAGGCGGGAAATGACTTTGAATACATGAACCGTTTCTCTTCTAATCTAGTTAGCGAGATTCATTCGCGGTTAAGTGAATAATTCCTGACAACGAACCAATTGGCTTACGTTGTGTAAACGCAGAATTTAAATAGGAATCCTGTATGCGCAGTCTGTGTTCATTCGCCGTTTTGTTACTTGTGGGTTTGGTATCAGTACAGCCCGCATGGGCTGGCCGGTCTGTGAAGGCAAAGTCGAACCCATTGGAAGGCTGGACGACTAAATCTCCGAGAGATGAAATTGCACCAGATTTTTCTATTAACCGACGTGGTGGTCCGGCTAAGAATGGCAGCCTTGTAATTTCAGCAGATACGCGAGAGGGATTGTTCGGTTGGTGGGAGAAATCTTTTGATGTGTCCGGCGGCCAATTCTATCAATTCAGTGCGTTATACAAATCAACGGGACTTGAGCAAACACGGCGCGTCATCGTTCCCCGTATTTTGTGGCGTGATGAAAATGGCAGCAAAGTGTCGCACGATGCAATCTCTTATCCGAGTTATCGGCCGGGAACGCGACCGACTGCTGAACCAGAGTTTCCTGTTCATGAGGAAACCCTAAAGGGTGGATGGATACGGGTCAGTGGACTTTATAGAGTGCCAAGCTCTGCTGTAAGCGGAATCGTAGAGCTATCGTACCGATGGGCTGCTAACGGGACAGTCGAATGGTCAGAAATTGCACTGGATATGGTACCTGCACCTGTGCAGCGTAAAGTGCGTCTGGCGACCGTACATTATAAGCCCACGGATGGTTCGACTAATCAGGAGAAATGCGAACTGTTTGCGCCTCTTATCGCCCGAGCAAAAGAACAGGATGCAGACTTGGTCGTTTTACCGGAGACTCTGACATATTACAGCAGTGGTCGATCCTACATCGAATGTGCTGAATTGGTGCCGGGACCATCGACCGAGTACTTTGGTGAGTTAGCTAAAAAGCATGACTTGTATATCGTTGCCGGACTACTCGAACGTGAGAAACACCTCGTGTACAACGTCTCAGTTTTGATTGGGCCGGATGGCAAGATCGTCGGTAAATATCGCAAGATTACACTGCCGCGAGGAGAAATCGAAAGTGGAATAACGCCTGGCAATTCATACCCTGTGTTTGAAACTCGGGTCGGAAAAGTAGGCATGATGATCTGTTACGACGGCTTCTTTCCCGAAGTAGCACGAGAGCTGAGCAACAACGGTGCTGAGGTCATTGCGTGGCCTGTGTGGGGCTGCAATCCTATGCTCGGTTCGGCGCGTGCTTGTGACAACCACGTTTTCGTTGTCAGCAGCACGTACACCGCCATATCTTCAAACTGGATGATCAGTGCTGTGTATGGGCGCGATCGACAAGTGCTAAGCCCGGCCAAAGAGCGGGGAGAGGTAAGTCGCACCGAGGGGGACCTGAAGCAGCCACTGCTGTGGAATAGTCTGGGAGACTTCAAACCCCAAATCAAACGCCATCGACCGCCAATTACTAGCAAGTCTCAATGACATCATAAATGGGGCATGGATATGGGAACACGGGATAATCGCCTATATGCATAGATCCGCAATTCTTTAGATTCTGCTCAGCCAATTCTGGCGAAGTTTCGGGAACTCACCTACAGAGCATCACCGGATATTGAAGAAACGATGAAGTGAAGCAGTCCTTGGTTCCAACACGAACGAATTGTTTCTGCAATCGCATCACTTAAAAAGCATGTGCGCATTAGTTTTTGGAAAGGAAAGAAAACTTCTGCCAGATAATGGCATTCTGGATGCAAGCGAAAATGCCGATATGGGAGACTTTTTCGAATTTCAGCTATATCAATCAAAAAGAGTATTTGGATTGTATTTCATCCGTGAAGCGTGAGGCGACTGGTGAAATCAGGCTGAATCCGGCTATTGAGTGGATGAGCCAAGGAAAACCGAAGAATTGGAAATACATGTAAGGTATTTTCAGACTATTATTCTCGTGTTTCATGCCAAATTCGAGCACATTTTCATAAGAGGCTGAGTCATCTTTGGTGTTTTTCATGTTGAGTCAATGCACCGGTATCACGATACTTTATGATATAGGTAGACTTGTAATTACTTGCATCGCATTGATTTGCATGACAAGTTTCAATTGACGTCACAAGAGAAACGCGATGAGCCACTTTGGACATGAAAATCACGCCTTTGAGGATTACCTTCCGTTAGTAAAGGAAGGCTTAACGGTTTCAAGTCGTCGGAATATGCTCAAGGCGGGAATGGCCGGCATTGCTGGGCTTAGTGTTCCAACTTTGCTAAAGGCAAGAGATCTTGGTGCACGTAACAACCGTCCTTTGAGTAACAAGAGTGTCATCCTTTTGTGGATGACCGGTGGCCCAAGTCAGATTGATACCTGGGATCCAAAGCCAGACCGTCCATGGATTAACAGAGGACCATGGCAGCCGATTTCCACCGCAGTTCCGGGAATTCATATTTGTGAGCACTTGCCTAAGCAAGCTGCCATGATGGATAAGTTTACGATTATCCGGTCCGTGGACTGCAAGAAGAGTAACCATGAACCAAACACGGTGATGCAAACTGGTAACCGTGAAGCGGGACCTAGAGTAAACCCAATAGCTGATCGTATACCTGCCATTGGGTCAGTCATCGCAAAACACCGTGGTGCCAATAACCAAGCCATGCCTCCCTACGTGGTCTTCCGCAAGTCGCGATCACATATAGCCTGGGCGGGGGATCTTGGCAAACGATATGATCCGTTTGTTGCGAACGACGCGGCTGAACTACCGGTTTATGATTCAGTGGGCAATGATCTGAATCGAACATCGGGTGCTAACATTTTTAAGTTCCCTGCAGGCTTAAGCCACGAACGTCTTGGCAATCGTCAGTCTCTCTTGTCAGACCTCGATAAGATTAAACGTAGCATTGATGTGGATGGCACAATCGAAGCACAGGATCGCTATACGCAACAAGCCTACGATATGATGCTCGGTCGGCGTGCTCAGAAAGCCTTTGATCTATCACTTGAGCCACAGCAATCGCGCGATCGATACGGCAAGCATCTGTGGTCACAACAAACTCTGATTGCACGTCGACTGGTGGAAGCAGGCGCGAGTTTTGTCACGATCGATCTGAGTTACCACGGGTCATCCGGCACTTGGGATAACCATGGAATCCCAGGTGGAGTCTATGGAGGCATTTCAAAAGGACTCGGTCCACTATTGCCACTTTACGATCATATGGTGACAACGCTTGTGTCGGATCTTGAAGAACGGGGTATTCTCGACGATACGCTTGTCATCAGCATGGGCGAATTTGGGCGAACGCCAAACATGGGTACGCAGGAAAGCGAAGATGGTCGCAACCACTGGCCCGTCGTCATGAGTATGGCACTTGCCGGTGGCGGATTGAGGCACGGTCAGGTTATTGGATCGTCAAATAATATGGGCGCCGAAGTAAAAGACCGCCCAGTCACTCCAGGGGATTTAGCAGCAACGATTTATCGTCATATGCAGGTGCCACTTGATACGACCTACGAAGACCGTCGGGGTCGGCCACATTATGTGGTACAGGAAAACGGCCAGCCGATTCGAGAATTATTCTAGGTCGCTCCAATATCGGTTCAAGCGTTACTTCGCTCATTCGAGTCCCGCATCATTCTCTGTCGTCTTCGGCATCGAAAGTTGTGAATGCATGCGCGAGGCTTAGTGTTCGGTTTCGTCGAGCCCCACGGTTGCCGAGACTTCAGTGATGACGGGCGCCGGATGCGGTTGAAGATTCAACATTACGCTTCCAAGAATCGTTACTATAAGATCTACGAAAAAACACGCCTTGTAACCTGAAGTCCTCTCATGTCCTTATCTACCCAGAGATCTCAACGGATTCCGACGCTTTGTGCACTGTACTTTGCTCAAGGTGTGCCCTGGGGATTCATGCTTACCACTCTGGTGAATTACCTTTCTGAAAACGGCCTTTCCACCGAGGATGCGGGCGTGCTTACATCGGTGATTATCCTGCCCTGGACCTTCAAACTAATCTGGGCACCTTTGCTTGATACAGTCACTTACAGGCCGATGGGCCGACGGCGACCCTGGATTATTGTTGCTCAACTCTGTATGGCACTTACGTTGCTTGGAATTCTTGCAGTGGAGCCATATATGTTTGGAAGCGACATGGACATCGCCAAATCCTACACGATGTTGTACTGGATGTTTTTCATACATAACGTGATACAATCCATACAGGATGTATGTACCGACGCGTTGGCGGTGGACATCTTGCCGGAATCGGAACGGGGGGTTACGAACGGCTTGATGTGGGGAGCCAAGATAGTTGGCAAACTTGTTGGCACAATTGTATTTGCGATCGTGTTGGATGAATACGGATTGCAGCAGGCAATATGGCTTCAGTTCGCAATTCTTATCGGTGTAATGATGTTCCCGATATTCCTGGTTGAACGCGATGGCGAGAAACGAATGCCGTGGAGTAAAGGTGAAGCACAAGTTGATCAGTTAGTGCCATTATTTCCCTCCGAGAAACGACTGCCTTCGAGTAAAGGTAAAGCACAAGGTGGTAGTGACGAAATATCCAATAGCCGATCTGTGGTATTGGTGCTGAAAGATTTGAAGCAAGGATTCGGATTACAGAGTACTGTCGCATTTGTTGTTCTGATCATAGTTAGCTTGATTGGCTGGGGAGTCATGGAAGTCGTTCTAAAGACTGTCTGTAATCAGGAGTTGGGTTGGAATTCCAGAGATACATCGACCATCATGGGATTGGGGGTTTATCCCGAGGCGATATTGGCATTGACCGCCGGTTGGATTGGAGATCACGTAGGGCGACGCAAGATGATGACACTAGGCCTTTTGGGTTATGGCGGAATATCCATTGCATTTGGTATGGCGCATGAGTCATGGGGAATGGATGTTGAGATATTCGGAACAATGCATTACGACTGGATTGTCGCAACGTATACAGTGGTCTATCCGGCGTTGTTGGCGATCTTTGTGGTGAATTTTCTTGCACATGCAATGCAGCTTTCCTGGACAAAATCCTCTGCAACGATGTTTACGATCTATATGACACTATCAAACGTGGGTCATGCAGTTGGTAATTATCGTGCAGGCGAGATTGAGGAGATATTTGGGATCCACGGGGCATTTATTGCAAGCGGCATACTAACAGCGTTATCTGCAATTCTGATTCTGTTGTGCGGTGTAAAGCAGGTCGAAGAAGCGAAACTGAAATATTCCGATTAACAAAAAGGGTGCCTCAGATGTTTACAAGGAATTTAACAGTGTCTGCAATAATCCCATTTCTGTTGGCATTTTTGGTAGCTACATCCGCAGTTGTCGCAGAAGATGCCCTGGAAATCGGAAGTCGCCTCGAGCTGTTTACCGATAGTCACCTGATTGACAAGATAGACGGCTCCGTCGAATTACAAGTACAACAACCAGTGCCCAAGGGCGTCTCATTAGTTGCTGATAAGCCGTGGGAAGGAAATACCAGTGCGTACTTCACGGTCTTTCAAGATGATGATAAGTATCGCATGTATTACCGCGGCAGCCATTGGCTAGTAGACGAAGAAAAAGCAGCGCATCGAGAGGTTACTTGCTATGCCGAAAGCAGTGATGGGATTACTTGGACGAAGCCGGAGTTAGGGTTATACGAATTTGACGGTAGCAAGAAGAACAACATCGTTTGGAATGGCCCTGGTACGCATTGCTTTACTCCGTTCAAAGACACTAACCCAAATTGCAAACCGGAGGCTCGCTACAAAGCGCTCACGGCAGATTATCGCGACGGAAAGCGGGGATTGCTTGCACTACAGTCTCGTGACGGCATCCACTGGAAGCTAATTCAAGATGAACATGTGATAACGGAAGGTTACTTTGATTCGCAAAACCTCGCATTTTGGGATAGTAATCGTATGCTCTATGTCGACTACCATCGTACTTTCATTAATGGGGTAAGGTCGATTATGACGTGTACGTCCAAAGACTTTGTGAATTGGACGAAGCCTGTATTGCTGGAGTATCAAGAGGGATCCCCTAACGAACATTTATATACAAACGCAGTTCGGCTCTATGACCGGGCTCCACATATTTACATCGGTTTTCCAACGCGATATCTCCCGAATGAGGGCTCTCGCGTAGAGCCACTCTTTATGAGTAGTCGTGACAGCATTAATTTCCATCGTTATTCGGCGGTGCCAGTTGTACCAGAATCGGCTCCAGCGGATCGCAAAGGCAATCGCAGCAATTACATGGCCAATGGACTGCTTGATTTGAATGTAGAGCCGAAACATATAAGTGTTTATGCGACGGAGGCTTACTATGAAGGACCTGACAATCGGATTCGTCGATTTCAGTATCGTAAGGATGGCTTCGTGGCGCTCACCGCTGATAAGTCTGGCGGTGTCGTGACCACACGTCCACTTAAAACGACCGGTGGAAAGCTCTATTTAAATTATCAAACGAGTGAGGGCGGCAGTATCAAGGTCGACGTGCTTGATGAAGGTGGTGAGTTGGTACTAGGTATGGAAGGTGTCCTGGTTGGTGATTCAATCGATGAACAGCTGATCTTTGGAAAGAGACGCCGAACTGGATTGAATGCCGGTGTGTATCGGCTTCGTTTTTCCATTAATAATGCGTCTGTCTACGCATTTCGGTTTTCGGACAAATAGCAACGCGTGTTGAATAACAAGCCAATCAACAGGAGCGGACAATGCCTTCGCAGTATTATTACGCGAATCCTGAAATGACCGATATCCATGGGCCGTTCTTTTCTAAGGATTTGGTCGTTCTGGCACATAGCGGAGTATTGCGTCGCGATTACTACGTATCGAAAGATCAGGAAACCTGGTTTCCTGCAACGAAGGTAAACGGGTTAATATTCCCGCCCGAGGAAGCAGAATCCGAGCGGACTGCGGTGGACGTGCTGGCCGATGCAGATGTTGTGAATTCATCGCTGTCTGCCTTTATGGAGGAGAATCTCGAGTCGGCGGGGGAAAATGAGACTGCCGATGATGGTGACATTGAACAATGGCTGGAATTTCCTGAACTGAATGCTACCGACGACTATGTTCCATTTGCGCCGAAGAGCAGGCCACCGATTGAGCGGCCAGTGGTAAGTGTGGAATCAAAGAAGCCGAGAAAGCCAAAACAACCCAGGAAAGAGGAAAACACGGGAGAGGAAAGCGACGGGAATAAACCGAACGCACCTCCACCGTTACCCAGTGCCACTAAGTGGGATAAACCACTTGAGATAACGGACTTCAGGAGGCCCGGCGTCGACGAGACCGTGATGTGGGAGGGTGATGGGTGCTTTGTGACGACAGAACGTTTTCACTTTAGTGGTCGCGATGACTCCCAGCGACGTGGAGAACGATCCGAAACCACAGTGTTGCTTAGGCATGTATCCATTTTTCAGACACGTGACGTATGCTGGACTCCGAATTGGCCGGGTGCATTCATCGGGCTCATTGGAGTGGTGTCGATGTCAACGAGCGGCAGGTTACTGAGTTGGTATCCCCGTGGGCTTGGGGTTACAGGCGGAATTGTTCTGTTAATTGCAGTCTGCCTGTTTAGAAAGAAGACGGGGCTGGTGATTGAATGTGGCACCCGGAATTTTTTTGAATTTAGCCAATCTCATCACGCCCGATCTGTGGCCAATACGATTACGGGAGTTACTGCTGGATCTTCGCACTAGCACGGACCTACGGCCCGTCGGAGATTTTTTTGTGGCCGCATCCTCGGTCGTCCTAGACCCACGGTCCGCAAGAGGGGCAGATCTCGAAAGTATACAAGTCTCTATTCAATTTCATCAGCGTATGTGTGTACAATAAATGACATGGGAAACACACGTCGTGACTTTTTACGTAGTTCGTTAATTGCAGGTGGTATTGGCTTGCCATTATCAGACTGCCTACGTCTTCAGGCAGCGGGATCACAGGAGCAAAAAGACACGGCGGTAATTCAAATCTGGCTAGGTGGCGGCCATAGTCAATTTGAGACATTTGATCCGAAGCCAGATGCTCCGGCAGAGATTCGTGGGCCTTATGGGACCACCTCCACTCTGTTTCCCGGTATACAGTTTTGCGACATGATGCCGAAGACCGGGCAAGTGCTGGACAAGACAGCACTGATCCGAAGTATTGCTCACAATAACAATGGCCACTATGTGGCAGCTCATTGGCTGTCGACCGGCCATCTTAGTCCAACAGCACCACCGACTCATCCGTCGAGCGGCTCGATTGCCTCACACGTGTTAGGTCCGCGCGATGCTGGAATGCCAGGTTATGTGCTTCTTTCTGAAGAACAGACGCGAAATCCGACGATTGGCGCTACGATGGGTCCGGCGTATTTGGGCAGCGCTCATTCACCGTTTACGATATTGCAGGATCCGTTTAAGTCGCAGTTTCATACAGAGGCATTAAACGCATCAACCGATAACTTCAAGCTTGCGGACAGCTTAACGATAGACCGAATGGAAGATCGTAAATCGCTACTCGGCGAACTCGATTTGTTTAATCGAAAAGTTCAGCGTCAACGTGACTTAGGTGGTATAGACGAATTCAATCAAACAGCGTTCGATATCGTGACAAGCGGCCGCGCTCGTGAAGCGTTCGATTTAAGTCGGGAACCAGAACACGTCCGCCAAATGTACGGTGAGCATCGTTGGGGACAGTCAGCGCTACTTGCACGACGCCTGGTCGAGGCAGGCGTGACCTTTGTAACTATCAACACGGCGCCGGATTCACTTTGCTGGGATTGGCACCTGAACATCGTGGATGATGATCGTCCAGCTGATGGCAGTAACGGGCCAAGTCGTGGCATGAATATATCCGGTCCACCTCTAGATCAGATGCTTTCAGCACTGATTACCGATTTGTATGATCGCGGATTGGACAAAAAGGTTTTGCTACTTGTCTGGGGTGAATTCGGAAGAACACCCCGCGTGAACAAGACGGGCGGTCGTGATCACTGGGGTGCGTTAATGAGCATCCTCATGGCCGGTGGTGGCCTCAAAGTAGGGCAGGTAATCGGTGCATCCAATCCAAAGGGTGAAATGCCGATTGATCGTCCAATTCATCCGGTCGACGTGCTAGCAACGGTTTATCGGCATCTCGGAATTGATCCGTCTGCTTCTACCATAAATCGTGAAGGGCGCCCAATTCATATCCTTCCCGGTGGTAATCCGATTGCTGAGTTGATTTAATCGGGTCTCCGAAATGGTGTGCGGTTTCTTGCTACACCATTCATTAAGTTATTAAAGGAATCAAAGTAGATACTCATGGCTGCGCCACACTTGCAACTGGATCCGGACTTATGTCGCCAACGTCAACATCGTTTTCTTGAAGTTATGGCGGAAAATGAAATCGATAGAGTTGTGATAACCGCTCAGGAGAATATCTACTACTTCACAGGGTTTCGCCATCACAACCTGATGACCGCAGCACTTGTGATGGAAGCAGATGGGTATTGCGTACTATCGGCCCCCAATAAAGAGCCTGAAATTGCAGCTGTCGATGACGTTGTTGTATTTGAAGCTCAGTGGTTGTCGACACTCCGGCAGGATCAGTTCGTCGATACATCTACAGCACTTTCCGCGGTGCTAGATGATCAATCTGCTGGACGTATCGGTGCGGACTGCCGCACTTCGGGGCCCTACGTGTTGGGGGTAATTGCCGGTTCAGCAGGTGTAAACGTAGCTGAAGTTATCGACGTGGAGCCTGCGATTTGGGATTTGCGTCGAAAAAAAGACCCGGATGAATTGGCGATGATGAAACGGGCGATTGATTGCACGACAGCAATGTATACCCGTGCACGCGAGATTATCCAGCCAGGAATCTGTGAGTTAGATGTTTACAACCAGTTACATGCAGCGGCTGTGGAGGTAGCTGGCGAAGCAATCACTTATTTAGGTAATGACTATCAGTGCGGTGAACGTGGTGGTATGCCGCGCGAACGTAAGGCGCAAGCAGGGGAGTTATATATTCTGGACCTTGGCCCGGCATATCGAGGCTACTTTGCTGATAACTGCAGAACATTCAGCGTTGATGGTAATCCGACGGATGATCAGATATCAGCATGGAATACGATTTCTGAAGTGTTGGATATGGTCGCAATTACCGTAAAACCAGGTCTCCGTTGTCAGGATCTGTTTGAGAAGGCATCTGAAATGCTTGGCGAAAATTCGCTGGGGGTGTTTCCACACCATCTTGGGCATGGCGTGGGACTCTATCCGCATGAAACACCACATTTAAATCCGAACTGGGATGATGAATTTAGAGAGGGTGATGTTTTCACGGCAGAACCTGGTCTGTACGGTGAATCGCTCCATGCGGGAATTCGACTTGAGCAGAATTATCGTGTGACATCAGACGGTGTTGAGATTTTGACTCCGTTTCCCTTAGATCTATAGAAACAGATTAGTTAATTGGAAAGAGTGGCCTCATGATCGACTTAACTGGAAGCGTCGCATTGGTTACCGGTGCTGGCCGTGGTATTGGCAAAGGTTGCGCCATGCAACTCGCAAACGCTGGTGCGACATTGATAATAAATGATCGACCTCAAAGCCCGGACCTTGGCCAAACTGCCACCGAGATTACCGAATCAGGTGTGTCTTGTACTGCAATTGAAGGTGATGTGTTTACGCGACAAGGATGCGAACAGCTGGTTTCGGAAGCGCTTGAAGTACATGGTCGAATAGACTGTCTGGTTAGCAATCCTGCTTTTAGCAGACGACAAACTTTTCTGAATTATGATCCGGAAGTGTTTGATCAGACGATTCAGGGGACGCTTTCAAGCGGATTTCATATGTCGCAACTAGTTGCTCGCCATATGGTTGAACGTGGCGGCGGCGGCAAGATGGTTTTTATCTCAAGTGTGCAAGGTGAAATGGCCTTTCAGAACTGCGTTCCATATTGTGCAGCCAAGGCCGGATTGAACCATATGACACGTAGTATTGCGATTGAATTAGCCGAACATAAAATCAACGTAAACGCGATCGAGCCGGGTTGGATTGATACTCCCGGTGAACACGTCACTTTCGGCGACGATTACATTGAAGAGCAGGGCAAGCTGCTACCGTGGGGTCGATTAGGAACTCCAGAGGATATTGGGAATACCGCTGCTTTTCTTTGCTCCAGTGTGGCAGACTACATTACTGGAGAGATTATTGCGGTGGACGGGTGCTTCCGGCATAAAGACGGACGCACGGAATTACCATAATTTCAGTTCTTACGGACTTGATGAGTAATTCACTCCGGCGACTTAAAGGAGAATTTAATGACAAACCTAACAAGACGATCCTTTGTGAAAACAGCAGCTTCAACCGTTGCTATCCCAACGGTGCTAACTCGCATGGGTTATGCACATACAGCGGCGAACGATCGAATTACGCTTGGATTCATTGGTTTGGGAATGATGGGACGTGGTCACCTTGGTGCATTTCTGGGTTATCAGGATTGTCAGGTCGTTGCATTGGCAGATGTCGTTAAAGAACGCCTTGAGGACTCAGCAAACAGAGTAAACACTCAATACAAGAGTGACTCTGCAAACGGCGTCTCAACATACGCTGACTATCGAGAAATCATTGCACGCGATGATATTGATGCCGTCGTGATTGCAACTCCGGATCACTGGCATGCGATTCCGGTGATTCAAGCTGCGAATGCTGGTAAAGACATTTATTGTGAAAAGCCGCTGACACATAACGTAGTTGAAGGTCGAAAAATCGTTGAGGCCTGCACCAAGAACAAAACTGTATTCCAGGTTGGAAGTCAGCAACGCAGCGAATTCGGTGGACGCTTTCGACGTGCTGTTGAACTGGTGCGAAATGGACGCGTGGGGAAGATCCACACTGTGCGAATTGGTGTTGGTGCACCAAACAAGCCATGTGATTTGCCTGCTCAAAATGTGCCGGACGGTACGGACTGGGACTTTTGGCTTGGACCCGCACCGCAGAGGCCATACAACGAAGTCCTTTGTCCAAAAGGTATTCATTCTCATTTCCCCCAATGGCGAGCTTACCGTGAGTATGCCGGCGGAGCAGTAGCCGATATGGGTGCACATCACTTTGATATTGCTCAGTGGGCACTTGGGATGGATCACACTTGCCCAGTAAAGGTAGAGCCACCCAAAGATGGCTCAAAGAGCGGGCTAAAGTTGACATACGCCAATGGTGTGGAGATGTATCACGGTGGACCGGCGGACGTGACGTTTGAAGGTACTGAAGGGACTCTGATGGTCAGCCGTGGTTCCATTAAGTCGAATCCAGGTTCCATTCTGGAAGAGGAAATTGGTGACGATGAATTTCACGTCTATCCAAGCAACAACCACAAGCGGAATTTCGTTGATTGTGTCAAATCACGTAAAGAGACGATTTGTCCCGCAGAGATCGGCCATCGTACTGCATCCATTTGTCATCTAACAAATCTCGGTTACCAACTTGGTCGTCCTTTGAACTGGGATCCAAAGAAAGAACAGTTTATCCGTGATAAGGAAGCCAACGGTTATCTATGGCGTAAACCGCGTGACAAATGGGACGTAATCTAAGCTTGGACAGGAGCTGGCTGTTTTTGCGGTGGTCGAGCCGTAAACACGGCGTATGACGCGCAAATTGCAATCGTCAAGAAAGCGAGGAGTGCCGGTTGGTGCGATCCAAACTGATCAAATGACAACGCTAGCGGAAGTGGTCCCAGAGCTGACGCAATCGCGCATATACTCATTGCGGATCCAGCAACAGCTCCTTGATGCTTGCGACCAAAGTAATTGACCCAAACGACCATTCCTGTTGATCTTAAAATGCCACCGTTAAGCCCGAGCATGATCGAATAAAATATCGCCATCCACGGTTTGGTGATCGTTAGCAAGAGCACGACTCCACATGCTAAACCAGCCACACTGACAAAAAGCAGATAGCGGGCCGGTATCTTGCCCGTGAAATAGCCGGCGACAAATGACGAGAAAATAGCTGAACCTGCCTGTACAGCGAATAGCCAAAATGCGTATTGGCGAGAAACATCAATTCGTTCGAGTAAGGATGCCTGGTAAAAGGCCAGCCCTGTACCGACCATTGCCCACGTGCTCATTCCCGCAACAAGTTTCCAGAAGGTGGCTGTTTTCATCGCCTCATTTGCGGTCCAACTATCTGTGGTTATCTCGGCGTTTCCATCTTTATCCAGCTTCGCTTGGATCTCGATTTCCGGATCGCCAACAAGTCTCAAGTCCGGAAGCAACCCGAGAGGTTCCGGGCGATTTCGTACAAATAGAATGGAAGGCAGGACAGCTGAAATCCAGAGAATTGCCGCTAAAACCATCCATGCCTGTCGCCAACCATGAGTTTCAATCATCGAGTTGTTGAATCCTGCGACAATCATCACTGAAAGCGATCCACCAAGGCCAACAACGCCCATTGCCAGCCCACGTCGTTTTTCAAACCACTCCCCGACAAGCCATGTCGATACTAGGCACATTAGCCCCTGTCCAAAGAGCCGGCACAAGAACATTCCTATATAAAGAACTGCAACAAAATCGCTTGGAACAGCACTCATCACGCAGCATGCGCCGCCGAGCGCTGCTGCACCAATTGGCATTAAGCTGCGGGCGCCATACTTATCTAGCAACCTGCCCATTAACGAGTAAGTGAGTGCTGCAATCGCCGTTGCTACCATATATGCAGTTGAATATGTCGTTTGTTTAAGCCTCAGATCGTTGACCATCGGATCGACGAAGGCAGACATCGAGTGGGTCTGCCCAGGCGCTGACATGAAAGTCGATAGCGCGGCAAAAAACAGAACGACTATGCCGTAGTGACGTAGACGCTGGAGGATTGCCTAAGTGACGTTGCAAGCCCCGTGCGCGATGCGGACATGTTGGGTGGGTGTACTTAATGTCGCAAGTGGGTACCGTTTAAAAAGCCGAGTATGACAGTATTCCTCTAAATTGGATAGTGAAGCCTGTTCAATTAACAGCGATAATGAGCGATATTGGCTTCGAAGTAACAGTTGATTACGTGAGTGACTTGAAATGAGACAATTCCATACACGGTTAATTCTGGCATTCTTCCTATTCACCGGAGTGTTGATCAATGTCGGACATGCCCAGGAGTCGCCCGGTGATCAGTTGTTAAAGGCTGCACGTGACGGGGATCTTGCGAAAATTAAGAAACTGGTAGATAGCGGAGTAGATGTAAACTTCGTTGATCAATTCGGAATTACTCCGATTTGGCAGGCTGCACTAAAAGGAAGAGCAGAGGCTATCAAGCTCTTGTTAGAGTTAAAGGCGAATCCGGATACACACGATAGGATTTGGTATCTCAGCCCGTTAACCGTGACTCAGAATGCTGACCTAATCAAGCTTTTGATTCAGCATGGAGCAGATCCCACAATGCTGATCAAAAAAGCAGCGTTTAGCGGCGACATCGGGCAACTCGAATTATTGTTGCCTACGCAGAATTGGACTGACGAAGAGCTGAGTATCTTTGTAGCTCATGCAAAATTGGGAAATCAGGAAAAGGCCGCAAAACTAATCACTGATCAGGCGAATGACGTTGTACAGGAATTGAAACAGGTTCCTGAAACAAAGCTGAATCAACTGGTTGGAAAATTTCGTCATCCACGATATGGGTTAATCGAAGTCTCCGTTGCCGAAGCCAGCGTGCATATCACGGGGGTATTGGGAAGTCGCAGTCCGGTTGTCATTGACGAATCGCACTTAGAGTGGGGCGACAACCAATTGATTTTCAAGTTTAAAGACAAGGAAGTTGCCACGGCTACCTGGATACGAGGTTACGGGGAGTTCATATTTGCCAAGTCTGATAGCGATGAAGAACAGACCGTTGATGGTCTGTCAGACGACATAACTCTGGATCTTGATATTGCCGCGAAAACGAATTGGCCGGGTTTCCGCGGCCCGTCGGCAAGAGGAATTGCTGTCGATCAACGGCTTCCTGATTCATGGGATGGTATGACAGGTGAAAATGTAATTTGGAAAACTTCTATACCCGGTTTGGCCAATGCTTGCCCAACCGTTTGGGGCGACCGCGTGTTCATTGCTACTGCAGTGCCAGAAGGTGGCAACGATGATCTGAAAATCGGAATCTATGGTGACATCACGACAGCAGGTGAAGAATCTGAAAATGAGTGGCTCTTGTATTGCCTTAGCAGTGATACAGGCAAGGTTGTGTGGAAGAAATCAATTGGGAAATCAAAGCCTCCCATAAAACGTCACACGAAGAGCTCACAGGCAAATTCCACACCGGTTACCGACGGTCAGCATGTTGTTGCTCTTTATAATTCCGGTGAGCTTGTTTGCTTTGACTTCGACGGGAAATTGTTATGGGAACAAAACCTTGGTGTTCTGGATTCTGGTGCTTTCAATGACCCGGAATACCAGTGGGGGTTTGGTAGCTCACCAACGATTTATGAAAACTTGGTCATCGTGCAATGCGACTTGCAGGAAGGGTCGTTTATTGTTGCATTTGATTTATCCTCTGGGGAAGAAGTATGGAAGACAATGCGGGACGAGCCGCCATCCTGGGGGTCACCGCTGGTATATAAAGATGCAGAACATGAAGTACTGATAACCAACGGCAGCACGTATTCGCGGGGATACAATCCGCGTACTGGCGAAGAGCTTTGGCGGCTTGGCGGCCATTCTGCAATCACAGTGCCAACACCGTTTGTTGCTCAAGGATTGATTTATCTGCTTGATGGATACCGACCGTTCCAGCCAATTTATGCAGTGAAGCTAGGGGCGCGGGGAGATATTACTCTCGGTCCTAATCAAACGAGTAGCAGTGACGTTGCATGGAGTCAGCGGCATGGTGCTCCGTATCTCGTTACGCCGGTCGTTTATCGTGGTTTCCTTTATAGTCTTACCAACAGTGGAATCCTGAGTTGCATCGATGCAAAGAGTGGTGATCTGGTGTACAAGAAACGCGTAGCACGTGGTGGTGCAAACAGTTTTACAGGTTCGCTAGTTGCGGCTGATGGCCGTTTGTATCTAACTGCGGAATCCGGTGCTGTATTGGTGGTTAAGACCGGGCCATCATATGAACTTATCGCCACCAACGAGTTGGGTGAGTTTTGTCTATCCACGCCAGCCATTGCCGGTGGCAAGATATTCTTTAAGACCCATCGTCACGTTATCGCGATCGGTGCCGGCGCCGAATGATTTTACTTTCGCAAGACGCGTCCAGGCATCGTACCCAGATGCTCGCCACGCTTGAGAACAAGTGTTCCGTTGACAATTACATATTCGATACCGATCGGGTAATGAAACGGATCGGTAAATAACGCTGTGTCAATTACGGTTTTTTCGTCAAAGATTGTGATGTCGGCATAGTTTCCTTCCTGGAGCATGCCTCGGTGTTGCAAGCCGACCTTAGCTGCGTTTAATGAGGTAATCTTGCGAATGGCATCTTCAAGTGTGATTACCTGCTCTTCGCGTACGTACCTGCCAAGCAATCTTGGAAATGTACCGAAATTTCTCGGATGAGGATTTCCTTTTCTAAGCGGTCCTTCGATCGCATAGTCGGAGCCGTCAGATCCAACGCTGCACCATGGCTGCTTTAAAGCAAGGGTCATATCACGGTCGGTATGATGAGCAAACACGGTTGCAACAGAACCGCCTTGATCGATTAAGAAGTCGATCATCAGATCCAGTTTGTCAGCATCCTCGTCTCCGTCGGAAAGAATCGCTAGCACGCGATCCATGGTCATCCCACGATATTGATTTTCAGCCGCTACAAGCATCCTGCTCCAGTCTTTACCGACAGCGGTGTAGTGGTTGTCCCAGCCATCGCTACCGTTTTCGATATCATGTTTGATCTGATTGCGATCCGCAGAAGTCTTTAGGCGACGAATCATTTCAGCCTTTCCACCTTCGTGCGCCCATGGTGGAATGATGCTCATCAGGTTGTTGTTCCCGCGTGTATAGGGATATACGTTTGCCTGAACGTTTACGCCCCGCTTGCGAGCGGATTCAATCAGAGCGATGACTTCATTCATGCGACCCCAGAATTGTTGATCAGCTATTTTGATGTGAATGATATCAACAGGTATACCGGCATCTTCGCCTACTTTGATCGCTTCGCGGACAGCATCAAACACACCAAGGCCTTCATTGCGAATGTGAGAGGAGTAAATTCCACCATAGGGTTTGATGACTTTGCCAAACCTGACAAGATCGCCCGTCGTCGCTAAGGATCCTGGTGGAAACATAACTTGGCTTGAGAGTCCCAGAGCACCGTCTTCCATGGCTTGTGCAAGGAGTTGTTCCATTTGCTTAAGCTGGCCTTCCGAGGGACGAGCATAGGTTTTTCCCATTACGGATTCCCAGATGTTTCCGATGCCTACATACGACGCTACATTTGTTGATATTTTGGATTGCTCGAGAACGTTGAAGTAATCACCGAGGGTTCTCCATTGCAATGTTTTTCCGTTCACCGTCAATCTTGCCGGTGGTTTGTTACCGACATTTGGACCGCCACTGGTGCCTTCTCCAAGGATTTCGGTAGTTACACCCTGTCGGATTTTGCTTTGGGCATGACCATCCTGAATGAGCTTCGTATCCGAATGAGAATGGATGTCGATGAATCCCGGCGCAACAACGAGTCCTTTCGCATCGATGGTTTGCTTGGCATCAACAGTGAGGTTCTTGCCAATTTGGGTGATTCGGTCTTTTTGTATAACGACATCTCCAAAGAACCAGGGGTTGCCACTTCCGTCTATAATCTTGCCATTCTTTATGTGCAGGTCGGCAGGTTCGTTGGCCGGTAGTATCCCGGTGGTAAGAATAAGAAATGAGCTGAGGATTGCCGTAATTCGGAACATAATGCTTTTTGATCGATCAAGTTCGTTGGAAATAGTAGCTAATAGGTCTACCATGTAATGACCAATAGCAACTGATAGATGTATTTATAAGTGTTGGGTCCGCATATGTATAACAGAAGACAATTTACAAAGCTTTCAGCCGTTGGCACAGCTTCGGCGGTTTTGGGCAATGTACATGTTCAACAGGCACAGGCAATTGAGCCGATTAGTGAAGACGGTGTTGATTGGTATAATCCGGAGCAATGGGGCATTGAAGGACGCGGGTGGGATGATACCGAAGTCTATTACGATCGCTTACCGGCTCGAATGAAGGGCGTAGTACGAGACGCTGTGTGGAACCTCAGTCGGCATTCGGCAGGCATGGCGGTGAGATTTCAGACCGGATCTGAGGATATCAAGGTGCGCTATCGGCTGAAGTCACCTGGGTTAGACATGGTGCATATGCCGGCAACTGGCGTCAGTGGTGTCGATCTATACGGACAGGTTGCGGATGGCACATTTCGATGGGTCAATGTAGCCCGACCGGGTGCTCAGGATGGAAATGTAACGTTGGCGGTTTAGATTGATGCGGTGGCCGACGAAGCGGGACGCGAGTATATGGCATACTTGCCGCTTTATAATGGAATCGAGAAGATCGAATTTGGCGTTAAGTCAGGATCATCTTTTACCCCGCTGACTCCACGTAAAGAAAAGCCGTTGTTCTTTTACGGTACATCAATCATGCACGGAGCATGTGCTTCGCGGCCAGGTATGGCTATTTCATCGATCATTGGCCGTAGTCTTAATCTACCAGCCATCAATCTTGGTTTTTCCGGAAATGGTCGGCTCGAAATGGAACTTGTAGAGCTAATTGCTGAAATAGACGCCGCTGTGTATTGCCTGGATTGTTTACCGAATTTGAACGCACAGTGGACAGAAGAACGTGCGTATCCGTTTATTTCAAAGCTCCGTTCGTTGAGGCAAGACACTCCAATCCTGATGGTGGAGGATCGGTCATTTACCAATTCACAATTCCATAAACATCAGCGTGATAGGCACGCAGGAAACCGAAAGGCATTTCGGGCTGCTTTTAAACGACTGAATGCTGAGGGGCTTAAGGGAATCCATTATCTGGAAGGAGAAGGAATCCTTGGTAATGACGGCGAAGCGGCGACGGACGGTTCACATCCGAACGATCTTGGGATGTTGCGATACGCCGAGGCCTATCTTAAGTCGCTCAAGCGGATTCTATAGTAACGATTCAACCGAGCTGACTCGTGAGTATCACAATGAAGTTTTCTCGACGTGCATTTAGTACTTCGCTCCTCTTACCATCTGGATTCCTGATGGCAGCGAATCATGCGGCGA
>JAKUOW010000067.1:11041-20109 GCA_022451045.1 Pirellulales bacterium | reverse complement strand
GGCCGTAGTCGCCATCATCATCGGCAATCGCATCGATTGACACCATTGAAACAGGAGTGTCGAACTCTGCTTTTAGCATTCGGGTTTTCGTATCCCATTCGGTGATCACCGAAAAAGTCGATGTAGACTCTACTGCGAATACGCGACTCCCGGTGGATGCCTGCCCGCGAACACGTGAAAACACTTCGTTATCCATGACGCCACTACCGATAGCAGAAACGGTCACGCCAGGGACGAGCGAGTTGATCACATTATTGTCCTGATAGTTGTCCGGTTCAACGTTTATGTGGAGTTCTGCTAATTGTCCGGCATCGTCAACAAGCCGAACCGGAATCTCAGGCAATCCCGGTTCACCAAAATCCCATTGGTTATCTTTGTCCAGATCTGACCAAACCACTCCCTGCACGCCGCCCAGTGGAGTAACGCCCTGAGAACTGAGGCTTCCAGAGTAGATATTTGATGCCGCGGTAATTACCCCTGTACCGTTATCAACGGAAACCGTACGAATATCTATGTTGTTCGTACCCTCAGGTACGTTGACTACAAAGTCGATTGAGGCAGTGGCAGTACCAGGCATAACAGCTGTCGTCCAGCTTCCGTCATCCAGCCTGTATTGCACATGATCAATTTCATTGAGTGTGATGTCACTCTGGAACCCTGCTGAATTTGTATTTATTAGCGTGTTAACTGATGCATATCCAACAAATCGATATTCGTCAGCTTCGGATGTCAGACTACCAGTCCCTACAAGTGTGTGATCCACATCCAGCACATCGAAAATGCCATCTGAATCACTATCCTGCCAGCCGATCATCTTCATCGATGAATCGCTTGTCATATGATTGGCAAACGCATCTGTCAGCAACCCGCCGTTCGCCATGATGCTATCTTGCTGCACAAATCCCGGCTCGGGATTATCGTGGGCATTGAGATTCTGAGCGTTATAGTATCCACGCTTGTCGGTATACGACCCACCACCACTGTACTCATCCCGTGCCCAGAAAATGTGTCCCAATTCATGGGCATAAGTAGTAGTGGGTCGCCCTGCGGGAACGATGAAGTATCTGCCACCGGGAAATGCAAAGGCTTTTCTAAAGGACCCGCCGGACGCAAACAGACCGTCGCTATCATTTTCATCGTTCACCACAAAAATAGTGAATGCCCAGTCATGCCCGGTTTCAACGCGCTGAGCATGATTAAACAGTCTCATATCAGTACTGATTCCGGACGTCGAATTACCACCAACATGATCAAGGAAATCATTGACCCAGATCACATAGTCGTTTGAACGGCGAGCGATGGGCTCTACGTCGGTGGGCACTGGGTTATCCGCATAGTAGAAGTCTGGATGGAACCGCACGGAATGGACCGTATCGCGTGCGTCGAGTGTATCTTCCCACCACTCAAGCGCTGTGCTGACCTTTTGCTTAACATCGTTGATTGTCTGAGGTGTCCACGTTTCAAAATCTTCCGGAGCCGTAGACTCCATCAGAACGACGTTGACGTCGATATCCCCAAGCAGAAACTCACCTGTATCCTGAGGCGCAGCGCCAAACGGCATGGTGCTCAGCATGTGCCTTGCTTCCAGACACTCCAATCGGAGTGGACGACGTCTAAGAGGTCGCCTGTGATCCCGCATATTTGTGTTGCCCGATGATTCTGATGTCTGCCCCCATCACTTATTTGATGGTATGCCTAGACAAGAATAACGGCAACTAATTGGTTAGTTCAATCGCAGTATGCTGCAATTGGCCAAACCTCAAGGCAACTTAACGTATGATAGATTACAGTCCGGCGAAGAAATCATCGTGATCTGATTCGTCATTATCGCGAGCTTCTTCCACGTCATAGCTAATTGCAGCAATCACATCTTCAAGATTACTGAACTCGCCCTCTGCTGCATCTTCGCTTTCAGCGAAGATCTCATTCAGCCTGTTTATAACACGAAGTGCATCACCCGGATCAACATAACCGTTGTCATTAACATCTAGATAGCCAACATCCTCAGGCTTAAAGTCCTCCGGGACTGGTACAGGCAATCTACCGTCATCACCGGATGCCAGGTCATTCAGTTTGTTTATCACAAGTAGTGGATCAATTGGAGTGATGTGACCGTCACGATTAACGTCAAGCGGTTCAAATGGATTCATCCATGGGTTACCACCGATCGTAATCTGATAGTCCTCAACCTCACCGCTAAATGCCGGGCCTGTTGGTAACAGACCACCTGTTGTACTTAACCGAAGTCTTGCATAAGTACGACCTGGGAGTGTACCGGCAGGTACAGAAATATCGATATTTTGTTCATCTGAATCCAGCGGTCGTGCTGTTAGCACTCGTTCGTGCTCACCGAACACCTCGTCACGGTCCCAGTCAATCCAAGCATCAAGCACGGCATTTTGCAATTGTGCTGAGTTGTTTAATGTCACCGTGATTTCCGATGTGAAGCCTGATTCCAGTACTTCGCTAAATACGACACCGTCGTCACCATCGTCTACGTTTGCATTTGCTTCAACGGTTACGTTTTCACCCAACGAGAATCCTTCTACAACAACGTGCGTGGGACCACCACTCTCTTTGTTTGTTGCATATGAATGAGGTGCGTCACCGTAATCCAGCTCAACCCCTGTTTCAATTATGAACTCTGCCTTGTCTATCTCACTGTTGGGCAGAAGTGCGTTGCCAGCATGGTCTTTCACACCGGTTCTACTAACAACATTTAAGATATCCATATCCGATGAGACAATGGATTGTGCACCGTTGATGGTTACCGAATCTACATCTCTGGTTGCCATTACACCATCAAGAATCGTGCCGCTTACGCTATTGATGGCATCAGCCGTCGCCTCGGCGATTTGTTCGTTGGTTTCAAATGGCGAGTAGCTAATTGCAACGGCCGGGTCCAGTCCTGCAGTACCAAACACGTCGATCGCACCAACTGCTGTACCAACTGTTACTGCTGCAGCAGAACTATCAACGAATCCTACAACGCTGTTTGAGGACTCGAATGCTTCCAATTCCAGATTTGTATTGTTTATCTCGGTGACGATTTCGGTAACCATATCTGATACCGACGATGTGTCCGTGAAATTCACTGCAACGGCAGTCGAATCATTGATACTTCCATCATCATCGAATTCAAACAGAACGGTGCTCCCCAGGACACTATTTGAAACCTGGAACGTCTCGCCGTCTTCGGCCAGAACAACATCACCATGCCCCAAAACTTGTATGCTTAGAGGCGTATTCAAAAGTCCCGGTGCACCGTCAACCGTAATATTTGGTGCGTTTGCCAGATCTATCCGATGGTTGAAGTTACCTCCCACATGAGTCAATCCGTCTGCATTACTGGTAGGTGATAAACCAAGATCCTTATTGGAAATGGCAATTGACAGTGCTTGTGCGAGTTCAACGTGCGTCATGTCATGCCGCACTAATATCGACACTGCCTCATTCACGCTATCGGCAGGCACAAAATCTGTATCCCTGTCAGCCGCAGTTGTGAAATCGAAGTAGAACTCAATTGCTTCAGTTCCATCATCCACAATTAGACTGTCGTGGTGGTCAATTGCACCAGCGATTCCTACTTCCGTGAGAGGGCTTGAATTGCCTAATGTGATTGCATGGTCGCGGTTTGCACCGACATGAATACCAATTTGATCATCATCCAGTTCAACGACTTTGGCGTGTAGACCAAGGTCTGCTGCATTCATTACGGTTGCCGCCGTATTTGCGATTTCAGTAGCAGTCGCGTTTACACCATAAGTGATCGCCTGATTTGTATCGAAGACGGTTCCATCGGTATCGAACTCGAAAATCACACTCGATAGAGCACCTGCTATTTCAAATGTCGAGCGGTCAAGTGAATCTAAGTCGTCACCATCGGGCAATACCAGCGTCGAGCCCTGTGGCATCTGCAGCACATATCCGGAGTCATACTCAAAGGTCGCTGTTTGGCCGTCCTCATCTGTGATATCAAACGTCGCAGCATCTGGAAGGTCGATTCCAGCTGGGATCTCCAGCACCGTACCGTCACCACTTCGAATCGTAATCCGATAGTAGTTATTCTGCTCGAAGGAACCAGCCAAAGATTTGATGCTGATTACATCATTAGTTGCATCGTAATTGAAGCTATAGTCACGTCCGAGCTCTAATTTTCTATTATTGAACTGGGTTAGATCGCCACAGCATGCTTCGACTATTACCTGATTCAAACCTTCGTACTGATACACTTCCACAGCATTAGCCGCGACGGTGGAATCATCGATCATCGACCCAAATTGTGTTGTGATCGGTACAACATTATCCACAAGCTGTATACGGAATTCGCTGAGAGGCATGTCGTTTAACTTTACATTGTTCTCATCCTGATTGAGATCTACCCCGTTATGATCATTATCCTGCGGCATAATCAGGTAGGCACTTGGACCCGTATAGTCAGCTCGTTCGACTGCACCCCGATCTTTAACGACATTAAATCCTAACCCAACCGGTGGGGCAACTTGCGGATCATCAACTCGTAGTTGCCCAAATCGATCGACATCTGAAGCAATGATTGGACTTGGTGCGATACCAAGAGACTCCCTCAGAGTCTCTAGGCTTAAACGATCTTGAAGAGAAT
This sequence comes from Pirellulales bacterium, assembly GCA_022451045.1. Classification (GTDB taxonomy): domain Bacteria; phylum Planctomycetota; class Planctomycetia; order Pirellulales; family Pirellulaceae; genus UBA11883. The sequence goes on along the minus strand of JAKUOW010000067.1, from coordinate 15,488 downwards.
TAAGCGAGGCATCCACAACACTTGAAGATCCTGCAGGATAGAAGTTACCTGCCGAAAGATTTGTAAACAACGGATCACCGGAGTTTACATTAATCGCGAAATCTCCCTGAACAATGCCGTTGACGTCAGCAGTATTGTCAGCGTACGCATTGCCCCCAACGATTGTGGTGTCTGACGTACCGTCTACTGAGATACCTGTCGTGGTAAAGGCAATGATATTATTGAGAATGGTTGGGCTAGCGTTATTCTCTACAACGATACCAGGACGTGCTGACCCATCTGTACCGCCAACAATGGTGTTATTCACGACTCGTGCAAAGGGTACGATACCAGTGGACGTAACACCAGTGGTGTCCTCGCCAGAGATACGCAATTGCCCAGCTTCATTATTCGCAAAGATATTGTTAGTTACAACAACACCTGGTGCCAACTGTTCCGGGTTCCCTGCGCCGAGATTACGAGCTGCACCTGGATGTGGCAAGTCGCCGGCTAACGGAACTCTCGCATCCGTTCTCGTGCCAGCTTGAACGTTGAGTCCAAATTCTTCGTTACTTGTGAACGTATTGCTGTCTATTATGATTTGACCCTGCAAACGCTCAAGGTTTGGATCACCATAACCTTCCCAGTGGATACCACCGATGACAGAATCTCGATCCTCGCCAAATGTGATGACGGAACCTACACTGTTCGCTTCAATAAAGATCGCACTGTCAAGCTGAGCATTTTCCACATCGGCAATTGAAATAGTCATGCGATAGGAGTTCCCGGCAGTTAGGCCGTTTGCTTCCATCCGCATTACACTGGTAAAACCATCAAACGCAAAGACTTCCCGTTTAGTATTACCGTCAGAATAGAAATCGTTGAGGGCAGGTCCGTTGTGCTCAATTGAGTTATCGTTGTACAAGTGAGCGTTTTTCGGATCGATGCCGAATAAATCACCGTTATGAACCTCGCTACTGGAAACATGAACTCCCACACTTGGTTCCACCACAGAGAAATCAACTGTCGTGCCTGACGTTGTAAGGTCGTCGATCACCACTACAACCTTATCTGAAACAGCATATGGCAGTGTGCTCGGGTATTCTTCCGATGCAAATACAGCATTCATATACAAGTTTGAACCTTGAGCAACAAAGTCAAAAGTGAGTGTTGTACTGTCAACGGAGTTCACACCCATTGCCGAATCAATGGTTGCACTCGGCACACCACTCGCATCGCCCGATAATTCAGTATCAGTATTGGGTTGGCCGATCTGAGTAACATCGCCTGTAGATAACACGACACCCTTCGCAATGCCAATGACATCGTGACCTGAGCTGAAGGTACCGGCTGAATTTGCGCCTGATGTAAGTGTGACGTTTGATATTGCCATGTCGTCAGCTGTGATGAATTCAGCGAGCATGGCACCATCAATGACTGGTTCTGCTGCAAATACTGCCGGCTCTAAGCCTTCCTCAACAGATCCGTCAGCGAAGAAAAGTGCATTCCCAAAGAGATTAACCACGTTGCTCGATGTATTGTCAACGCGAATCGCACCGCCGAAGTCCCGACCAGCCGCTTTGATATCAAGTACTGATTGAACAGCATCTGAATTCATTGCATTGGCAAATGCCAGTGCAACTTCGCCATCTGTCGAGTCAACGCTATACAAGACAGCTTGATTACCTGCTTGTACATCGCCACCCAGAGCCACGTCTGCAAATTCAAACGTTACTTCAGACACCCCATCACTGATGGTAAACGTCAGGCCATTGTAAAGGCTTGCGCCATCCGGGAACACCAAGCTTCTTTGTTCTACAAAACGATCGTTTGTATGGTATTCACTGAACGCAGCGTAATAGGTCTCATCTAAACCATCGCCATTGAGATCAGATTCAGTAATCTCGCCGTATTCGAAAGATCGGCGAATCTCAACTTGATATGTGCCTGTTGTGATCAGATCTGCATCCGCGATTGGATTGGCAACGAATCCAGTTTGGTTCGCTCCTCCAGTCACAATCATTCCACGTTCAGTTGGCGCGATAAACACGTCGTCTATGTAAACACCTTCAAATTGGTTATTTGCAGCGCCATTATTGTTGTAGAAGTTGTCCGCGGCTTCACCGGGCAATAAGCCATTGACCGAGAAGTCGCCAGCATCAGTTACTTCATGACCAATTACAAAAATACTGTTCGTACCACCTTTAACCACATCATTCTGTCCGTTTGCAAACAATGATGCATATGCCCGCTTGAATGACTCAGCAACTTCTTCAGCACTCATGTTTACACGGATGTCAACCAGACTATTTCCCGAGCCTGACTGCGTCGCCCCACTTAAGCCACTGGCTGAGAGCTTACTATCAGTCGGACCGTGTAATGTAATCTCGTCTGCCAATACGAGTTGCAGATGATTGTTGGCATAACGAATTACGGGCCAATCTGGATCCTGAGGTTCAATCCGCAGGTCATACTGCCCAACTTCTCGTGGAAGTCCTGTATCCGGATCAATCGGGAGCGTGGTACCTCCACCACCAACAGCATCATAGGATTCGTTACCAATACTGCTGATCCCCAGATACATCTTGCCCGTTTTCGGTGCGATAACACGGGCTGTTACTTCGAGTTCAGCCGTACCGACACCACCGGCCGGGACGATTGTCGAATCAACATCGACATTTAATACTGCACCAGACTCATCGAAGAATCGCAGAGCTGGTTGTAGATAGTCACCCGTTGACGGTACGTTTACAGTGACCTTAACATCGATCACGTCACCCGCGCGTGGCTCCATTTGGATTAGGTCCACATCCATCAGGCTATCATCACCTGGTGTGCTAATTTCATCCGGGACATCGCCGATTTCGCCTATGGCATGGTAATTGAAGTTCCCGCCCACTAATGGGGTTACCACGGCATCCGCGATCGTACCGTTATTTTCAGCGAGCAACCCAGCTTCGATTGTATTTGAACCGGTAGCTGGCAGAATTAGCGCCTCCAATGCCAATTTCATTATCGACTCTGCAGTTGCTGTAACTTCCTTGGCCGTTTGCCCGGAGGCGAAAGGAATAATTACTTCACCAGTCCCGGCACGGTTTACTTCTAAACTCCAACCTGGAGTTGTCTCCTCGAACAGGAACGATTCGGTAATTGAAATACGGTCGTCGATAGTCGTACTCGCATCGTCATAACCGATTTTGTAGGTCACGGTGAATCCATCGCCAGCTTGCAAGGAACTACCGGCTGGGATGGAAAGAGTGTAGCCAAGATCAAATTCAACCGTCTCACCGTCAATCGTGACAGTGTCTCCGTCTGTTAGTTCATAACCTGGTTTAAGGATTATTTCCTGACCGCCAACCGGATAGATTGGTTGACCTACGGAATCCAGATTCACATCGCCAGTTGACATCGCTCCACCGGTTGCAAAGTCGAACCGGAGTCGAACATTTCCATTTCCAACATACGAGCTCAAGTCGACCATCGCTTGGCGCCAGTCTGCGGTATCAAATGTCTCGCGGACCTCCACACCCATATCAAACTCATCGTCTCGATTTGTGCATGTATTTGGGTTAGCATCCTCATCACATTCGAAAGCATTATTAGTGCTTAGTAACTGCCATTGACCATCCTCAACGCTGATATAGGCTCGGAAACTGTCAGCCATGTAACCAGCAGCCGTTGATGAATCCAGATCACCGCTAGCATCTTCCGTTTCAAGCCAGTAATTGAAGAAAAGATGAACCGCATCGCCATTACTGTAATCATCAAGACTGAATGGCTTGGTCGTTAATGATCCAGATGCACCACCAGCAAAATCATAGTTTCCTACACCAGCGCCACGACCAGCGTTATCTAGAATATTCGGATTATCAAATACAAGTCGTGCAGCGTCTGCCGCGTTGGATGAATCCAACACGTCATTTACTAGCAGATCTTCAAACCCAAAATAGAGGCTCGTTCCACCGTCCTGGGCTGCCTGATTTGTCAAACTTGATGCATTTACACCATGACCTGTATCCGTGCCACGTGTATCGGTAAAGTGCCATAGGTTGTAATCCAAATTACCAAATGCAAGTCCATTTGCATTCTTTAGTCCGGTATCAACGGAATTCTGACCACTTGCGAAGACACTCTGGAAGTTTCCGGCTGTATCGAATGCATAGACAACACCGTCAGCGTCAATTGCGAACAATGTTTCGGCATATTTACCATCTTCGACATGGGCAGGACCTGCAACGAGACCCTGGAAGTTAATTCCACGCAGATTGAATGCCGTCGGTATATATTCCAATGCTGTCGGCACACCTGGAATCGTGCCCAACGGATCCGTAATCTCAAATAAACCGCCGCCAACACTTCTCGCACCACCAGACGGACTCGTGTCGGTTTCTGAGTCGGACACCGCAAACAAACGTGGTTGATATGACACGAACGAATAATCTATATCACCATCAAAATTGGCATCGAC
>JAKUOW010000067.1:0-11031 GCA_022451045.1 Pirellulales bacterium | reverse complement strand
AAATCCAACTCTGTTTGAGTTTCGTAAATCCATGCTAAACCAGTGATAAGACCGCCTGGTGCCGGACCACCAAGATTATGTGGGTCGTCCGTAACCATGATCTTCGCATGACCTTCAATTTCACCGGAATCGACAATGCCATCCAAGTTAAGATCGTTATGAACATCCCAACCAAAGTTGATACCGGACTCATTGAGAACATCATAAATCTGAACAACTGCGCCGGTTACGTCGGAGGTTACTTCATCCTGAGCAATTTTCGAAGTAGCGTCACCAGCTCTTGCCATCAGTGCATCACTAACTCCCTGAGCCAGGTCAATTCCTGTCCAGTCCGAACCAAAATCGACCTCAAAAATTTCCGTTGAAGACAGTGAGCTAATGCCAAGCGGTACGGCCGGATTATTGGGGCGACGGTTTCTAAGCTCAGTTTCCTTTGCAGACAGATAGCTGAAACTGGTATCAACCACACCGTCTCGCATTACCTCAGAAGAATCTACAAAGCCATCACCGTTAAAGTCTAAACTAAATACGCCTCGATCAAGAAACTCGTCAAACCCGTCTTGGCTTGGAGCGGTGCTATACGGATAGCCATCTGTATCAGTTGCATAAGTGAAGTTTGTGAAATTCAGGCGATCACCGGCACTATCTGCCGACTTAGGTTGGTTTGGATCGCCACCTGGAATTGCTACATCTGAGAAAACTGTAATCGTATTAACAGTACCAACACCGACCCGCATCCAGTCTGCGGTTCCACCATTTGTGGCTGTCTTGATAGCTTGGATTAGATTATCACGCGTGGTATTTTCTTCGACCTGACCCCAAAAGTCATCTGCTTCACCAGCATCAAATTCAGTAACCTGAGGACCACCGACGTATTTAATTTCGACAACCTGTTCACCATTATAGTCGTCACCTGCTGAACCGGCATTTTGATCCTTAAGAGATGAATCACCGTGAATACAAAGTGTTTGATTTACGCATGAATCAATCGACGAACTTGCGACGTCATCAAAACTTCTACCGGTGCGTTCATAAGCCGGACTGATGTTAACATCCCCAGCATCAAACTCGAGAATAATTCTGTGTTTACTATTTTCACCTGGATGCCGAGCAGCACGAACACGAAATTCTCTTTCACCGTTATCACGAATAGTATTGTTATTATCATCCTGAAATGCGTTCTGGATGTTAAGAGCGATAATCCCTGCAATTTCTTCAGTCGTGACAACATCGGTAAATGGAATTACAATATCAATATTGTGCGTATCGGTACCGGTGATATCAGACCCTGGCAAGCGTCCCACATGGACGCTGTGTCGCAAATGGAAACGATATGTCTGTGGATTCTCGTAGCGGTCATCTTCCGTTATATCGAAGTAGCCACGCTCCACAGCCATACCATCGGACGCGTTTACGACAAGAGTTGCACCGGTGTTTATTTCAAACGCCTGGCCATCGATAAAGAATCGATCGCCATCAACAACATATTGGTCGTCACCAGGAGATTGCGTCACGCGGACATCAGGTCCACTATTGAACTGGAACGCCAAATCTGCAAGACCGTCGTCATTTAGATCAATGGGCACAAGATCACCGTCATGTACTTCCCAGTCAGCTGTGCCTATACCGGTGACATTATCAATGATCACATTGGTTGCATCATCGAATAACACCATTTCGGCGCGTGTTGCTTCCGGATCCAATGCAACATCTGTTACCAGTTGCATAATCTCACGCTTATTGGTGCCCGCACCTTCATTTAAACCCGCTCCAGTACCGCGATCGCCCGGTGCGGCACTGATAACATCACCTGACTGCACATTAAAACGATACAACAGATTGATCAGATCCAGTTCCTGATCAGCTCCTGTGTTGTCCTGATAGTGTGGGACATTACCTTCGTTTACTTCCAGCTGCCGCTCCCAATTACCTTCGGCATCCAGAACCCATGTAAATGCCGGGCGATTACCGACTGCCAAACCTGTCGGGGTCGTTACGCCGCCACCTACAGGCCAACCGTATGTCAGAGCTTCGAATTGAATACCATGGCCATTACCTGCATTTGACTCAACAGAATCGGTTGCTCCGAACCCCTCCGGCTCATGCGTTTCAATATTATCTTCGCCAAGGAAGGTACTCGTGCACGTACTCAGGTCAAACTGGTGATAATCGCCAGCCTGCTCGTCGGACCATCCGCCTTCGACCGTTTGCGGAGTCACAACGGGGCCACCAACGAAATTAGTGTCTGTTACGGTGTAACCGAATAAGCTACCATCCTGGCGAGTAGCGACGTCACGGAACGAGCCGAGCGTATCCGCACGACTACCCTCTGCCTGAGTTGTCAGCGTACCACATGGAATCTGTAATTCACCGAGTGTGGAGCTGCCGTCGTTTTCGATACGACGTTCACTTAACCCAGTTAGCGGATCAACAACCCAGACGTTGGTTTGATCTGCAGCCGGATCCTGACGATCAACAATACCATTGATCACACGCACGGGATTTGCGTTAGCACGCGGCCCCCAACCTTGTGTGATAAACAATGGGACATCACCTAAATGTAGTGGCTGAACACTGTCTGCATCAAACAAAACATCGGTAGAACGTTCTACAATACTGGCTGGATCAGTAATTCGATCCACAACACCATCAAAGTGTGGCAAAGGCTCTAGCCTTGCATCGGGATTAGCAACGACTGCACTCAATGTTTGAAGCTGCTCTTCGCTGATTACGCTCTCTGGATATACAGCAAGAAAATACCGTCCTTCCGACAACGCCAATGGTCCGATGAATCCATCTTTTACACCAGCGCTGCCGCGTGAAAGGTCGTCCAGGTTGTTACCGGAAAGTGGTGCCGCCTGATCGTCTGCAATATTTGAATCTTCACCAATGGCTACCAACTCGAACGCGCCATCCGGCAATTCCCTGAACAAAGAGATAGCCGTATCCGGGCCACCTAGTCCGTTTGCATAATCTAAATCAATCGTTATAGAAGCAAACTTAATTGCTTCAGGATCTTCATCGTAATATGCTTTTACCGGCTCGTAGAGTGAGTCAAATTCCACATTAAATTCGTACCAATCTACGTCGGTGCTACCTGCAACTGAACCTGCTATGCTGAGCGTCGCTCGATCAGTATTCAACAGATTCCCAAGAGGTTGAGCATTTGCAATCGTCTCATCATTTTCACTAGCATCGGCTTCAACCGTTTCACCTACTAACGGTGAGTGTATTGGTTGGCCGCTGACCGTGACGGCATTCACACCAAATCGCATATCCGCGTATTGGATAGTCGATCCCGCAACAAAATCCTGCTCGCGAATACGCAATTCCAACTGATAGTGACCGGTCGTACCACCTTGGCTCGAAACTCTTACGAAATACTGGTTAACACTGTTTGGTGTGCCTGGAAGCACTACACGAAGGCCTGCATCAAGTGGGTTTGATGAGTAGTAATCGACGATATCATGTGACGATTTATCCAGCGTATTCACATGATTAGCCGGAACGTGTCCATTTGGATTCGCGGCTGTTGGCAACAATCCCAGCCCGTCATGTGAGTTGTCCACCTCGGCGATGACCTGCCCAGCAGCATTCAAGATTTCCAACTTGGTATCAAGCGTTGGATCGGTATTGTCTATATCAAACCAAACCTCAACACCCGTTTCCCCTTTAAATCCAAACACATCCCGATCGTTGGATGCATTTATCGACCCCAACAGGGTAAAGCCTAATCGTCCATTTTCATCCGAGGCGTATTCATTACGGGCTAACTGACCAAGTCGCTGGGCGCCGGTGATATCATCATTAAGCTCACCGATTAAATGCCCTTCGCTGCGTTCCTGCTCTGTGCTAAGCAACACGTTCGTGTCATGAGAAAACTGATCTAAATAGATGCCGTCCCAATCGCCAGGGCCACCAGGAGTCACACCCAGCCCGAAACTTCCCGAACCCAGACCAAGTGCAATTACACGATCGTCTGCGTTTTCAGCTATGCCATCTTCACCGTCATCCATCACGAACGGAACCAAACCGTTAAACCCGGGAGGGCCTACAAAGTCGTTGTGATATGGTGTACCCCAACTCAAATCGGTATCGCTGATCGTGATTCCAGCGTCAATGGCTGCTTGTGTCTTACGCAATTCGCCGCTGATGCCACCAGCACCCCAGTCAGTAATGACGAATTGATCCGGCAACTCAAGCCAAGCGTATGGATTGGTCACCGTGGCCTGTGTCAACGCCACATGACTACCGCCATTGTTAATAAATTCACGTACTTCATCTTTTCTTGTCGCTAAAAGCAAGCTATCGGCATCTGCAATGCCGCCGCCTACATTTGCTTCGCTACTGGGAATATAGAGGACTTTGTAGTCGTTGAAGTTAGCTGTGCTGATCTGTGCGCCGAACACAAAATCAAGGCTGTGACCATTCACAATTGACGCATTTGTAATCGCATCTAATGCTTGAGATGCTCCTGCTGGGTCAATTCCAATTGCCAAAACGTCATTTGGAGCATCGTTTCGTGAACCAGCGTGGGCAAATAACATTAACTGTTCGATATAAAGCCATCCATCCTGATTTTCGTCATCTGCTGTTCCTGCTGTTCCATCTGGACCATCAAGCGCAAACCCGTGGTCATCCCTGTCACCACCATCTACAACGACTGCACCGGAGTTTCCAATCGGAGCGGCAGAATCAGCCTCACATGCACCGGAGTTATCCACGTGCACCTGCAAACTGCCATCAGTTAAATAACCTGCACCTTCGGTGCAATCAAGCGCTGAGGTAATTATCACGGGATGGCGTGGTTGCCCTATGATGTGAACCATGCCACCAATGCGATCAGTGATGTCCAGCGGGCGTCCGATGGCTCTAATGCGTGCATCATCTCCGAAAGCCTTAACGACCAGACTTTCATACGCGCTACTTTCAAGCCTCAAACCACCTGTAACGTGGGTATCAGGAACCAAGATTTCGTCGGTCAGCACATGTGTAATACCTGTATCGTCCCAAACACCCGCTGCTGTGACAGTCCCACCACGGATGACCATACCATTGATATCGTTGTTCTCTAAAACATTGCCATCAATCCAAGGACCTTGATTATCGGTCAGTCCGTCAATCACTACCGGTACGTCGAATCTGCGAGCGCTAGCGCCACCTGGGAAGTTGGCAACTGTACGTCGTCCGGAGTCGCTGACGTAATCAGCATTTAGCGAATTAACATCTATGTTGATTGCAGGGATGTCTTCAGCGGTTACGCCAAGTTGTCGACTGCCGCTCCAGTTGTCACGGATAATATTGTTGACGATGATCGGTTGCGCACCACGCACGAAGATCACACCAATTTCATTTGTGCTGAAATCACCACGCAGGTCATTTGCTTGTGAACCGTCACCCGTTGCAGCATTGGGAACCCCTGTAGCATTGGATTCCAATACCGAATTCGTTAGGCGTAATTCACCTTGGTGTAATTCGATGGCGTTAAATGTCGCAAAAGTCCCAATCTCTCGTGTCGTTCCACCCCCAAAAGCGATTCGTGAATGGTCGATACTGACCAATGAGGTTGGACCAACAAACACACCACCCCATTGTCCGGCGAGAGCCAGAGATGCGTCTTCATCATTTAAAGTATCAAACGATCCACTGCCGCCGAAGCGATCATCGGCAACACTCGTAAACACAATTGGTTGCTCCGTCGTACCTTCCGCAATTAGGTGCGAGCCGAACAACGCATCAATTCTAGAACCATTTAGCTTAACAACCACGCCCGGATCAACGACGAGACTACCGTGTAACCTGGCAATGTTTGCTAGTGATTGGGTATCATCCAGCATTCCTCCGGCAAATGAACCATCATCAACAAACTGCTCGACCGTTTGATTAACTTCGCCGACAAGCTGATAACTCGGAACATATCCTGTTGTTCCCCATTGGCTCATATCGAGCGATTCACTTCGATAGATTCGTCTCGCGATGAATCCTTCCGGTGCAGCAGGTAAGCCGTCTAGTTGAACACTATGATTACCAGCCTCAAGTACTGCCAATTGGAGAACCGCATCTGAGGCAAGTGTCTCATTACCCAACGCGTCAACAAACGTGATTTTATATGCATATGAACCAGCAGGTATTTCGCCACCTAACTGAGACTGAACAGTTACCAGACTCACCGGAGGAACAATCGAGTCGGATTGCAGACCACCGACGTTGCCTTCTAATTGCAGGTTTTCCGGTACGATATGAACCAGTTCGATATCATCCCAGCGAGTTGATTGAGTTACCCGAAGTAAATCGCCTGCTGCTGGCGTATCAACACGAAGTAAAATACCGTTCAACGTGTTGTTAGTGACTTCGTTATTTCGAATCCATGGACCAATTCGGTCGTAGTTTGGAGTAAACACAACTTCCTGACTTGTCGGATCCAGGAATGTGTCTTCCTTAAAGGAGTCCGGAGTAGCTGCAAAAGCACCGTTTGCACCCAAGGTAATCGTGCTGTTGGTTATCTGTGGTCGTGCCGATTTCATGGAAACAGAGTCGATAACCTGAGCAACCCCGTCCACGATTACACTTCCACCGCCGTAACGCAATTCAGCGTAGTTTACGACATCAAGAAAAAGACCACGTCGTGCTGGAACGATTCGATCATCCCGTTCCCCATCTACATCACGCCTGAAGTCAATTCCACCCCAATCAAGTGGTCCGGCGGATTTATGGTTCGAATAGGCATCTGAATCTGCACCAATGTCATCGTAAATTGAAGTAAAGTACACCGTACCGTCAATTGCTTCACCGTCCGGATTTCTCAACGGCAGTATTGATACAGCACCCTCACCGTCAACGCTTCTCGAAACCAAATATGGCGTACCGAGTACCTGAAGAGCTGCCTCACTTCTATCAATTAGTGGTGAACTGCTTCCGACCCCGATTCGGCTGCGGCGCATCTTAAAGATTGAACCCCCATCAACAACAACGACAACACCCTTAGGAATTTCAAAGTCGGCGCCATCTTCGAGCACATTACCATTAAGCTCGCTGAAACCGATCTGATAGGCAGGATTATCTTCAAGCGTGCTAAAGTCACCATCATCGCCGGCACTCGCTAACACGCGAATTACATCGCCTGACTGGCTAATGCTCGTCACGTCACTTAGTTTCGAATATGGATTCGAAAAACTACCATCAGCTGAATCAGAGCCATCTTTCGCGACATAAATGTTGCGTCCTAAGTACTCCAATACGTCAGCCTGCGTATCAATTTCAACTTTTCTTACACCACCAATGGAGATTACTGTGACATCGCCGGACGTGGAAACTGAAGTTGTTATACCGTCTACACTACCAACGGTAGATTCGATTTCAGTAATTAACTCCGCCTCTGTCATACCGACTGTCACGGAAATTATATTTGACTGGGTATTGCTACCCGTCGTATCTACGACAAACGCACTTGCAGTCCCACTGTTATCTGTGATCCGAATCCAATCTCCGTCCACCAATTCCGAGAGCTCTCCCGTCAGCGTGAGCGATGCATCCTCGGACACAATCTTGTGCCATGTATCATGCGTTCCACCAGCAAGCCCGTCGAGGTCACCGTCAAGGCGCGTTCCTGCTCGATCCGTAATGCTGGTACTACGTTCTTCTGAAAAGCGAACATTCAGTTCGTAGGTGCCACTGGTAGTGCCACCACGACCCGTACCATCAATGTTTAAATCGAATGCCGTATTTCCCTTGGAAGATACTGCAATGGTGTATTGCCCAGGCTCCAGACCTTCGATTTGCAAACGAGGATCGTCGCTGAAATAGGCATCGTTGCGGCCGATCAATTCATCATCGCGATAAACAGAAATAACCGCATTGAGTGTACTGGGATCCGCCAAACGCTCGGCAAGGATCTCAACATCAAGCGTTCCAGTGCTATCAAGTGTTACGTGATATACATCGATGTCATTGCCGTCAGGCCTATACAGAATTTGACCGTGACGTATATCTTGTGAACCCGGGAAAATACGCTCTGGACCAGTCAACGCTTCAAGAAGATCCTCGTCACCCTGAATCTGCATGGGTGCTAATTCATCTGTGTGACCTAATCCCAAGATATATCCGACACGGTACATAACCTCTCGGAAGAATGACTCGCCGAATCGCTCGGTAGCTGGATCTTGAAAATCTTGGTAGTCCAGAATAATGGAACCGATACCTGCTGCCTGACGATAGGCAATCGATTCGGTGCTGCCTGGTTTGTTTTGAGTGTCGTTCGCAGTTTGATCGACGCCATCGGTTGGATCGGTGTCGGATGGATCATCTTTCAAGGCGACCATATCACCGACAGCAACCTTGATTCCTACCGAATTATCGATTTGCTCCGATGCTTGTTCGACAAATTCCACACCTAAGTAATATGCATACAGGTCGAATACTTCACGTACACGTTGCTTTTGTGCATCGTTAATCGCGTTGATTAAGATGTTTCCATTTTCATCTGTTCCATATTCTTCCGGGAAACTGTAGGTGAATACAGCCACTTCACTGTCGGAGTCTTTCGCCTCGATTAAATGGGACAGGAATGGGACATCACGATGCCCTGGCGTGTGATTTGCACCGGGATAATCTACTGCATCTACATCACCACCAATTGCCGCTGTGAGTTTAATGCTTTCAAAGGAATGAGATTCAAATTCCTGCTGCACCTCAGCAAATGCGGTCGCTTCTGAGTTAAGAGAAATAGCCCATGTACTGCCCAATGACAAACTGCTATTGAAGATTTGTAGTGTGGAAACGTAGTTTCCCGAAGCTAATGCCGCGCCAATTTCAGATGCAATTTCATCGGATGTCTTGCTGTGCATCGCCAGGATATTGATCGGCCTACTGTTTGGACCAACCCCTGCTTCGGATGAAATGGCAAAACTCGAATCAGTTCCATCAAAAGACGTGCTTTCATTATTTCCGAAATGAACCTGATTTCCACCAAGGTGCGTCACGACCATGTCATCAACAACATCTTCTACATGCAACTTAATCGTTGCTGCCAGATCATTTGCGCTTTCACTTCCTGTGATGAGAATTGCCGTGCGCCCTGATGCAACGGTACCATCTGTATCAAACTCGAATTCGTATATTACGGGATCTTCATTTGCATCCGGGTGCGTTATCGATAGCACCTTTCCCTCAAGCGTGGATGCGTCTGGGATTTCAAGAATATTGCCAAGATCGATTTCGTAGCTGCGCGGTACCCCTGCTGATTGCGTTACTGTGATGACAGCTTCATCTGCCAGTGCCGCGCCACCGGCCGTGATTCGCAAATCTGAGAGATAAACCTGTTTAGCCCCGGACAGTGAGACACGATAGCTGGTGGTGGCAACAGCATTTCCAGCAGTATAAGTCTGCTCATTTACGTCTGCCTGAACTTCAGCGTTTTCAACACTTTCAATCGTTGTAGCGATGGCATCTGCAATCTGCCGCTGCGTAAAGTCTGACCGATATTGAATCGGAATTGCTGTCGCGGAATCTACTCCCGGGACGCCATTAATCTCGATGTTTGTGGCACTCTCAGTAATGACTACATTTGATTCCCACCCGAAATGTACGGTGTCGTCGCCCATATCCCCGACGTCAGCCACCAGACCGCTGCCAACCACGGCAATCTGAATAGCATCACGTATTAACTGAGGAGTTGGAGCTACTAACGGATCGATTACCACTGCAACGTTGCCCGAACCAGCGCTGCCGGCATCCGAAACAAACTCGAATACTGTATTTGTAACGCCAGAATCATTGCTGATTTCAAAGGTCTCGCCAAGCAGCGGGCCGGTATCTGAAATCGTCATTTCCCAACCACGGTCGAATTCAAAATAGAGCGACGAACCATCGCTTAATTCGATACCAAATTCATCACCGTCCTCGACCCCAGCTCCATCAGTAACTACCTGGATACTCTGACCAATATCAAGGCCCTGACTGAATTGGTCCCCAGCATCAATTAATAAGTCAGACACAACCAATGGAGGTGTAGGTAATGGCGCGCTATCACCTACACGTAAACGAAATGTTCCGCCGCCGGGTACTAGGCGGTCCAAGTCATCACTAAACGTGAGTTGCGCTAGATCGTTTTCCAGCGAGTAATCAACTGATGCTGGATTGATAACGATATCATCGGTGTTCTCAATCGTGTCGTTTGTATAAACGAGCTGATAGAAGTCAGTGTTTGTTGCAGTTTCTGTGTTTAAATCGTCGTTGTTAAAGTAAACGAACACCGTGTCACGTAGTTGCTCGCGTAATCCATTATTGAATACCACTGGTTGCGGTACGACAGCTAATACACGTGCACCTAGTTCCACCTCAAATTCGATTGAAAGATCATCCCCATCACCTGATGGATCAATCGAGTCACTTGATTGATTAAACGGCGTACCATCAAGATCACGTAGCGCTAAAGGGCCGGAACCTGGGATGAGAACTCGGTATTTGCCCTGATCTAGTGAATCTGAAAAACGGAATACTATATCGCGAGCAGATTCGTTCAGACCAACATGCCCGGCGATCATAGTCTGATCGTCGGTTGGATCCATATGCAACGGCGAATAGTCTATCGTGACGTCGGCAAGATCCGTGCCTGTATTGCCGCCAGTCAATTCAGCAATGACAAGTTTTGATGCGTCGTCGTGTTCGTTGATCGCATCAATGAGGTCACCGACAGTGGATGGATTGAGCGCGTTTGTGTTGAGGTCCACAACAATAGTGTGGTTGTCATCGTCATCAATTGAAACAGTCGGGCCGCCATCATTTCCGTGGTCGGACTTCGAAATAACCAACTTGATGTCATTGCCGGCATCTCCGGCAATCTGAGAACGAAACTGAACGGTAACTTCGTCGACACCGCTAGTGCCTAGCGTGCTCTGCACATTGGCAATCGCAAAGAGTTTATCCGGACCGGACGAAACTACTGATATCCCATCCAATGTGGATGGATCGATTTCTGCCGCTGCATTGAAACGAAACACTAACTCCGTCGGCGGGTAATCCACTGGCTGCTCC
>JAKUOW010000066.1 GCA_022451045.1 Pirellulales bacterium | reverse complement strand
GTTCGATCAGAATGTCCGATTGAAGGTCTATGCCAGAGCTGTCAGCGATTGCGATATGAATATCGTCACCAATCAGTCGGCGCGTATCACGTGCTACGGATAATTCACGTGTGCCTGAACTTGTCTCAATGGTCCGATTGACATTCACACCAGTGGTGTTTGCTTCAACGGTGATGGTTCCGGACAACTGTAGGTTATCTTCACCGATGATCGTTGGTGTGCCAGTTGCCGAGACCGCGTATCCAGTTTCACCAATGAGGAGAGTCAGATTTGAGTCAGAAACTTCGATGGTCGCGCCGTCAACGGTCATTGCAGCCGTGACGTTCTCGGCAGCAACGAATACTTCTTTGTTTCCTGATGGTAGCGTAGACTCTTCAAATGTCAGGTCTCCTGAAATAGCGATATATTCAGTGCCACTATTATCCAGGATTGAGAGTGTTAGATTGTCGCCGCCAAAACGATGTGCGCCACTTACTAACTGATGATCTAAAATGTGTTCTGCATCGATGTCATTAAAGTCGTTGGCGGTAAAATGGACATCTTGACTAGTTGTGTTGTGCTCAGCAAAGAGGTCTCCAGACAAGCTGAGTTGATCGATACCGTACAATTCAGCTGAACCACCAATCGCATAGGCATACGTACCGTCTGCCTTAAGCAATAAGTTAAGTGTTGCATCGGTAACCCCCACTCCGTACTGTGGGTCGGAGTCATGATCAGAATCATCGTCAGCCTCGCCGACGAAGAATTCGATGCCTGTTCCGTATGCTGCAATCTGGTTCTTTGTGGATTCTTTCTGGAAGTAGAAGTCTCCCACGAGTTGCGCGATCGGCGTGTTAAGTACCAAATTGCTTGCGTGGACTTCTTCTAATTCACTCTCAGAAATGTCTGCGACTGATGTAACAGAGTTGGCCGTTGTATTCACGCGAACCGAAACAGTGCCTGATGCATTTAGGTCATCTGAGGATGTGTGGATCTCGATATTGCCTACTGCTGCTAATGCAAATTCTGGCAAGGTATCTGAATCGCGAATCAATAAAGATAAATCGGCATCTGAAATCGCAACAGTTGCCAAATCAGATGCGGACAACTGGGCATTTACATTGGTTGCGTTAACGGAAATAAGATTGCCGTCGTCTAAGGACTCAAATCCAAAATTGCCGTTTAGCGTTATGAAGGTACCGATTTGAAGTTGTAACGCACCCTCGGCCTTGAAATAGTTTTCATCAGCGGGAATGTCATTGGCGATTGTAGAGTTTACAACTGCTGTGCCGGCAGCAATCGATTCCCCACTATTGTTGAACGTGATTGACACGTCTCCGGCTACTGACAGTTCACTCTCGATTTCAAGGCTTGCGTAACCGCTAATGGTGCCGGCCATGCCCGAATCAATCAAGATTATTTGTCCATTGGCGTTTGAAATGTCCAGCGAGGCTCCATTGTCACCAGCACTTATGGACGTGGACACACCGATGGCTTCGATGCCGATGGTTGTGTTGCCCGCATTTTCTTGCCGCTGGAAGTAGAAATCACCTTGCAGCGAAATATTGTCGCTAAAGTCAAGGCTAGTGTTTTCTGCTGCAACGCGAATAATCGGCCCGGCAGGGAGCGAAATTTGAGTTGGAGCATCGTCTGTGTCTAATGAAACTTCAACAGCTTCACTTAGCTGATTCACTTCAATAGAAACATCGCCGTCTAGCGTTAAAGATGACAGGTTGGAATTTACTGTACCGCTGCTCGACCCATATACACCATCCTGATCGAATACGAAATAACCGAATCCGTCTACAACATTTAGTAGAGTCGCATCTCCATTTGTAATTAGCAGTTCTAAGTTGCTTGCCCGTGCAACTACTTTATTTAATGTATTACCTTCAACAGTTTGTGGGATAACCTCAACAATGAAATCCCCAGACAATTGCTGCCCTTCAACGCTTAAGTAAGCGTCATCGCCGGAAATCCTAAGGTAAGATGAATCGGCAATAGCGTATGGGACACTTAAGTCAACAGATTGTGTGCCCAGCATAAAGGACTCATCGAGAGTGGATTCTTCCTGACAGGGTCCTACCGCACATGGGATTGAATTTGTCTGTATTTGCCATGTGCCACCAAATGCCAAGCCAGAGATATCACTCACGACATCAACGTTTACTGTTCCTGCGACGCCCGAGTTACCACCGGTGATGTCACGAATGATGAAGAATCCCTGTCCGTTGGTCGCCTGCACAACGGGCTGATTGTTACCATCCAGAATAGAAGCTGCGATGGCAGTTCCAGCTAGTCTCAATTCATAACTGTCTGAGATTCCGTCGTTATCATTGTCGATCCCGACACGTTCCATAGAGAATTGGCCGGTCAATGACTGCCCGTTCACCGTGAGGGTTGCGGGTGTGCCATCAGATTTATCGGAGATGTCAACACGCAAGTAAGGGCCTGCCGGTAGTTCTTCAGTCAAACCAAATGGAACATCAGTATCTATAACCGGATTTGTCGTCGTATTTACGGTGAGCGTGAAACCTGCATCAAACGTAAAGCCGTTGTTGTTGATTGTCGTGTCAAAGGCAACGGTGCCAGCATATCCCGTAGGCAATACAGCAATGTTCCCGTTACCTCCGGACAAGACAAAATTATTGACCCCTAAATCCAGAGTAGTTTCCGTAAACTGTATCTGTAGTACACGAGTTCCTGAAGCCAACGTTTGTTGGGTGATGGTTGCGACTGTTGCAAGCGTGTTGTCCAGAAGTGTGACAGTTCCAGGTGCACCGTCTGACCCGAGTCTAACTAGTTCATATGGCTCCGCCTCTGTGCCGCTTGGAATAGTTGTTGCAACACTGTCAATGGTTTCGAAGATCTCCAGGCCAGTAGCGTTGTAGAAAACTTCGACGTCCGATCCTAATGAGAAATCTTCAAAGCCTAATGTTTGAGCAGTACCCTTTGTATATAAGGCATATTGATCAGTGACCTCATCGTGTTTAAGCCAAACAAGTGCATCCTCGATCAGGAAACCAGTTGCGGCTGGATTAATGACTTTCTGATCGTTACTATCTACTTCTTCCAAATATGGCACACCGTCTCCGGCGAAAAGCCAGCCGTCGGTAATCAGGGTAATGCCACCAGATTCAAACGTCGCATCTCCGAGGCCAATTTTGAAGAAATCACCAATTTCAATTGATGCATCTGCTAGTACCACTCTTGAATATGTGTTGCTGCCTTCGCGAACTTCCGTATCGCTAAAGGTTATCTCAAGAGTGTCAGAACCAACCTGAATGGTCTCGTTTACCAGAAGTGTCGAATCGTTGAAGTGGTAGGCTACGGTGCCACCAGCTGAAACATCACCGACCGCTATATCTGCGACACCTGAAATCCAACCCGCTAAACCACCTGTGAATGAACCGTCCTGCAATTCTTCACCGGGAATTACTTTAAACGCACCTTTTGCACTTTCAATTGCCAACTGATCGCCGTTGTAATCGACAGAAATCGCTGCGTTAGTAACTCCGATGGCTGTGTTTTGCCCATCCTGCTGTTCAAGCAAGAAATCCCCTTGAAGCGACAGTGCTCCGAAGTTCAATACGCCGCCAACAGCATGAATTCTGACAAAATCTCCGGCAGGTAAGCCGATAGTGATTTCTTCACCGTTAATCACCATCGCTTCCGCAACGGCTTGACCGGTGTTATTTACTTCAAATTCAACAGTATCGACATTCAGGGTGGCGCCAGGCAGTGAGAAGTTAGCTGTTGCAGTGGCTGTTCCAGCAATTTGGCCGTCAACTATAAAGAAGAAGCCCGTCCCGCTCGTTACCGAAGCAACGCTTGAGTCCCCAACTTTGAACTCACTACTCATGTTGGTTGCTGCAATTCGTGTCTGCTGGCTACCACCAGACGAACTGTATTGCTCGAACACGAAGTCTCCTGAAACCGATATCGTGTCCCCGATAACCAATTTTGAATCCGAGACGTCGATCCGGAAGTAACTTCCGTTTGGATTGGTGGTGTCAAACTCGAGATCGGCAGTGGCTTCTGTGGCTTCCTCAAGACCGGTCAATTGAACCGGCGAGTTCTCATCTACAATGGAGCCGGAAACGGCCATTTGTTGGATATTTCCGGTAACGCCAGCGTCTGTTGCCGAGAATTCAGCACTCGCTGCCGTGACCGAAATGAAGTTCTCGGCAAGATTTGCTTCGAGATTCGAGGCAGAGATATTTGCGGTGGTTCCGCCTGCGTCGAGATCACGGTTGAAGCGGATTTCACTGGCAGAAAGAGTGTTGCCCAGAATTTGCAATTCTGCTGCACCAACTACCACCTCGAAATAGTCGCCATTACCAGCGGGGATGGATATAGTTCCGTTGTCAAATAACTCGCCCGTCGTATTAACGGTTGCAGAAATATCCGAACCGGTAACGGTAAATGAACTGCCAAGTTCTGGTCCTAGTAACGATGCATTATCCAGCTGGCCCCGTATTCCGTTTTCGGCGATATCTACATAGAAATCTGCATTTGTGATTCCAACGATCCGGGTCTGTCCAGCGTTAATTGCCACCGAAACATTTTCACCGGTCATTACGGTGTTCGTTCCATTGGATTCAATGGTAAAGGTGTTTGCCGAGGCGACATTGCTCAAAACGGTTAGTGTCGCGGGAGCGATTCCATCGGGTGTTTCAGTGCCGCTAATTTGAACACGGAAATACTGTTCTTCAGCCCCTGGGATCTCCACGAGTCCATTTGTCGTTGAGACTGTGATGGTTGGGCCATCATTAGCTATGAGTGAAACTGTGCCATTAAATGAAATACCTTCAAATGCTTCTTGATCCGGTCCACTTACTACAGCATTTTCAACGACGCCAGCAACCTGTTCGTCGGTGAATACCCAGAGAAGGTCGCCACCGGTCATCGACAGGAATGAAGAATCTCCACTGGTTAGATTGAAATGGGTATTCTCTGATGAGAGCACGACGCTGCTGTCGCTTGATTCAAAGAACAACAAGTCAGATTCTAAAATACTTGCGAAATCGCCTGCAGTAACTTCAAGGCGAGCCGGATCCGATTCTGATCCACTTACAGAGACTCTTAGATAGGTCGCATCACCATCTTTGCCCTCTGGGCCAATTGCTGTCGGCACGCTAATTGTATGGTCATTAACCTCGATCTCCTGAGTTGAAGTGGTGGTGTTAAACTCCGTAGAAACCACACCTGAAATGTCGTAACCATCAGCATCTAGTGCTATGGAAGCATCGACAAGAGCGCCGTATACACCAGTGGATGTAAACGTGATGGCGAAGTCGGCATCCTCTACCGTGACAATCGGAGTTTCGGATCCCGCGAATAATGATAGGCCGGCGCTGTTTCCGGATACGCTGACTTGTTCGCCGTCTCGAGTAAAGATGAATTCATTTGCAGTGATCCTCGTTGAATCCACCAGCGTAATTGCCGCCGGGTTTTCGTCATTTCCAGTTATGGAAACCTGTAAGTATGCCTTACTGCCGCTTTTACCTGGGATCGCAAACTCATGTGTTGCACCGTTTTCGCCTATAGACTCAACAAATTGAACAGACGATGTTGAATTGACTCGCAGTTCCCCTGTGCCTTCTATACCAAGACCAAAGATGTCTGGGCCACGGATACTCGCATTGCCAATAGCTCCAAAATAACCGTCCTTTAAGAACGTGAAGCTGAAAACGCTACTTGTGATTCCAAGCACTTCGGTTTCACCAGCATTCAAGCTTAAGTCGATTTCGGTTCCTGCCATCGTGACCGACGTGCCAGTTTGCTCAAAGTTAAGACTCGCTGCTGCGAATTCCTGATCAAGTAGTATGACCGACGCGTTGGTTATTTCGATGTTCGAGTATGGTATTGATTCTGACCCGGCTGGTATGGACTCTTGTACGCTTGTGGTTGAATTAAACTGACCGCTAACTGTACCGCTAACACTGAAGTCGCCGCCAAAGTCAGGCCCAAGTACACTCGCCGTTAAGATTTGACCGTACACACCGCTTTCAGTAAGGGTGAACTCAAAGTCTGCACCTTGAAGGCCCACTACACGCTTTCCGGAAACGGCTAATTCTAGTGCTGCATTTGTTGCCTTAACCGACACATTGGGAGAATTTTCTACACCTTCTGTGAAAACAAATTGATCCGCTGTTAGCGTCAGTCCGCCAAACTCGATGGATCCACTATTTATTTGGATTTGAGAATATCCGGATTCACTTCCCGGAAGTGCAAATTGATATGTGTTTTCACCTATGGTGAATTCGTCAACAAACGAAGTATTAGTTTGATTGATTGCAATTTGCACGTGTCCACCGATCGAAATGCCGGTGGAGTCGAGAACACTGATATCACCGTCAAATAATGCAACTTGTCCGGATTCTGTTACGACCATGAATCCAGAAGCATTTTCAACAGCAATGATGTCTTCATTATCACTATCTTTGCCAAGCGCCAGAGCGGCATTTGCAACAAATATCGAGGCGACAGCGACGTCCTGCACGGTAGTGCGTTGTATGCTGACATCAGCATTTATTGAGAATACGCCGTCTTGACTGACAGTAATATCTTTCCCAACCACGTTAAAGAATGGACCGCTTTGGACGGAAAGTGATAACGGTTTATTGGCGACTTCAGTCTCAACATTTATCTCATCCGTTGAATTGTTAAACACCAAGTCAAAATCGCCGCCGAGGCTGAAGTTGGCGGTATAGGCATTGACGGTTGCTGTTGCCTGCCCAGCTATTCCGGATGCTGTGAGTATATATGCCCCATGAGCAGATGTTGCAGATATTCCATTTTCCGTTGAACCGATGGTCACACTTGCAGATTCGTAACTGATCAAAACAGAATCCGTTGTTGAATCAAATTCAAATGTAGTGTCTACGAGTGCCAGTTCATTTTCCAGTACGACAAGTGTGGCGGTATCAATGCTTAGGGCCACGTAGTTTCCTGCTGGCAATTCAAGCACGCTATCTTCGATTAATGGGTCGGGCACAGAAATGGCGTTTGGATGCGTATTCAATACCAAATTGACACCGCTTGCGGTTAATTCAACGCCAGACGAGGCTTGCACAGTAACGTCATTCACTGTCAATAGGCCTGCGACCCCTGCATCATTTACCAAGAGTGTGCCGGCGATTCCTGATGCGGTTAGTACCGGGTCATCTGGATTACCTATTACCGTAGAAGCTTTGGATATTGTGGCTATTACGGTGTTTTCATAAACCGTATCACCTACTTCCAAGTCATCCAGCGTAAACGTCAAAGAACCGCTCTCGTCAATTTCCACGGTGTTTGGATCGTCCGAATCCAGAACAAGTGTCAATCCTGCTGTAACAATCGTTGCTCCATGTGCTTCAACATGTTTGGCGTTATCCTGCACATTAAGGCTGACGGACTCAGCAGCACCATCTTCATTTGTAAACTCAATTACACGACTTACAGCCTGTCCCGTGTTATTGAAATGCACCAAACCAGACCCGGAAACGGACATGCCAGGTGTGTTTAATGTAGTGAGATCACCGCTTGCGTATACAGCATAAGTCTCCGCCGTCTTAGCAATCGCCAACGTTGCATTTTGGATTAAGAGCCCGTAAGCATCTGGGTTAATGTCATCTCGTCCCTGATACAGGTAAAGCGGACCTTGTCCAACAAAAACAGTGAGTGCATCAGCACCGAATAGCTGTGTGCCATTGCCATCATCTGTATAGCTCACGTCACCCGTAATGGTTACGAAGTCGCCAATCGTTATGCCAATACCTGAACCGTAAAACTCGACAATCTCTTCTTGTCCGGCTGCAAAGTCAAAAGTGGTGGTTGTACCCATTATCTCGAAAGTTTCCGAGATTTGGATGCCGGTATTGTTAAGTCTCAGGCCGATCGACCCGCCCAAGCTAAAGCCCTCAGATTCAATTAAAGCGCTGCCAGATGCTGATCCAGCAATTCCAGAACCCTCTTCTGAGTTGATAATGAGGAATCGCCCGTATCCATCTGTTATCGTTTGCTGGCCAAGTTGTAACTCCGCTTCCTGAACAGCCAGCAGAGTGATTGACTCAGTTTCGCCAAATTCAGTTTCACCGTGGAATTGTTCGAATGCTACATCGGATGTCAGAGCATAAATTGTTCCTGAAACATCTATGTTCAACACTAAATTACTGGCTTCTACTCTGAAAAACGGTCCGGCCGGTGCGGCAATGGTTTCTTCACCGACTTCAATAGCAATTGGCTCGCTATTGGTATTTACCGATACTGCAAATCCGTTGTCGGCACCCGCAGTGATATTGTCAGAAAGACTCAGCGTAACCGAGCTTGCATTTAGTTCGGCCACTACACCTCGATCACTAATAATCAACGTGCCAGCGATGTTGGTTGCTGATATAGCTGTTTCTTCAGAGTCGCCTGTGCCGTGGCTCAGTGAAACTTCACCAGCCGTCAGCTCAGCATAAACGAGGGTTTGACTATCCGAAGTGGTCACCTGATTAAATATTAAATCGCCACTTATTTCCTGTTGCAATACGCTTAAATCAACACTTCCCGCGAGAGTTAGTGATTCAGCCGGAATAAGAACCTCTTGAGGATCACCAGTGTCTAGTGATACATCTGATACACCAGTATTTAATGAAAGGTTGACCTCGCTCTCCTGGGAAAAATCGAATTCTGGAATTTCGGAATTAATTGCTAATCCGGCGGCATAAACAATGGTTGCCTCACTGCTTATGGTCATGGTGGCTGTATCTACGCTTGCCGTAACCCACTTGCTGTTGGAATCACCTAGTTGGGCAACCAGGTTGGTAACTGTAAGGTGTGCAGTGGTTATCCCTTCTGATTGAACTTGCGTGACCACCAGATTCGATGCCGAAATTACCTGCTCATCTAAGACTATCAGTTCTGCATTATCAAGCTCTGCGGTAAATGTGTTATTAGATGAGTCAATTACCACACTGGCGGTGCCTTGAATCTCGGTACTTGGCGCCAGGACTGCAATGTTCCCTGCCAGACTACCTGTATATGATGGACCAGTGTTAATTTGCAGTTCACCCACTGCATCACTAACCGTTAGAGAGCCATCGGATTCGCTGTTGCCTCCAAAATAAACCTGACCGTTCGAAATTAGGACATCTGTACGGCTGTCCGTTGTCGTGACAGTAAAGTTGCCAGAGATTTCCTGTCCAGACACATTGATGCGAGCATCCGTTGCGTCAATCTCGATAAATGGCCCTGCTGGTAACTCGAGCTGAATAATCTCATCGCCAATACCAAATGTGTTACTGATTGGAGATTTGGAGGAGTTGACTCTTACGACGGCATCTACAGATGTGAAGGTATCACCTTCTTCGCCTAGCGTAATGTCACTGTTTAGCTCACCGGCAATACCGTCCTTCTGTATTACCAAGATACTTTCTGAAATAGAAGCTTCGACGAGTCTTCCCGTTAGCGTTCCTGAGCCGATTGATATGCTTGTTATCGCTTCGCCGGACTCAGTGATAAACCGGTCGAATTCGACATCTGACATCGAAAGAGCATTGCCGGCAAGAGACAATTCAGCTGATACTGCGGCGATACTGTCGACATTTCCGGAAATGCTTCCGAGATCTGTTACCTCGCTACCTTCGACTAGTTTGAGATCTGAATACTCATTATCCGTCTTGTTAAATCGAACCAGACCACCGGCGATTGTCAGAGTAGCATCCGGTGTTCCGATTAGTTCTGTTGTCGTTATGGAGCCATACGCGGTAACAACCTCATTCGTCGTTTCGTCCACAATGGTTACAAGATTATCGACCGTCAATGCAATTCCGACGGCGGCGGGATTTCTTTCCTGATTAGGCGAGATCAGAAATGGTCCAGAGCCTACGAAAAGTGAGACATTGCGATAGACATTTGTGTTGCTAATAACTGCATCGCCATCTTGAACGGTTATGCTATCTTCGACGGATCCACTGAACGACAACCATTCACCGATTGAAACGGTCGCAACCAGTTCGTTTAGAGTAACCGCTGATTCTGCAGTCGTATCAATTGTGATGCTAGCATATGCTCCCGCATCAATGATGCCAGCACTGATAGCAATCCGCCCACTGATGTCGCCGATGGCATTCCCGGCTTCGATGTTGATGTTGCCGGCAACTTGCTCAAATCCGTTCCCATCGATTGTTGCTATCACATGTTCAAAATGAAGCGTTGTAAAGTGGAACGTCGATTCGACCGTGCTCGGAACAGGTTCGGGATTTTCTTCCGTGGGTGCGATTTGAATTACTTCTGTCCTGGTGCCATCTTCGAAGTGGAATGAACCGGAGAAATTAATGCCTCCGATCGTCAGTGTTGCATCTGAGACTGTTGCATTAACGTATGGTCCGGTGGATAGATTTAGTGAGAGCGTTGTGTCTTCGAGAGCTATTTCGGACAGGACAGCCGTGTCGGTTGTGTTTATAGCGACTTCGATTGAATCTGTTGAAAATTCAACATCTGGAATGTTAAATTCTGCCGAACCGCTAAGGATGGCTGCGATTCCCTCACTGGACAATTGCATTAGTCCCGTAAGGTTTGAAATAGATGCAACTGGCGGTTGTCCAAATTGCATTACGCCGTTATCCACTGCTGTTACAAGTGTGGCACTGCCTTCGGAAGACGTACGCTCGATTACAAAATCCCCCGAAATCGAATGGTCACCGTGGCCTGTTGATAACTCAGCATCTGTTGCGGAAAAATAGATGTGTTGTTGACTGCTGTCTGTCGTGTCGATATCGATCAGGAAATCACCCGAAATGGCAGCGTTGCCAACGGTCTGTGAAATCGAAACAGGGAAAGCTCCTTTTACCCCGCCATTTTCAAATGAAATGCCATACGATCCGAGTCTGTATGATAAGCTCTGAGAAGGCGATGCCAGATCGGAGATAGCTGCTGAGACGGAAGCGAGCATATCGTAGTTGACATCTCCAGATTCAGTCAGCAATTCGAGCGGCGAGTGAAGTAATGAGCCAATTGCCTCATTCACAACATTTCTAAAAGTTGTTGCGGTGATTGTCTGACCTTCTACACCACTGCTGTAAAGGGTGACGGTCATTTTCAAGCCATCTATCTCTACAGCAACGTATTCGTCAGGTGTGAACTGCCCCTCACCGGGAGGATTGGATTCAATGATCGCAACATCAATATTGAAATCGTCTAGTGACTTTCCATAATCAGTCAGCTCAAGATCGAAGCCAGTTGTGTCTCCGCCTAGTGAACTGATATCGGAAAGGACACTTTGATATGCTTGTTCGGCAATCAAAAGAGCATTGCCAAATCCATCATCAACTGTGATGTTTATGTTCTCGTAGTCGAACTCAATCGACGGCGTAGCTCCGTTTATCTTGTGCTGGAAACTAAACTCGCCACTTAGCCTGTTGCCCGCGATATCGATATAAGGAGATGAATTCCCCGTTGACGAAATTATAAATCCGGCGTCATTGCTGCTTGTATCAATGCTGAGTGCAAACTCACCACCGATTTCCACTCCTTCAAAACCGGCAGAAACATTTACGTTGTTGACAACCGCTGTGGTCCAAAAGCTGGTTTGCTCGTCATTGCCCGAACCGATAGTTTCTTTTATCAGCTTAAATGCAATCTCGCCTGTAGTTAGATCAATATACGCATCGCTGCCGTTACCTAGAGAAATTGCGGTGTCATTCACCACGACCTGAATTTCATAACGTTGTGTCTCTTCGCTTACGTCGGAGAGGTCAAACAGTATATCTTTTCCAATGTGATGGCCCAGAATGGTCATTTCAAGATCAGGGTCAGCAATCGAAAAGGATGTGTCGCCTATGGCTGGAAAAGAAACTGGTCCGGCCGATGTGCTCAGAATCTTTTCGGTCTGCGAGGAGCCTGTGGTGTTGATCAGTACGCGAGATTGACCTGACACAGAGATGTTATCGTCGGCAAATTCGAGCTGCACTGTTGCTGTTCCCAGCAGCCCGTTACTTGTAACCAACAACGCGCTATCCTTGAATGAATAGGCAACTAATCCATTTGCGATTGAAGCATTACCATCGTCCATTGCCAGGAAAATGACATCATCGCCCTCTGGAGTCTTTGCAATCTCAAGGCTGACATTTTCCGGTGTGATTAAACTGTCATCGATTTGAAAACTCAATTCCGCTGGTGTGATGGAAATCCCATTAATACCCGCAATTGTGTAAGTCTCAAATTCATCTGAACCGTCTACGGGTTTGGTCAGGACAGCGTTCTGAGACGATGTATTAATTTCAAGTAATGACCCTTCGCCAGAAATCTCAATAGGGCCAACTGATGCTGTAAGATCGAACTCCAGTCTTCCGGCAGCCGATTGGTTTTCGATGTCTACTTCAAACAATCCGTCTCCATTGGTCACGACAATCTGAGGAGATCCACTGCCGAGGGTAACCGCGAGATCCGTTGCCTCTATACGAATACGGCCAAATGTAGCGGTGGTTGAAAGGTTAAGATCGCCCGAGAAAGTCTGGCCAGACAAGGTGAAGTTGCCACTCGGTATGTTCAGGGAGTCTGACTTTCCCGCGAAGACGGAAAACACATCATCAGCGGTGATATCTTGACCGAAGCTAGTGAAATCAAACTCAAGAGCCTTGGGCAACTCAAAAGCAGTTAATTTTATCTTCCCACTGTTGCTGTCGATCTGCGGGATGAAAAACAGCCCGTTTGTGTTTGTTTCACCTGTATTAGCAATGCTTAGTCCAGTGAAGGTGGAAAAATCGGCTGGAATGGAGTGTTCATCCAGTGTCAACTCGACGCCTTCAAGGATAGTGAATTCATCACCAGGCAGCGGTAGAAAGTCCGCCAAAGATATGTGGAGGACTGCATCCGAGAGATCCCAGTTCGCATCAGAACTAACTGGAACTGTATCACCGTCTGTGTCCGTAACTGTAAGCACAATACCGTTACTGTCACGACCACTAATTTCGACGGAAATGGTTTGTATTTCGGTTGACTGCGATTCGCCTTCGGCATCGACAGTCAACTCTTCCTGGGGCGGCCCGCGTTCATAATTAGTCGGGCTTTTGAATTCCAGATAAGAACTAGAATGATTTGAAGTTAGTGATAGATTGTGTTTGTTTTCCGCCATTGAATCTGCTGATGACGGGTTATCGCCTATGCGCGATGATGTTGGGGCTGTGTGAATTGGCCCTGAAAACTGTGTGTCTTCATCTTCTAAGGCGATATTAGAATCATGTTCAGATGCTGCCCGAGACGTATAATCTTCGAATCCGCTATCCGGTGCGTTCCACGATTCCGTATCGGAAAATGCATCGTCTATGACTGCTAGATACTGCCGTTCTGGTAAATCAACCGCAGGGGAAAACGCCTCGCTGATAATCTCATCTTGAGCAATCTCATTATCAGATTGGCTAAATATCAAGGCAGTAGGTGCAACAATTGCCTCTTTTGATTCGTGAAACTCCAGCCCTTGCCCACATATTGTTGAAAGAACTAATCGAGGTTCCAGATCCTCATGCCCAATGCGCACGAAGTACTTTCGTCTGTCAGGCTCACCTAGGCTGAACAGACGACGATACGCAGATCTAATGAGGTGATGAAACACGGGTGTCGGACAGTCTAAAACGAAACGGCCGTTTTTGCGGCCAAAATATCAGTTTTGCCCCGTCCTTGAGACACTCGCTGTATGCGATTGAGATTCCATTCCCAATAAGCCCCTAGACTACCCAACACAGTGGGGGGCATACAACTGGTTCGAATCCCAAAAATGCGAAATAGTAGTGGTTTTATTATGATATTTGCTTTTCCCAACTGCTCGATTATGCCATTTCGATTACCAATTCTGGAAACGCTTTCCCTGTGTAAACCGAAGATTGTCTGGACCCTAATGCTCTGAGTTGGAAATAACCAACTTTTGTTCTTTTGGGGTTAATAGCACGCAACTTAACGGCCATGCCATTGTAAATAAGTCGCCAGCGTCCCCCGTTTGTTAAATCAGAAATCGCTTCTGCCATTTCCTTCTGGCTAGAAAAGTCTGTTAGAGAGGTGCCTGCAACTACGGATAATGCACGTCTTAAGGCTTCGCAAAACTCGTCGTTAAACACGGAATTCCGTAATTCTAACGGTGAAGTTTCTACTCGCATTCCGCCGTTATCTAACGGAATCGCTTGTCCTGCCTCAACTTCACCAATTTGGCCAAAAAAATCATCGACTGGATGGATATGTTCATTATCTAGCACGAAATTCGACTCTTTTTTACAAACAAGAGGTGTTACCTAATAGGATAACGATCGGATTGTCAGTGTCTAGACGTCAGTGGTTACAAATTCATATATCGTTTACAGCACTTTTTGGATTTGATGAAACGCCGTTTTTCTAATTAACGTGTATCTGCATAGCCGATAATTGATGGTGGATAGTTGCCGCGTATGACTTATTGAGAGATCATCATTCAGCAAGTCGATTTACGAGTTTCATGCACTGTTTGAATTTGGCCGTTCGTACAGTATTCGACGTTAAGGTGCACGGATGCACATGCTCAAAATATACCAAACCAGGATCCGGTTTTTTTGCCTGACGAGCGTTGGATTGCTGCTTATTTGTATGCCGATATTTGCTCAGCAAGCAATAAACGGTGATCAATCTATCAGCGAGCTCGATGCATCGGCTCCAGCTGCAATCGAGTCGAAATCCAAGGAATCGACCAACGTCACGGAGATGACGACAGGGTCGAGCCTTCTGGATATTTCCACAGCAGGCGGAATGCTTATGCTGCCGATTGGGTTGTGTTCACTGGCTCTTTGCATGTTCGTTTTTGAACGCGCTATGTCCTTGCGTAAAGGACGCGTCATTCCACGACCATTTGTGAAGCGATTTGTCAGCCAAATGCAAGCAGGCGAGCTTTCTCGTGGTGAAGCTACACGGCTTTGTAAGGAAAACAAGAGCCCGGGCGCGAGTGTTTGTAGTGCCGCAGTGCGAAAATGGGGTCAGCCGGCACAGGTAATCGAAGCGGCGATTGCAGATGAAGGCGAACGAGTTGGTAACCGACTGCGTCGTTACATCCGTATGTTTAACGGCATCTCCACAATTACACCATTACTTGGATTGCTTGGCACGGTGATTGGGATGATCCGAGCCTTTAATGCCATTGTGACGACCGGTGCCATGGGGAAGCCGGAATTACTCGCAGCCGGAATCAGTCAGGCACTAATTACAACGGCTGCGGGATTGTGCGTCGCGATTCCGGCATTGATTGCCTATCTCTATTTCACAAGTCGCGTAGACCGCTTGTTAATGGAGATGGACACCATTGGCCAGAAAATGGTGGATTCGATTTCGTTGGAAGCACGCAAACGATCTGAAAAACGACGCGTTGTCAAACAACCTGCAAAGCGAGCTGCTTAGGAATCGGTTTATCTGTTCCGAGGTTCAGTCATGCCTATCAAAATCAGCCAGGACGAATCACCGTCACTAAATCTGACGTCGATGATCGATATCGTTTTCCTCCTGATCATATTTTTCATGGTCGGTACGCAATTTACGGACGTCGAACATCAGATGGAGCTGACAGTTCCTCAGGTTGACGATGCCGCTGCAACGGAATCACTCGTGCAACATCATGTCGTAAATGTATTCACTGATGCTTCCATCACCATTGATGGAGAGTTGTGTGATTTGGCATCACTCATTTCTAGATTCGAGCAGGAAAAGACAGACGGAAATCGTGTGCATGTGTTG
Organism: Pirellulales bacterium; assembly: GCA_022451045.1. Taxonomy (GTDB): domain Bacteria; phylum Planctomycetota; class Planctomycetia; order Pirellulales; family Pirellulaceae; genus UBA11883. The sequence goes on along the minus strand of JAKUOW010000066.1, from coordinate 4,480 downwards.
ATTCGTGGTGACGCCGATGGCGCTTTTCAAAACGTAGCTACCGTACTGAGTGCATGCCGCAAGGCAGGTGTGGATCAAATGGGTGTGTCAGTAAAGCTCGCTCAAAACAAATAAACACCTTAATTCCAACGATCATCTTTAATAGGACGACGTCGTGATCTGGTTCGGTTTCTTGTACGCGCAATCCGATGCACAAGCTGTGCATACCAGCAGTACCATGCAAATGGTACTGTGGATCGGCATGCTTGTACTGTGCCTTACTTTTCTCGTGATGACGTGGACGCGTTTAGGACGGGCTAGACCTCTTACTAAATGCCTAACGCTGAGTGTATTTGCACATGTACTTATCGGTGTGCTGTTTTATGGTACGAGAATTCTTGGGATTGACTTTCCTCTTGCCGGATCGAGTCCAAATGTTGTTAGTTTTATTGATGACGAAAGATTATTGGCGCAAGCCGAGGAAACCATAACAGACGATATTAGCCTTGATTCAACGCTGGCATCAGAGACGGGCGATTCAGATACTTACGCCGCCATAGTGCCAGATCCAGTACGTCCCGCGCCGATGCCAAATATGGAACCCACCGAGCCTGAATCGCCGCAGTCACAACCTTCTCAACCGGAGCCTATGCCCAATATCGATACGGCTGATTCAAGTGTAGTCGACATTGAAACACCATCTGAACTCTCAGAAGGTGGGTTTGAAGAACCGAAGGAGCAGAAATCAGAGCTTCCGGATGGAGTGTCGGATGAGGCGCCAACGGATTCCAACACAGTAATGCCGTCGGTAGAAAATGTTGTTGATTCGCAAGTAGAGGATGATGAATCTCGGGTTGAGGAGCCGAAGGCTAAGGTGGTTACGGCGCAGGACAATCTCGTAGCAGTCAAAGCTACTGTGCCAAGTGTTCCGGCGGAATCCGTCACTGAATCAATCAAGCGGCTTGACGACACAGACTTCCCTGCAGTCTACGAGAGACGATTGCAGTCAAAAGCAACACGCGGTCGTGCCTTTGGTGCGAGCACTGCAAGCGAGGGCGCGGTCGAATCAGCCCTCGCTTGGCTCGCGGCCAATCAGCACAAAAGTGGAAAGTGGATCGCTCAGGACTACGGCGGTGGGCGTGAACCAAGCGTACAAGGTCAACTGCGTGGTAAGGCGGGATTGCATGCCGATACCGGAATTACTGGATTGGCACTGTTGGCTTTTATGGGTGCTGGCGAGACGCACTTGAAAGGAGATTATCGCAATACCGTTCAGCGTGGCCTGGAATGGTTGCTTGGGCAGCAATCCGGTGATGGAAACCTGTCAGGTAAGGCCACTCTCTATGCACGGATGTATTGTCACGCGATGGCTACGATGGCCGTTTGCGAAGCACTGGCTCTGACTGGTGATTCGAGAATACGACCTTATGCCCAACGTGCTATCGATTACACGGTTAATTCCCAGGATTCAGTGTCCGGAGGATGGAGATATCAACCAAAAGACACAGGTGACATGAGCCAGTGCGGCTGGCAATTACTTGCGATTAAGAGTGCTCAGTTTGCTGGTATTTCTATTCCGGAAAAAGTGCGAAGCAATATGGTGCGGTTTATCAAGTCATGCAGTGCTGGTAAGCACCATGGATTGTCCTCTTATCGACCCAATGAAAAGATTACTGCTACGATGACTGCCGAAGCGATGGCCTGTCGCTTATGGCTTGATAATTTAGACTCGGATGAACAGCTAAATGAAGCAGCCCAACGAGTCATGCAGGAAGTTCCCGGAGGCGCTCGTAACAATCTATATCTGAATTACTATGGCTCGTTTGTTATGAAGCGAGTTGGCGGTGAACAATGGCAGGAGTGGAATCAAGCCATGCAGTCACAGCTGCTTGTGTCCCAACGCGTAAAGATGGATAGTGAGCTCGATGTTAGTCTTGCTGGAAGTTGGGATCCAACATCTGTTTGGGCAGGATACGGCGGCCGTGTGTACAGTACTGCCATGGCAACACTTTGCCTGGAAGTTTACTATCGCTTTGACTAGTCAGCTTCTTCTCGTATGACGTTGTCATCGCTTGATGGCGATTCCGATTCGATTACAGGTTCTGAAGGTGGGGGATCGAATTTCGGTGCCAGAGACTCGTCGTAATCATCATAGTCGGAAGCTGACCAGTCTCCTGCTCCGCTAGCTGAACTTGAATATGAATTGCTGCTAGAGTCGTCGTACATATAGTCGTCGACACGCACGTCTTTCTTAATGTCGTTAAGCCCATCGCGAAATTCGCGATATGACTTGCCGAACTTCTTGGCCATCGATGGTAGGTTTTTGCCAAACAGTAAAATGGCAATCACAGCGATGAAGATCATTTCACCGCTCCCAACACCACCGAAAATCAGGGCAATTACTGGTTGGTCAATAAATTGGTCCATCAAATCCTCAATTCATCGGGGATCTTATCATGCTCACACATTGTGTATTCCGTGCTGCACCGAGCGCTCGGAAGGTCACAAAGAGCAATCACTAACGAGACAGTTTTGGGAGACTGCACGTTACTCTTCGATCACTTCTGGTGTGCTTGCACTATCATCATCCTCGTCGTCGTCGCTAGGGGATGAACCGCCATCCTCGTCGCCGCGAAGTCCCTTCTTAAATTCTGTAGCACTCTTGCCCATACTTCGGGCTAGTTTAGGGAGTTTGCTGCTACCAAACAAAAGAACCATGATCCCAAGGATCACCATAAGTTCGGTACTTCCGACGCCCATGAAGGCAAGTGGAGTAATATTCATTTGAATTCGCCTCGCGCAATTCTGGAGATTATGTGTCTAACGTGTCCACAACGTCAAAAGAGAGGCGAAAGCCGGTTGTCGCCCTATAGATGGGCTTACCAGAACCTACTCGGCGTCGTCTGAACTGGTTGTAACACGCTTACCCTTACAGCGTATTACCCAACCTGCGTCAGACGGTGGACTACTTCTATCAATGTTAAATAGTGAGTAGGAAATGTCAATCGGGCAGATGCGTAAGTTGGCATTAACCGAAGCGAATTAAACGGAATTCGAGTCTAAACTCGCGGATTATCCAGTAGAGGGCTATGCAGCAAAAGCACTTGCTACCGCATCGCAGGTGATTTCACCTTGGTGAATATTCATCGCAGATTTGATTTCGGGGAATAAGTTGGCAGCGGCGGTTGCTCCATGGTTAGCCAGGCAAAGAATCCAGGGAAGTGTGACATTACATAAGGCGAATGTACTTGTCCTGCCAACGGCACCTGGCATGTTCGTAACGCAATAGTGAACGACGTCCTGCTCTAGGTACGTTGGCTCACTATGAGTCGTGGGACGTGACGTTTCGATACAGCCTCCCTGGTCGATCGCCACATCGATGATCACGCTTCCAGGCTGCATGATTGAAAGATCTTCAGTGCTTATTAGGCGTGGTGCTTTGGCTCCGGGAATTAAAACGGCACCAATGACCAGATCAGCGTATGGGAGATGTTCCCTGACAACGTGGCGATCACTATACAGCACATTTACATTGGCCGGCATGATGTCATCAAGATACCGAAGTCGATCCATGTTGATATCGAGTATGGTAACATCCGCCTGAAAACCGGCGGCAATTCTCGCTGCGTTTGCACCTACAACGCCTCCTCCAAGGACAAGGATTTTCGCTGGAGCAACACCGGGTACTCCACCCAAAAGGACCCCCCTGCCCATCTGAGGTTTTTCTAGGTACTTTGCACCTTCTTGAACGCTCATCCGCCCGGCGACTTCGCTCATCGGAGTTAAGAGCGGCAGCCGGCCGTTAGCATCTTCGAGTGTTTCGTAAGCAACACACGTCGCGCCTGACTCAATCATGGCTGTGGTTAGTTCTTTACTGGCTGCAAAGTGAAAGTAAGTAAAGATCGTTTGGTTTGGTTGTATGCGTGGCCATTCTTCCCGCTGTGGTTCCTTGACTTTTACAATCAGGTCAGACTGATCGAATAGATCATCGACAGTCACCATCTCCGCACCATGACGCAGATAATCGTGATCTGCTATGCCCGAACCGATTCCTGCACCGGGCTCAATAAGTACCTGATGACCGCAGTTTATGAGTTCTTCGACGCCTACGGGCAAAAGAGCCACCCGATACTCGTCCTTAAGTACTTCACGTGGAACTCCCACGATCATGACATAGTCTCCAAGAATCTATGCGTTGGATGCTGTTCGGAATGAACGACATGCTTCACATATTTTTCGAATCTACCGACAAATTAGCAAGCAGAATTCCACTGGGTATTTGCGGATGTGGAGTATTCGGCTGCTTAACCCTCAAAGAGTCGCTTAAAGAAGCCTTGTTTTGCTTCCACGGGTGGGCCACCGTAAAAGTGAGTTTTCCAGCGTTCGTAGTCAATTGGGAAGTCAAAATCATCGGTGAAGTCGTCGATTTCCACGAAGTCACCGCGTATCTTATGCTTGCGTAGGGGAAGGCCGTGAAGATGACGATATGTCGCCAAGCCGG
>JAKUOW010000065.1 GCA_022451045.1 Pirellulales bacterium | reverse complement strand
CTTTGTATTCTCTTCTATGGCTATCGACCATGAATTTGCCAAGGAATACAAGGTCTGGACTTACTTCTTCGGATGCCTGCTATTCACGATGACTTCATTTCTCTTTGCACGAAATCTCGGATTAATGGCTTTTTATGTAGCGAAACCGGAAGACTACGCAGCCTTCAATTCCAGCAAATCTGAGCAGGATAGTCCGTCCTCAACAGAAGAGTCATCTGATTAGCGACGCGGGCGGAGTTACTATTTGAGCTCCATTGAATCTACGTCTTGGGAATAGGCAACCCCATATCTTTCATCAGAATCTGCACATCATCCCAAACGAATTGCTTAGCGCTTGGATTTCTCAGTAGATAGGCAGGGTGATAAGTGCAAAGAACTTTCCTACCATCGACCTCGTGTAATACTCCTCGGAGTTTTCCAATGGTCTCTTTCGTTTCCAGTAGATTTTTGCTCGGCACGCTTCCCAAACAACAAATGTACTTTGGATTGATAAGTGCAAGTTGCCGATTTAGGAACCCTTTACAGTTTTCCTGTTCCTCTGGAGACGGGTTTCTATTATCCGGTGGTCGGCACTTCACAGTGTTCAGGATATACACGTCATCACGCTGAAGTCCCATCGCTTCGATAATTTTGGTCAATAACTGGCCTGCACGCCCGACAAACGGAATGCCTTGCTTATCTTCATCACGGCCTGGAGCTTCACCAAAGAACACGAGATCCGCGTTGGGATTTCCCACACCAAACACCGTTTGCGTACGGTTGGCAACAAGCTCTTTGCACTGTGTGCACTGCGATACTTCTTGCTCGACAATTGCTAAGGTTTCTTTACCCATATCGTGCCCGTCTTTTGTGCCGGTCGTTTCAGCCATTGCCGCGTGGCTTGTATCAGATCCAGATTCAGGTTCGTTGGAGTGAGATTCAGGTTCTATGCTAGCAATCTCAATGCTTCCTGCTGGAGATATGCTCGAAACTCCAGCACACTGTGCACTCCTCAGGAATTGAGTGATCGTCTTTTTTAGCTGATCCGACTGCATTGTTTCGCGATTCATTAGACCAACGTGTCAGTTTACAGATGCAATTGTAACGATCTTGAATCGATATGTGCACAGGTCGCAATTCCACGAGTCACTTGCGTGGCTCTGACGCTTACATTCGGAATCACCCGCGTACTTTTCCATCTCTTGATGGATTACTCATGGAGCTATCCAATTCCCCGTCGACCAACTTCATAACCGTCATTATGATAAAACCGTTATGTCTGTACCTCAAGTTGTCATCATTGGCCGACCAAACGTCGGAAAGTCCAGCATTTTTAATTGGCTGGCCGGAAAGCGTCTCGCAATTGTCGACGACGTCGCCGGAGTTACACGCGATCGGATGACATACCTGCTGAGCCATGATGACAAGTACTTTGATATTGTCGACACGGGCGGCATCGGCATTAACGACGTTGACGACCTCAGTGACGAAATAGAAGAGCAGATCCAATATGCTCTGGAAGCGGCAGACATCATTTTATTCGTGGTTGACACACGTACCGGTCTGCTACCTCTGGATTCGCATGTAGCCAAACGACTGCGATATGTCGACAAGCCAATTCTTCTGGTTGCCAACAAAACCGATGAGTCCATATTGGATGCAGATGCTGACGAATTCTACAAACTCGGGCGAGGAAAACTTGTAAGAGTCAGCTGCCTGCAAAACCGCAATCGTGATTTACTGCTTGATATGATCTCAGAACGACTTCCCGAAGTCTCTCCGGAGACAGGGTTTGAGGAGTCTGAGCCAGAAGAAATGAAAATGGCTCTGGTAGGCCGGCGAAATGTCGGCAAGAGCACCTTCATAAACACACTGACCAATACCGAGCGCATGATCGTTAGCGAAGTGGCAGGCACTACGCGGGATAGCGTCGATATTCGGTTCGAGCTTGATGGCAAGGCATTCATCGCCATCGACACACCCGGCTTTAGAAAACGAAAGAGCGTTCGAAGTGACGTCGAATATTACGGTACGCACAGAGCCCAGCGTAGTGTTCGCAGATGCGATGTCACCTTGATGTTTCTCGACGCGGGGCAGCGAATCAGTCAGGTCGACAAACAACTGGTGACATATATCCAGCAGCAATTCAAACCATGCGTATTCGTGGTGAACAAATGGGACCTAATGGTGGAACACATGCCCACCGAGCGCTGGGTCAACTATATCCGTGACACGTTCCCAACCATGGCTCATTGTCCAATTGCTTTTATCACTGGTCAAACCGGTAAAAACATGAAGGCACTGCTGAACCACGCACAAATGCTTTACAAGCAATCGCTCCAGCGTGTTGCGACCGGTGAGCTCAATCGCATCGTCAAACGCGCGATCCAAAATCATCCCCCACCGTTAATGACCGGTCATAGACGACCAAAAATCTACTATGCAACACAGGTTGCTACACAACCACCAACAATTCTCTTCAAGTGCAATAACCCAAAAGCATTTGCAAAAGACTACCGTCGGTATCTGATCGGGTATCTCCGAGATGAATTGAGCTTCGCTGAAGTCCCAATAAAGGTCTATTTAGATAAACGCGAGTCGAATGACGATCGCGATGAACTTGGCTAAACGGCTCAATAAGCACCGAATTATAACGGATATAGCGGTTGTCATACACGCTGCCCGACGACTACTCACCGGGGATGCAATACGCTTACCAAGTCGGCTAATGCCGGTGTTTAAGGTGAAAGGATGCCCCATTCTCAACCAGTAATTGAACGACATCCTCCTGCCGCTTTTGCGTTGTTGAAATTATTGCGCCCCTGGCAGTGGGTGAAGAATCTGCTTGTGTTTGCACCGTTGCTGTTTGCTCACCAATTATCAGATGCTGCACTGATCATGCAGGGTGTTTTCGCATTCATCTCCTTGTCATTCATCGCCTCCGCAGTCTATGTCATTAACGACTGGGCAGATGTAGAAGCAGATCGCTTACATCCAACTAAGAAAAATCGCCCGGTCGCCAGTGGTGCCGTACCCAGAAAAGCATGTTTGCCACTCGCCGTTGCACTATTGGGCATAGGCATCGGATTAGCAACCTGGAAAACAAATACAAACTTTGTCTACGCGGTGCTAACCTACTTCGTCCTAACCACCGGTTACACCTTTTACTTCAAGCGGATAGTCATCGTTGATGTGCTCTTACTGGCAATACTCTACACGTTGCGTATCGTCTCTGGTGGATTGGCAACAGTAACACCCGTATCCGAGTGGTTACTCGCTTTCTCGATGTTTATCTTTGCAAGTCTTGCGTTTGCTAAACGGTATAGCGAGCTGTACCGTGTGGATGCGGAAGGTTCAGACAGGGATGAAACAAATCGCAGAGGATATCGAGTAACAGACCTTCCCAGCGTGGAAATGATGGGGATTGTCACCGGTTACCTCTCGGTGCTCGTATTGGCTCTGTACGTTAAACGAGACAGCGAAGATTCTCTTTATTTATATCCCCAGTTCTTATGGGGAGTTTGCGTTTGCATGATGTACTGGGTTAGCCGGTTATGGATTAGAGCACGACGAGGAGAACTGAATGAAGATCCGGTTGCATTTACGATCAAGGATCCGGCGAGCTGGATCGTCGGGGTGATTTGTATTGCATGTGCTGCGTTTGCTGCCGGAGGCAACTAGACGATGCCTGACAAATCAGCACGACGGCAATCTCTATCAGGTTGGGGAAATTACCCTCGCCACGACTGCTTTGTTCATGAAGTCTCTTCACAGGCTGAACAACGCTCACTGATTACCAGTGCCGATAGTCAGACTTTGATTGCCAGAGGACTTGGACGTTCCTATGGCGACTCCGCAGTTAATGCACTCAATGATGTGTTATTGCAGACATCCCGAAGCAGGTTTTTATCGCTCAGTGAAACTGGATTACTACGATGTGAAGCCGGCTTATCCTTTGCTGAAATAATTGAGTATCTACTTCCAAGAGGTTGGTCGCTACCAACGACACCCGGTACTAAATTCGTTACGGTCGGAGGTGCGATCGCATCAGACGTCCATGGTAAGAACCATCACCAAAGTGGCTCGCTGGGGAACTTTGTTCAAGCATTTCGCCTATTGACTGCCTCCGGTGATGTTTTGGATTGCAGTCGCGAGTCTCATCCTGATTTATTTTGGGCAACCATCGGTGGTATGGGTCTTACCGGTATCATTCTCACCGCACAAATACAACTGAATCGCGTAGAAACAGCTTGGGTCAAACAAGAAACTCGTAGAACGCGAAACTTAACCGACACACTCGATCTATTTGTGAAGACGGATCAGGATTATCAATACAGCGTGGCATGGATCGATTGCCTCAAGCAAGGTAGCTCGATGGGACGAAGCGTTGTAATGCTTGCTAACGACGCAAGCGTATCAGACCTGCCAGATCGGCGGCAGCAAAGACCTTTACAAATGAAGAAAAAGCGTCGCAAAAAAGTTCCGTTTAACCTTCCGTCATTCACGTTAAACCGTTTAACCGTTTCGGCCTTCAACGGAGTCTATTTTCATGCTCATCGGGACAAGGAATCCATCGTAAGTTATGACGAGTTTTTCTATCCACTCGACAGCATTCAGTCTTGGAATCGCATTTATGGTAAGCGTGGATTCATCCAATACCAGGCACTCATTCCCAAACAGAATTCATTCGACGGGATGCACGAGCTACTTGAGTTGATTAGCAAATCGCGACAGGCATCGTTCCTGGCAGTTCTTAAGAGTTGCGGTCCGGCCGATGACGGAATTTTATCCTACTTATTCCCCGGTCATACGCTCGCACTTGACTTCCCTTTCAAAGGGCCGCGTACGATCGAGTTGTGCAAACAGCTTGACGAGGTTCTACTCAAGCTAGGTGGCCGAATCTATGCTGCAAAGGATGCCGTTACCAATGCCAATACTTTTCAAGCGATGTATCCGCGGCTGGAAGAATTTCTGAAAGTAAAGCGTCAGATCGACCCGGGAAATGTGTTCAGCTCTTCCCAGGGACGGAGACTTGGGCTGATTCCCACTTAAACAAATAAGTCATTACAGCAACCATATGTCTAAACAGAAAATCGATGTTCGTCGGATTAAGTCGGGACAGCCGAAACCGAAAAAGACCTGGAAAGATGGTCCTATTGCGGTTACTCCAAACCGATTCTGGGCGATCTCCGTATTCTTTGCCATCGCATTTGGGTCGATGGCCTACAACACCGTCGGTACGCAAATGACTGGCATCGATGATGCCAATATCTTCCTTACTTATGCAAAAAATCTGAGCAGCTTTGAAGGCATAGTTTTCAATGTCGGTGATGAGCCAGTCGAAGGCTTCACATCAATGCTATGGATGCTCATCTGCTCCGTACTTTCACTCGTCACGGATCGTCCCGAGCCAGTATTGTTTGGGCTTAATATTCTGTTTGTCATTATCACTGTGGCGATATTGCAGTGGTTTGTTCAAGAGCAGCTATCGGCGAAACGTGAGTCGGAATCCGGACTCGATCGTGGCGGACTCCGCTATGTACGCTGGTGCTGTTCTGTGATCATCTTCGGTTGGGTATTCTTCAGCCCCAAGTTCATGATCTGGTCAACCATTACCTTGATGGATATTGGTATCTGGGCGATGGTACTAGCCGTTGGATCCGTCTGCTTCGCACGAGCTGTCGCAGTATCTGCGCCAACGATACAAAGTGACAAGATGTTGATCGTCTCCACGATCCTCGCCGTCCTTGTTCGTCCTGAGGGATTTTTGGTAGCGATTGTTTGGTGGCTGTGCTTGGGCATCGCACGAAAACGACTAGCCTCTTCAGATTCTGAAAGCATTGCTAGTGTTGCGAAAATCCCGCTGATTACCCTCGTTGTGTCCGTTGTGATTCTGACCGCATTTAGACTTATCTACTTCGGTCATCCAGTCCCGAATACGTTCTATGCAAAGGTATCCGGTGACTGGTTCGGCAATATCTGGAATGGTCTTGGATATCTTCGGGACTTTGCAATGACGCAACCATGGGTAATTGCCTTTGGATTAATTTCGCTCGTTTACGCCATTCGATTCTTCATGAAGGTGAACGGCAACTTGGATAACGAAGAACGTGCCCTGAAATTGAGTTGGGGATTGATCGCAGTTAGTGCTGTTGTCAGTATGATTCCACCAGTCTTAACCGGTGGAGACCATTTTCATCTTGCAAGGTTTTTTCAACCTGCGTGGCCACTTGTAGTCATCCCGGGAATCCATCTCTTTCACAAGTACTGTACGTCACCCAAGTTCATCACAGAAAAGCCGATGCGTAGGATCATTACCACGACCTTGGTACTTGTTGCGATGTTCTGGGTTGCTCAACAACCGAAATGGGAACAGATAAGCCGCCCTCAAAATCGAGCTGAAGCTCGCGAACGGCTAAAAATGGCTGTGGAATTCACCAATGCGATGCACGGACGTGATATCGGAGCGGAACTCAGCACACGCGTCGGAGGGGAGCTCTCGGTCGCTGCCATCAGAGTTGGAGGCTTGGGACTCACATATAGCGGTCGCGTTATTGATTTGATGGGGCTAAACAACGAGCAAATGGCCCACGCACCGGGAATTCTGGAAGGAGATAAGAACCATGCTGCATTTAAGCCTGAAGTCTTTTGGAATCAAAATCCGGATCTCGTCGAGCCAAAATTCATTTATTTGGCAAACGAGTCTCTAATAATGGATAGACTGCTTCCATCCGCAGACAGCTTTGACGATAAAGCGTTGAAAGGGATTATTCGATCCGACGAATTCCTCTCCAAATACACGCCGATAGTATGGCCCACAACCGAAAACTCACATTCGGATGGATTTATTGCGGTCTGGTGCAGAAATGACAGGTTGGAATTGCTCGACGGTGCAACCGTTCTTCTAGTCAAGTAACCCGTTGTAGAGCTTTTCTGGTAATTGCAGGATCCCGCAATACGACTGTAAAAACTGGTATTGCCCAGTATTTCTGCGCTTCCTATACTCCCACCGCTAAAAACCTATTCAGGGTGTCACGGGGGGGTGATTCAATTGCCACTTCTGGCATGACCTGACGAAAGACATAACAGCAAATTCGGTTGGTTAAGGAGTTACCGACATGGCCGGCAAGGAAGCCAAAGACCAATACTGTGACGTAACAGAAACAACGGAGCCTACACTGCGACGATTCGGCGGTCGTATGAAGGTCCTGCTTACGGTCGCTGCTGGTGGTGTATTATTGTCATCAATTATCTGGCTGAGAAATACGGATCACTCCAGCAGTGAAGCTTCCGCGCAACAAGCCAAACCTGCCACGGTTCAAGTCACAGACAAGAAGCCTGGTGCAACCACACAACAACAGTCTCAAACTCCAAGGCAATCTGTAACAAATACTATCCTTGGCCCAGCCGACCTAAATGCGTCTCCAAAACTTCCTGAGAAACCCCGTGCGGTGGGACAAGAGCATAAACAGCTTAGTGTCTTTGCTGTGGTCAATGGAGAACAGATTTCTCGCAAATTCATTGGTCAACAAACAGTCAAACGATTTGGTGGTGAAGTGCTTGAAAGTATCATCAACAAGAAATTGATTGAACTTGAATGTACACGTCTGGGAATTTTGGTCACAGACAAACACGTCGACATGGAAATCGAGTCCATTGCCAAGAAATTTGGATTGTCAGTAGATCGATGGCTAGATTTACTGCAAAACGAGCGAGATATTCCAATCCAAAAGTACCGGGAAGAAATTATCTGGCCGGCGCTTGCATTGCGGCAAATGGCAACCAAACAAATCCAGGTTTCGCCTGAAGAATTATCCAAGGCATATGAATCAGAATTTGGGCCGAAAGTCAAAGTCCGCGTTATTGCAGTTACCAATCTTGAAAAAGCTCAACAATTATTAAAATCTGCGAAAGCAAATCCAGATGACTTTGGCAGTCTCGCAAAAGACCATTCCGAAGATCCGACCAGTGCAAGTGCCAGAGGGTTGATCCCCGCCATTCGAAAACATGGTGGTGAAGAGAGCATCGAACTGGCTGCTTTTTCGCTCGAACCTGGTGAGATTTCTGACATCGTCAAAGTCGCCAACCAATACCTAATTTTGAAGTGCGAAAAACGAATCGCACCGACCTACGTGGCCCCCCAATTTCTGGCTGACGCAAAACAGCGCCTTCATGATCAGATTCGAGATGCCAACATGCAACGAGAAGCGTCTAAGATCTTTAAGGAGCTTAAGGAAAAAGCCAAAGTGGTAAATATCTACGTTCAACCGGAGCTGGGTAAGCAAATGCCCGGCGTTGTCGGACTAGTCAACAACTACAAGATCACAACACGAGATCTTACTGACGAGTGTATTATGCGACACGGTGCAAGCGTTCTTGAAGGTGAGATCAATCGCAAGCTCTTAAAACAAGCATTAGTCAAAGCTGAAAAGAAGGTTACAAATGACGACCTAAACCGAGAAATTGCACGTGCAGCGGAATCGTATGGTTTCCTAAAAGAAAACGGGGATCCAGATCTGCGAGCATGGGTCGACAAAGTGACCAAAAACGATAATGTCACACTTGATATTTACGTTCAGGATGCCGTCTGGCCTTCAGTCGCTCTAGAAAAGCTCGCCATAGACAGTGTGAAGATCTCACAAGAAGACTTAGAAAAAGGTTTTGAATCTAATTACGGTCAACGTGTCAAAGTGTTGGCAATCGTATTGCAGAATCAACGGCAGGCAAACATGGTTTGGGAATTAGCCAAGAACAACCCGTCTGATTACTTCTTCGGACAGTTAGCCGAACAATACTCTGTGGAACCTGTATCGCGAGAAAATAGCGGGCAAGTTCCACCGATTCGACGACACGGTGGGCAACCACAACTGGAAGATGAAGCATTTCGGCTATCTAAAGGAGAGCTTTCTAGCATCGTCGCCATTGGAGGTAAATTCATCATTCTCCGATGTGTTGGACACACCGAGCCAGTCGTTACCGATTTAGCCGATGTAAAAACTGAATTGCTCAAAGAGCTCCAAGACCGCAAGACGAGAACAGCTATGAATCGTACGTTTGCGGAATTGGTGGAAGCTTCAGAGGTCGTCAACTTCCTCCGACCTATCAAGGCTGCATCCGGAGTTACACCATCAGCTCAACCACCCATGTTCCAGAAGTAACTGGACGCGTTTCCGGAGTTTGGTATGACCGTTGACCTAACTGGAAGGACTGCTGTTGTTACCGGTGGTTCAGCTGGTATCGGACGCGCCATCGCATGTATGCTCGCAAGCCACGGTGCCGATACCTATATCGGTGATCGTCAGTTGGATGCGTCCAATGACGAGTTGTTCGCCAAATGGAATATCACCAGCCGCGAATGTGACGTGACTGACGAAGCAAACGTCAACGGTCTAATTAATCACGCTATCACCGCAAGCGGCAAACTAGATATCCTTGTAAATAACGCAGGCGTCGGACTGGAAAAGCAAATCCCTGATGTGAGCCTTGATGAATGGGAACACGTAATCGGCGTTAATGTCACAGGTATTTTCCTATGCTGCAAACACGCTATTCCGTTTATGAAGCCTGCTGGCGGAAGCATTATCAATATCGCAAGCAATGCTGGAGTATTACCTCGAGCACACGACCCTGTTTACTCAATTAGTAAGGGATCTGTGGTAGCACTAACAAAGAGTCTCGCCTTGTGCCACAGTGTCGACAAGATCCGTGTTAACGCCATTTGCCCTGGGCCTGTTGCTGATACAAACATGATCAATGAACAGCTCGACGCAGCAAGTGATCGTGATACCGCGATTGAAGGATTAATAAATGCCAGCCCCTTGGCTCAGTCATATCGTCGGATGGGTACGCCTGATGAAATCGCCAAGGCCGCCCTCTATCTTGCAAGTGACGCGACGGAAATGGTCACAGGAACCATTCTGGCAATCGATGGTGGCAAATCACTCGGCGTACCACCAAAACGTGCTGCTTAAAGTACCCGTTCGCATAGATTCTGAGTAATGCTTGTTCAAAGCAATCGATTAAGGTCTTCATGGATCGCAGCGGTGCGTGACTGCATATCCTTTCGAGCCAGATCGATATCTGCCAACAACTCGGCAGGTACATACGTAAACGTGTAGAACTTGATCTTTGGTTCTGTACCTGATGGTCTGGCTGCGACGTAGTTTCCTTCTTCCTCCAAATCAAGAATCACCAGATTTCCAACGGGACCATCAAGTGGAGTAACCGTACCATCGCTGGCCGTCCTGGTTTGCGTGAGGTAATCACGCACTTCCACAACTTTCAACCCGCCGATGGTATCCGGAGGTGATTCACGCAAGCCATTCATAATGGACTGCATTTGGCTCATCCCTTCTGAGCCTTTCATGTAGATGTTGGTTAGCGACTCCAAGTGAAATCCATGTTGCCACCACAGGGATTCCAAGTACTCCGGAAGAGTACGTCCTTGTTGTTTTAATTCAGCTGCTAGTTGTGACATTAGCAAGCAAGCGACTACGCCGTCCTTATCGCGAACGTATTCACCTACCATAAATCCGTGTGATTCCTCGGTGCCGTATATGAAGTGCTCAGCACCACCATCGTCTATGGCGCCGGCAATCCATTTAAATCCCACCAACAGGTTTCCGTTTGTTTGGACATTGTAGGAATCAGCAATGCGCCGCACCATTTCTGTCGTGACTAGAGTTTTTACGACGAAACTATTTTCACTTAGGTTGTTGGTCTTAGAGAGCACAAAGTCGGTAAGTAACGCTGACAATTGGTTACCGTTAAACACCACCCAGTCGCCTGACTTGTCGTTGGATACAGGAGCCGCGCACCCCATTCTGTCGCTATCCGGATCGGTTGCCAGAATCAGATCCATGTCGTGGGACTGTGCATATTCGATCATGGCTTCAAATACGGCCGGGTTTTCAGGATTTGAGACATGACCTGGTACGTTTGGAAAGTCGCCGTCAGGTTCTGCATGGGCCGGGAATACCTCGACGTTACTGAATCCGGCTGCACTCAGTGTTTTCGAGACAATTGGACCACCGACGCCATGAAGTGGTGAGTAGAGAATATTCAGATCGGTGTCGGTTGCTAAACCGTGCCGTATCACATCCGATTGGTATGCTGTATCCAGTTCATCCGTGCAGAACTCCACATCTCCATTTTCAAGTGCAGCATCAAAGTCGACTTGGTGTATCTCGTCTGTATTCATAACACAGTCGATGATTCCAGAATCGTGAGGTGGAAGGATTTGGCCGCCGGTTGACCAATAGACTTTAACTGCATTATCTGATGGTGGATTATGGCTAGCTGTGACCATAATTCCGCAAGTACAGTTCTTCATTCGCAAAAGATAGGACAATTGCGGAGTTGCGCGGTAATCGTCAAGCATGTAAACCTTAAAACCGTTGGCGACCATGATCGAAGCGCACAATTCAGCGAAGTGTCTGGATCGATGACGAGTGTCATAGGCGATCGCACATGAAGGAGGTGCATCGCCCAGATTTACGTTTTCCTTTATGTATGTTGCAAGTCCTTGGGCACTTTCACCAATAGTACGGTCATTGATAGCATTGCTGCCAAACGGGTGCATGCGACCTCGCCTGCCACCTGTGCCAAATGGGATGACCGTCCAAAACACATCATCCAGCTCATCCCAAGCCTGATTCTTGACCTGCTCGGTGATCAATCCGCGGTATTCTTCATATCGCGATTCACTCAACCAGGCGGACAGATTTGTCACCGCAGTCTCACTTATTTTTCCATTTTCAGCAGCCTGTCGTACCGCTTGCAAAGCACTATCAACATCCATAGTCGATCCATCTCCTTTATGAACCGCCGATTCTATCAAAATTCTAAACCCAATCATGAACACCCACCTATTCAAAGCCAAGACAGGCATAGCTTGAGAGTGTGAATACCTGCAAAAACACGCGTTCTTGACGCTAAAGTAAGTGGGTGTCCATGATTGCCGCGGCTGAAACTACAGACTGTCTATGAATTTGAACAATCCGATAAAACGTGGTTGTCCATGATTGGCGGTCGTCGGGCGGCAAGGCATAATGCGGGGAAGTGTTCGGTTTTTAGGGAGAAATGAGCGATTATGGCGACGATGAATGCGGCTTTTATCACCGAATGTGGTCCGGCCAGTAATATTCAGTACGGTGAAATCCAGCGGCCTGAACCAGGGCCAAATCAGGTACTCGTAAGAACAGGCGCTGCTGCCCTGAATCCTGTAGATACCTATATACGCAATGGTGCAAACTATTGGGAGCTTCCTAATCCCTTCGTCGTTGGCTGCGATGTTGCCGGAACGGTCGAAGCGGTTGGCAGTGATGTGACAGAATTGTCAGTTGGTGACAGGGTTTGGGGAACTAACCAAGGTCTCCTCGGACGCCAAGGCACTTTTGCTGAATACTGTGCGATCGATCAAGAATGGCTATACAAGACACCGGAAAATGTCACCGATGAAGATGCCGCAGCTTGTTCACTTGTTGGTGTGACAGCCCATTTGGGCCTGTTTAGGGATGCAAAAATCAATGCGGATGACACCATATTTGTTCACGGTGGATCCGGGGGTGTCGGAGCCATGGTTCTGCAAATGGCAAAAATCGCAGGAGCACGAGTAATCACATCAGCAGGCAGCCAAGAAAAGGCCGAACGATGTAAAGAACTCGGAGCGGATGATGTCATTCTCTACAAAGAAGAAAACGAAACTGAAGCCATTGCTCGACTTGCACCTGAGGGAGTTAACGTCTTTTGGGAAACACTTCGAGAGCCAGACTTGGAGTCCATCGTCGAAGTCATGGCTGAACGAGGACGCATTGTAATCATGGCCGGCAGAGATGCCCGCCCTCCATTCCCCGTCGGACCCTTTTATGTAAAAGGCCTACACATGTTCGGCTTTGTGATGTTTAAGGCTCCACCCTGCGAACTGAAGGCATGTGCTGATGACATTAACAATTGGCTGTCATCAGGCCAACTCAAAGCACAAATCAGCCACCGTCTTCCTTTAAGTGATGCCGCTCAAGCCCACCAGATCCAAGAGGATAATACACTGATGAAAGCGGGTACGATTGCAGGCAAGATCGTACTTATTCCATAGGCCCACCCATTCTGGCTCTATTTATGATCAAGCCAAGCAACGCCGTTCGTGGATTTATCTTCGATATGGACGGTACCTTAATCGACTCCAAACTTAATTTTGAAGCGATACGTCAAGATATGGGTTTGTCCGACGGACTTCCGATCCTGGAAACGATGGAGTCAATGGAAGATCGTCGTCGAACTGAATGTGAACAGATATTACTGCGTCATGAACAGCAAGGTGTAAGCGACGCTACTGTATTTCCAAATGTGGCCGAAACACTTGAGAGCATTGAGCAATTGCAATTACCAATGGCAATTGTCACAAGGAATCGTAAAGACTTTGCCAACGAAATGCTCGAATTGTTACCGGTGACTTTTGACATTATCATCGGTCGCGACGATGGCCCCATCAAACCTGATCCATGGGCGCCATTGCAAATATGTGAGCAGTGGGGAATTCAGCCGTCTGAGTCGGTTATGATTGGCGACTTTGTATTTGACATTCAATCTGGCAATACCGCTGGCTGCTTTACAGTACTTTACACACAAGGCCGAAACCATCATGAGATTCATGGTTTTGAAGAAGCCAATTGGATCATGGATGATTTCGCCCAACTGAACATAAGATTAGACGACTGGACACAACAGGCTGATTGATCACTATTTGGTTTTGTTGATCGAATTGCTAGAATCCGCATTCATAGATCAGTTGATTTCAAAACGGAAAAGAAGCACGGATGCTCAACCGTAAGACAATCCATTTGGCAGTGTTCTTACAGCTTGTAATTACCACAGCCACCATCGCTCAGAAACTTCCGAGCATCGTGCCAAACCTATCTGGCACGACCAAGAATAACAACACACCACGTGTACAAAACTCTGGTACGGTCCGTCCTGCAAGTGCTCAACAACCCGCTGTGGAGCAACGCACCGCCCAACAATCTATCAAGACGCCATCCTTTATTCCTCTCTCGGCAGCACATCAAACTTATATCAATAAGGTTCTGGAATACTGGCAAAACAAAACCGCCAAAGTAGACCGTTATCGCTGCACATTTGAGCGTTGGCAATTTGACACCGTATTCGGACCACAAAATACATTTAAGACATATAGCACAGGCCTCATACGATATGCGGACCCTGACAAAGGAATGTTCAAAGTCGAAAAAGTACTGTCCTATCAAGCACCACGCAGCCCTCAGGAAAAGCCACGCCACATCGCCATTGAGGGCGTTCACGGTGAATGGTGGGTATGCGATGGCAAAAGTGTCTTTGAATACGACTTCACTAACGAGCGTCTCATCCAACAAATTCTGCCGGCTGAACTACAAGGCAAGGCGATTAAGAACGGACCACTTCCCTTTCTGTTCGGAGCTGATGCAGCTGAAATTAAACAACGATACTGGCTACAAGTCATTACTCCTTCGAACGTGAAAGACGCTGTTTGGTTAGAGGCATTCCCTAAAAGCCAAGCCGATGCGGCTAATTATCTGAAAGTCCACATCATCATCGATCGTCGCGATTTCTTACCAAAAGGAATCGTGATCTTTGACCGGAATTTCGTCAAAGGTAAGAATCATTCCCGTACTGTTTTCAACTTTCGCGATCGTGAAGAAAACTTCAACACAACGTTTGAAGCTTTGAGAATCTGGGAAAAGAACTTCTATGAACCGAGTCTGCCAAGTGGTTGGAAAAAAGTTGTCAATGCAGCACCTACCAGACAGCAACGTCAAGCCAATCAATCCGGTCAGCAAATACCACTTAATCGGTAATTCGACAGATTATCGCCTTCGATTGGTTACCATAAGAGGATAGCTTTGCTTAATAAATTAAAAACAAATCCCAGATGCGTATTTCTAACGGATATGAATTGCCCATTCCCAAAGCGTACGTTCATTCGTAATGCCATCGCATGCGTATTCAGCCTTGGGTTGCTGTTCGCACTCGTTTCAAATGCCCATGCGGTTCAACAGCAAGTTGCAATCGGGCGAATTATTCGCATCGAACTGCCGATCGATCCCGCACGTGTAACGGGAATCATTCGAGCCATCGAAACAACTGCTAACGAATTGGGAGAAACGAGCAACGCCACAAGGAACTGTCTTGTCCTTCAATTTGGGCAAACAGGTGCACATGATCAGAGTGCATACGAAGATTGTTTGAAGATCGCACAGATCGTAAGAAGGCAAACCAAAGTTGAGATGGTTGCCTTTTTACCACACGATTTAACTGGACATTCTGTCCTGATCGCATTGGCTTGTGAGCAAATCATCCCCAAACCAAGTTCAAAACTCGGGCCTGTATTGGAACCAAGTGACAAGCCGTCACAAGGTATTCAGGTAACTTATAAAGAAGTTGGTCAGGGTCGTGGCTATCCATCCGCCTTCGTCAGCGGAATTCTCGATCCATCTGAACCCATTTACATAGTTGAAAACGGCACTAAACCGATTGTTGCGAATCAATCCGAACTCGATGCACTCGAGGTCAAAAACAAGGTAACAACGATCCTCGATGCCAATGCAGCGACCGGAATCGACGGTGCAATCCTACGTAAGCATGAGCTCGTCACCTACACTGCCTCATCCCGAGACGAGCTAGCTCAACATCTTCAGGTCGCTACGGACAGATTTCGCGCCGTGACCGTAGCGGAAGCTGAGTGGTCCGTTGTTCGTATTAACATCCGCAACAATCTACATCCGTCTTACTGCAATGAGATTAAACGGATGATTTCTGATGCATTATCAAGAAAGGCAAATCTAGTCCTCTTCGACATCGATACGACCGGTGGCGACATCAACGGCTCACGTGAGATTGCGATGCTATTGGCTTCAAGTGACTTTCGCGATGTAACCACAGTCGCATATGTGAACCCAAAAGCACTCAAGGATGCTGCATTGTGGGTTATGGCATGCGACACGATATACATGTCGCAATCAGCCAATCTAGGTGGTCGCGGGAATCTCATTGTCGATCGCCCGGGGCTGATTGAAGATCTCAAACAGATGAAGCGAAACAACGGACGCAATTGGTCGCTCATTTTAGGGCTCATCGACCCCAATACAACACTGCATACATATATGAATCGAGACACCGGTGAAACGAGAATATTCTGCTCGGAAGAGCTCACCGAGGCTGATGATGAAGATCTTTGGCAAGAAGACCAGTTAGTGGACGTATCCGATGGCTTGGAATCTCAACAGGCATTTGCAATGGGCGTTGCTGACAGAGTGGTCACCAACATTGAAGACATTGCCGCTACGTTTGGCATAGACCCTGAGCAAATCCAGAACATACAACGCCCACCACTAAGTCGATTTCTTACCAGTTTGGCCAACAACACGATCTTAATGGGCTTTCTGTTTATGGTTGGCACATGGTGTTTGATCTCCGAGATCACCACACCTGGCCTTGGTGTACCTGGTTTTGTAGCACTCGTAACGCTCACAATATTCTTCTGGGCTCAAATCCATAACGACACAGCCGGAATTCTGGAATTACTGCTATTTATCATCGGTGTAATTAGTCTGGTACTGGAAATCTACGTGATACCCGGGTTTGGAATCTTTGGATTTGGTGGAATCGTCCTCGTGTTCACGTCGTTGATTCTAGCCACAGTTAACTTCATGATTCCATCGTCGAACTTCGAATGGAATGAATTAATCAACAACATGCTGACATTGCTTCTGTCCGGTGTGTTTACGGTGACATTATTCCTGGTTCTACGTAAGCCGTTATCGCGAATGTGGTTCGCGAAACAACTTGTGCACACGGAAGAAGAAAACACGCCGCAGCGCGAGTGGAATGAAGCGATGGTACATCTTGAACATCTTGTCGGGAAAATGGGTAAGACGCATACACGGCTCTCACCTGCCGGCAAGATCATTATTGACGGTGAGGTCATCGACGTAATTAGCGACGGCGATTTGATTGACGCCGGTACAAAGATTGTGGTAAATGAAGTTACAGGAAACCGAGTCGTTGTAAGACGCAAAACCTAACGCCCGGTAATCAGCGATGAATCCGTATCTAATTTGTGCACTACTCATTTTTTTAGGCTCCATACTGGTAGTGCTCGAAGTCTTTATCCCCTCCGGTGGAATACTCGGAATCGTTGCAGGCACAGCCTTCGTCTATGCCGTGATTCATGGATTTAATGAAGGCAGTACAACTGGACTTGTCGTATTACTTGGTTCTGCCGTCGCCGTACCTATCGCTCTCACCATTGCCTTTAAACTCTGGCCAAAAACACCTCTAGGTAAGAAATCGATCCCCGATCCCGAACTCGGCGAAAGCGACAATCAAAAGGAGTTAGATCAGCTTATCGGTGCTACAGCCATAACCGTTACTGCCATGATGCCCAATGGAAGAATACGATTGGGAAATGACCGGTTTGACGCGGTTACCAACGGCACGATGATCGAAGAAGGAAAGCAAGTGGAAGTTGTCTCGGCAGTGGGTAACCGAATCATGGTGAAAGAGGTGATTCAAAGTGACGAGCCATCGTCGCTTCTATCAGAAGAAAACAGTGAATCAATAGACTATTCATCATTTGAAGAAGATCTAAATGAGTTAGAATGACGGACGTGTAATCGCTAGGTATCTTTCACGTCACCTTAAGCAAGTGCTGAATAATGACACAACTCACTTCGTTACTAATTGTCGCTGCTGATGAGTTTCCGACAGTTAAGGTGGTCATCCTGTCCATCGTCGGACTATTATTTTTGTCCGCATTTTACATCTTTATCCATTTCTTTCGGCTTTGGATTCAGTGCAAGCTGACTAATGCCAAGATATCGCTGATGGATTTGCTGTACATGACGTTTAAGAAGGCACCGCCGAAAATGATCGTCATGAGCAAGATTATGGCTGTCAAAGCTGGGTTTCCCAATAATGAAGAAAATGGGATTACAGCTGATATGCTAGTCGCTCACCACTTATCCGGTGGAAATGTTCCGACAGTCATCCGTGCAATGATTGCAGCTCAAAAAGCCAAGATCATCGATCTTTCATTTCGTGAAGCAATGGCAATTGACCGTGCCGGACGTGACGTATTAGAGGCCGTTCAAACAAGTGTTTACCCCAAAGTGATCAATTGTCCGGCGTCTGGCACCGCCAAGTCAACGCTCGATGCCGTTGCAAAGGATGGCATCCAGCTTAGAGTGCGTGCGCGTGTTACCGTCCGTGCAAATATCAAACAGTTAATTGGCGGTGCGACCGAAGAGACGATAATTGCCCGTGTCGGCGAAGGGATTGTAAGTGCAATTGGATCCGCCGAATCACATAAAGATGTACTACGTAGCCCAGACTTGATTTCGCAAACGGTACTTGCAAAGCGTCTGGATTCACAAACTGCATTTGAAATCGTCTCAATTGACATTGCCGATATCGATGTTGGCGACAATATCGGTGCCAGACTGCAAGCAGATCAGGCGGAAGCAGATACACGGGTCGCACGAGCAAAGGCTGAAGGTAGACGCGCAATGGCCGTTGCACATGAACAGGAGAAACAGGCCACCATCGAAGAGAGCCGTGCTCAGTTGGTTCTGGCCGAAGCAGATGTTCCCGTGGCTATCTCAGATGCCTTCCAAAGTGGCAAGCTGACGATCAGCGACTATTACAAGTTGAGAAATATCCAATCCGACACCGACATGCGAGTTGCGATTGCCGGCGGCAACAGCAAATCGAATCAAGCCGTCATTGATGCTGATTAAGTATTCAAGCTGAGATCCTAAACTAAGTTTCCTGTCGAGGAATCACCACCGGACTGATGAACGAGTCTCTAGTACAACAACTGCGGCGTCTGTTAAAGGAGTCACTTGGGGACGTAACGGAAGCACCTCCTAAACAACAACCTGACCCTCCGGTCAGAGACCACGGTGAGCAGTACGAGACTCTACAAAGTGACTATGGACGCAGCGAAGAAGTCTTCAGCGATTACGACGAAGATGTTTTTGATGAATACGATGAAGCAGAATACGCCGGTGAAGAAACCGGCACACGAAACATCAGCAGTAGGTTTGATGATGTAAGCGGCAATGACGGCAAAAAGATGGAAGATTCGCTTACTAAATCTCTTCTGCAAAGCAGTCAGTCAGACGAGTCAATACTGAGCCGAGTACACGAACTCTTGCATTCGAAGGACGGCCTCGCGACGGCCATCGTATTGCAAGAGATCATCAATCGTCCTGAACATCGTTGGCAATAGGTCGCTGGCAATAGAGTGCAGTCTCACGATAGCACGACCGACCACTCCACCGTCAACTAAATCACGCTACAATGGCGGCTATCTGGATAGGGCATTTTCAAGAAACAACCTAAACCCTTATCCACTGTGCAACGCGGCATAAAAAGGACGAGCAACATGAGTGGAATACAAATTGAACCCGGGGTAACCAAAATAGGCTGGATTGGCACTGGTGTGATGGGTGCCAGCATGTGCAAGCACCTAATGGATGCCGGGCTTTCTGCAACGGTTTATACGCGTAGCAAAGAAAAAGCACAGCCTCTTCTCGATGCCGGTGCTACCTGGGCTGACAGTCCCAAGGCCGTGGCTGAAGCAAGCGACATCACATTTGCAATCGTTGGATTTCCATCCGATGTGCGAGCAGTCTTACTCGGAGAAGATGGAGCCCTTGCCGGAAGTAGCGATGGAAATGTCCTTGTCGACATGACCACAAGCGAACCTTCACTAGCTGTTGAAATCTATGAAGCTGCCAAAGCAAAAGGTGTACATAGTGTTGATGCACCAGTCTCCGGCGGTGATGTGGGTGCAAAAAACGGCACGCTTTCCATCATGATTGGCGGCGACGAGGATGTCGTAAGTGCCCTGCAACCCTGTTGGGATGCAATGGGACAAACCATCGTGTATCAGGGAAAAGCTGGTTCCGGTCAGCACACAAAGATGGTCAATCAAACGCTTATCGCTACCAACATGATTGGAGTCTGCGAAGCGCTCTTGTACGGTTACAAAGCTGGACTGGATCTTCCAACGGTAATGCAGTCTGTAGCGAGCGGTGCAGCAGGCAGTTGGTCACTTTCAAATCTTGGCCCACGCATTATCGATGGAAACTTCGACCCGGGGTTCTTTGTTGAGCACTTCATCAAGGACATGGGGATT
>JAKUOW010000064.1 GCA_022451045.1 Pirellulales bacterium | reverse complement strand
ATCTAGATGCGACAGGTACAGCGAACTTTCAGATAGATCCTGCGAACGCCTCGCCTTCATCTGACATTTTAACGATAGAGCCAAGCGAGCCAGTGTTATTGGATCGCATCGAATTTGGTGGCCTGTCCATTCAAATCTTGGGCGATGCACCTCCCGAAAGTGAAAGTCCACTAGACATAAACGCAGATGGCAGTATTACAGCTTTAGATGCATTGTTGGTTATAAATGACCTCAATGAGCACGGGGCTCATGCGATTGGAGGAGGTGCTGAAGGTGAAGCAATTGCCTATTCGCGCCTTGATGTGAATGGCGACTCCTATGTGTCGGCAATTGATGCACTGGCCGTGATTAACTACCTAAATCACGGCGTGACACTTGAAGATGCCGTCGAAGCTGCCGAAGGTGAAGCGATGGCTGTGCTCGATGTTGCTCTTGCTGACGAAGGATGCTTGATGATGCCAACGGCTGCTGATAAAGCAGTTGAGACTGTCTCTTCAGCGACGATTGAAAGTAATACAGATAACAGCCAGTATCAGGCTGCAGAACAACTTGCTTTGGCCCTTTGGGCAAGCGACGAAGTTGATAGCTCCGATAATCCATCAGAAGCAGATGCATTAGAAGACGCTATTGATGAGGTTGCTTCGGAAATCAGCGATTTCTGGAACGAAGCATAAACGACGCAAGGGATTGCGATTGGGATTGAACCCGGTTGGTTTCGCCGCCAACCGGGTTTTTTAATGCGCCGTGCAGTAAAATGGGCTGTGCTCAATCAAATGTAATAGCTACTTCTTAGCCGTGTAGAAAGTGTGAAATGACCGTCTCAAGCGCAACCACCTCCTATCGTTGTTTGGCAGCCGCCGGCTCGTGTGATGTAACTCCCGAAGTAGGAATGTATCACCGAATGTGGGGTGCTGCATCGCATGATATTAGCACGGGTATACACCGCCCGCTGCAAGCTCATGTGGTAGTGCAGCAAGATGTCGAGGCATCGTCACCCTGCGTTGTATGGATTTCGCTCGATCACTGTCTGCTGATGCACCATGACATGGTGTGGTTCCGAGAAGATATTGCTCAAGGGGCTGGTGTGGACGTGGATCAGGTGTTTGTATGTTTCACGCACACACATGGTGCGGGTCTGATGGACTCTACGCGTACTGATCAGCCAGGTGGCGAGCTGGTCAAGCCATATCTCAAGGAAATGGCCAATACGATCGCTGCCACTGTGGCAGACACGGTTTCAAAATTGCAACCGTGTTGGGGGCAAACGACTGCCGGGAAATGCACGCTAGGTCACAACCGTGATCAAAGAGATGAGCAGAATGGCATTTACGTCTGCGGTCATTATGAAGTTGGTACGACCGACGACACTCTCCTCGTTGGACGCTGGACGAATGATGATGGCCATGTCATTGCCACCATGGTGAATTATGCGTGCCATCCCACCACGCTAGCATGGGACAATACTCTGATCAGCCCAGATTACATAGGTGCGACACGCGAGGTGATTCAGAATCTGCACGACTGCCCGTGCCTGTTTCTTCAAGGAGCTTCAGGTGATATCGGCCCTCGAGAAGGGTATGTCGGAGACACATCGGTTGCAGACCGAAATGGAAGACAATTGGGATATTCAGCGCTCGCAGCGTTGGAGTCGCTCGATCCTCCGGGCAAAAGTTATCAATACGCCGGTCCGGTCGTATCGGGTGCGACCATCGGTTATTGGGAACATGATGATATGCAGATCATGCCACACGATACGGAAAGCTCCATTGAGTATTTTACCGTTGATCTGGACTATCAAGATGGACTGGAATCTGTGGAAGCGGTTCAAGCGGAGTTAGAAAAATGGGAGCAATCTGATGCAGACGACGCGCGTGCGAGGGCTGAGCGATGTCGCCGTTCCTTAGTACGGCTTGGGAGCGTTCCAACTGGCGTGTTTCCGTTTGAAGTGACGATTCAGCGTCTCGGTCGTACAGTCTGGGTGTTGCTCGGAGGCGAATTGTACAACTGGTTTCAACGAGAGCTGCGAGAGAGGTATCCCGATCTGTCCATTGTTGTAACGACGATCGCAAATGGTTCGAGAAGCTGGTACATCCTGAAAGAAGAGTCGTATGGACTGGGGTTGTATCAGGAAGAAGCCTCGATGCTAGCGGCCGGTAGCCTGGAGAGGTTGCTCGAAGCGGTGAGTGATCGACTAAGCAGCTAGCAGCTTGAGAGGCTCGGTCGGTAACCGCCGGGAGCTGCGCAGCAGAACTCACAGCACTAAAGGCTCAATAGGCGGCGAAACATTGGATGCAGGATGTGTTTGCCCTCCCCACGATCCTCAGGAAGCGATATATAATCAACGCATGAAAATCACCGCTGTAGAAACACTTGTATGCAACGCCCGGATGCGAAACTGGGTATTTGTGAAGGTAGTCACGGACCAACCTGGCCTCATCGGCTGGGGTGAAGCAACGTTGGAGTGGCAAACGAGAAGCGTTGTCGGAGCTGTCGAAGATTTTGCACAGCTGATCGTGGGCGAAGATCCAAGACGCGTTGAGTACTTGTGGCAGATGATGTTTCGCCAACATTTTTGGCACGCTCATGACATCACGCGAAGTACCGCTCTTTCGGGCATCGATATAGCCTTGTGGGATATCATCGGAAAAATCCATGGCGTCCCGTGCCACCAGCTTTGGGGTGGCCCGGTAAGGGACTACATCCGAACCTATTGCCATCTTGGTGGTGGCAAGATGGAGGATTTCTACGAGACACCAGTGGAAGATGCCAAGCGCTTCGGCGAATTGGCACTTGCTGCCGTTGAAAACGGTTTCACTGCAATGAAAAGCATGGCAGTGCCACCAACTATGCCCCTGGAAGGCCTGCGTCCGGTTAAGCGAGCGGAAGCTGCAGTGGCTGCGATGCGTGATGCGGTTGGGGATGACATTGACTTAATGGTGGATTGTCATGCGAGACCATCACCGGCCATGGGATTGAAGTTTGGTAAAGCACTGGATCCCTATGGTTTGTATTTCTACGAAGAACCTTGCTGGCCAGAAAATGTTGAAGGCCTGGCGATGATCAACGATGCCATTACGACGCCGGTTGCGAGTGGTGAGAGAGTAACCGTTCTTGAAGACTTTGTGAGACTTTTTGCAGCAAGAGCATGTGACGTATGCCAAATGGATTTGACGCACGTCGGCGGATTTACACAGGCACGTCGTGTGGCTGCATTGGCGGATGCGCACAGAGTTGCACTGGCACCACATAATCCACAAGGACCTGTTAGCACTGCGGCTTCGCTAGAGTTCGGGTTTTCACAGCCCGGGTATATCATCTGCGAAACAGTACATGAAGATGTTCCATGGCGCAAAGATGTTGTTACCGAATCGTTTACGATCGAGCCGGAAGGCCGAATTGTGCGGCCGCACAGCCAGCCGGGGTTGGGTATCAGCATTAACGAAGAGGAAATTGCTAAACACCCGTTTGAGCAAGAGATCCCTCAGGTAGTCTTCTATCCAGATGGCGCAATTGGAGACTGGTAAGAGATGAGTGCTACTATCGCCGGTGTATTGCCGATTGTTCATACACCATTTACTGAAAATGATGCGATTGACGTACCGAGTTTGCAAAAGCAGTTGCATTGGGCACTTGATAGGTCCATCGGCGGCTATTGCACGGGAATGGTCTCGGAGTTGCTGCGATTGTCAGATGATGAGCGAAACGAGCTTCATCGAGAAATTGCAGAAGTAGACCGAGGTAACCGTGTCTTTGTAGCTGGTGTGGGCGCAGAGTCAATAAAGCAGTCATGCCAGTTTGCAGAGTATGCAGAGAGTATTGGCTGTGATGCGGTGATGGCGATTCCACCGGTCACTACGAAGACCAGTGAGCAGGACTTGCTCAGTTACTTTCGTACGATTGCGAGTAGCATTAGCATCCCAGTGATCATTCAGGACGCCTCAAGTTATGTCGGCCAGGAAATACCGATGACCGTCAATCGTGAATTATTGGAGAGGTTTGGGCGTGACAAGATCCTGTTTAAGCCCGAAGCATCGCCGATTGGACCAAAGCTCTCGGAATTGCGTGATGTGACCAATGGCGAGGCGAAGATTTTTGAGGGTTCTGGTGGCATTTCCTTAATGGATAGCTACCAGCGAGGGATTAGCGGCACAATGCCCGGGATGGAATTCCTTGATGGTGTACTCGCTGTCTGGAATGCTCTTGAAGCTGGCGATATTCAGCGAGCTTATGACGTCTATTTTCCGCTGTGTGCGTTGGTCGCTTTACAGTTGCAAGCAGGCCTGGATGGCTTCTTGGCTGTTGAGAAGTATGTATTAAAGAAGCGTGGTTTATTCGCGACAGATTATCGTCGCAAGCCATATTGGTTCGAGTTGGATGACGAGACAATTGCGGAGTTGGATCGTTTGCTGGCGAAACTGGATGATGCACTGGCGGATTAGCGGCCGTCCATGTGTTAGTGTCCCGCTTAGCATGTTTGGCAACCGCGGGGCTCTGCACCTACGACTAGTTGACCTTTCTGCCGGCATTCACGAAACTAGTCGCATTGGTAAACGTCAACTACTTAAGCGGCTAAAGCCAACCCAATAAGGTCATTATGAAATCTCTAAGACACGCGTTAATCCTGGCCATCGCATTCTTTTTCACTCTATCCGGCAGTAACTCCACAGCTCTTGCACAAAACTGGGCTCAGTGGCGTGGTGGGAATATGGATGGCATCAGCTCCGCCAAAAACCTACCTGCAGAATGGGATAAAAGCAAAAATGTCTTGTGGCGTACCGAACTTCCCGGACCCGGTGGTGCAACACCAGTTATTTGGGACGACCACGTCTTTGTAACAAGCACCGATGGTGATGACCTTGTACTGATTTGCCTGGATCTGGACGGCAAATTGCGATGGCAACAAAAAGTCAGTCAGGGCGACAAGGTCGTCCGTGGTGACGAAGGAAATGCGGCATCCCCTTCCCCTTCAACTGACGGTAAACATGTCTACGTTATGTTTACAAACGGTGCCCTCGGTTGCTATGACTTCGACGGCAAAAGTGTTTGGTCGGTTGATCTACAGGAACGATTTGGCCAGTTCAAAATTGCCTTTGGTATGACAAGCACACCTGTACTCTATGGTGACCATCTCTATCTGCAACTAATCCACGGTGAAGGAAATCCCCAAACACGCGAAGCAGTTATCGCGGCACTTGATAAGTCCACTGGAGAAACTGTATGGAAAACCGGTCGCCCAAGTGAAGCCCATAGTGAAAATGAACACTCTTATGCTTCGCCTACTATATATAAGGATAAGAAACAGGCTTATTTGCTGACCCATGGCGCAGACTACGTCATCGCACATGATCTAAACGATGGTCATGAGATATGGCGATGTGGTGGATTGCATCCGCCAACACGTTACGACCCCACCCTGCGATTTGTAGCTTCTCCCCTTGCAATTGCGGATCTGATTATTGTTCCTTCAGCAAAGGCGGGAATCACTTTGGCACTTAAGCCGAACGGCAAAGGCGACATCACGGGTAAGAAAGAGCACCAGTACTGGAGCTTTAATATCACACCGGATGTACCATCTCCACTGGTTCTCGATGACATTGTTTATTTGTGCCGTCAAAACGGTAACTTGATCGCATTGGATAAAGCAACCGGCGAACAGTTCTACGAAGCACGAACACACCGCGATCGACACCGCGCATCTCCCGTTTACGCTGATGGAAAGATCTTCCTTTGTGGCCGCGATGGTACGGTTAGTGTCTGTAAGCCAGGTAAAGAGTTTGAGTTGATTGCTCAGAATCGCCTGGAAGAAGGACTGGCCGCGTCACCTGCTATTGCCGGCAATCGAATTTATCTACGAACTTTTAATGCTTTGTATGCAATTGGGTCGAAATAAGCTTCATACGGCGATAAACCGCTGATTGACGTAAAACACCGGCACGACAACTCAACCTAAAGCGGTTCCTTATGGCTCGTAGAGACCAACTTCGAAACATCGTGATCATTGCGCATGTTGATCACGGCAAGACGACTCTTGTAGATTGCCTGCTGCGACAAAGCGGACAGTTTCGCGATGCTCAGCTTCAAGGTGAGCGAATCCTCGACAGCAATGACCTTGAACGAGAGTGTGGCATCACGATTCTCTCAAAGAATATTGCTTTGCCTTATGAAGGCGTGAAGATCAATATCATTGACACTCCGGGGCATGCGGATTTTGGAGGTGAAGTGGAACGCGTGGTGCGTATGGCCGATGGAGCCCTGCTTCTGCTGGATGCTGCTGAAGGTGTAATGCCGCAAACACGATTTGTACTATCCAAGGCACTTGAGGCAGGTCTACAACCGATTGTCGTCGTGAACAAGATCGACCGTCCTGAGGGAAGGCCTCATGAAGTATTGGATGAGGCATTCGATTTGATGATTGATCTAGGTGGTGAAGATCTGGCAGATGATTTCCCTTTTGTTTTCGCAAGTGCAAAAGATGGATTTGCAACGCTTGATCCTGAGGTTCCCGGTGACTCGATGAAGCCATTGTTGGACTTAATCGTGGAGCACATCCCTGGGCCGGAAGTTACCGTTGAGGCTCCATTTCAAATGTTGGTTACAACGCTCGACTGGTCGGAATATGTCGGCAGAATTGCTATAGGTCGCGTTAAAGCCGGCAGCGTCAAAAGCGGACAGAAAATTGACTTATGCCAGGCTGGTGATGAAGTTAGCCGCGCAGCAATTAGCCAACTGTACGTCTTTGAAAACCTAGGACGCGTTGAAGTTGAAGAAGCGGAAGCCGGTGATATCGTTGCAATCGTCGGATTAGAAGATGTTGAAATTGGTGACACGCTTTGTGAAGTAGATCACGTTGATCCACTTCCACGATTGACGGTAGATGAACCGACGTTGGAAATGCGGTTTACGATCAATAGTTCACCGTTTGTCGGTCAGGATGGACAATACGTTACAACACGCCAATTACGTGAACGACTGTTTAAGGAACTCGAGAGAAACGTAGCTCTGCGTATCAATGAGACGGAAACAGCAGATTCTTTTGCTGTGGCTGGCCGCGGGATACTTCATTTGGCCATCCTTATTGAAAACATGCGGCGAGAAGGATATGAGTTATCCATTGGTAAGCCGAGGGTAATTACTCGGGAAGTTGATGGAAAGACTCATGAGCCCTACGAAACGCTGACAGTGGAAGTGCCAACTGAAAAGTTTGGGCCGGTCATGGAATTAACCGGTGAGCGACGTGGAAACATCGATGAAATGGATGTGCGGGGCGATTATACCTATGCCACATTCACCATCCCCGCCCGTGGCTTGATTGGGCTGAGAACGCGTCTGCTCAACGCGACTCAGGGCACAGCAATCATGCACCATCGATTCAAAGGTTACCTGCCCGCAGAGGGTGAAGTGCCAAGTCGATCTAATGGTGTTCTGGTCTCCACGGTCAGTGGCAAGGCAGTAGCATTTGCACTGGATTCGCTTCAACAGCGTAGTGACCTATTTGTGTCGCCGGGTGATCCGATTTATGAAGGTATGATTGTTGGCGAAAATGCTCGTGATAACGACCTAAACGTAAATCCGTCGAAGGAAAAGAAGCTCACCAACATGCGAGCTTCCGGAAGTGACGATAATGTCCTCCTTAAACCACCGCGACTGATGTCGCTCGAGGCAGCGCTGGAGTATATCGAGGAAGATGAGTTGGTGGAGATTACGCCTGCGGCGATTCGGCTCAGAAAGATCTTGCTAAAGGAAGCTGACAGACGGCGTGATGCCCGCAGCAAAAAGTAAGCATAAGCCGACATGTAGCTAACCGTTAAACTCTGCCCAATCGGAACATCGCGTAATTCTGATGCATCCCGCATCCCGGCAATGCTAGTTTGCCGATCTCAATGGTGTCCAAAGTTGTCTTAACTACCACTTAGAGACCACTCGATGGCCACCATTGACGAGCAGAGCTTAACTGCAGAAACAGATTGCGTCGACGAACAACCGCTTAACGCGAGCGATTTGATTGAACAGCTTGACCAGCGTCAGAATGCTGTGATGACCGATCTGGATGAGCTTAACGACCGGATTGAAGACTTGCTAAACGAGTGTGTAGAAGCCAATCGCGTCGTGCATGAAGAAGATTTGGACGAAGACGAACCTGAGAACTCTGTTGACGATACTCCCGAAGAAGATGCTGACACGGCAAACGCTGCCTAAGCTCTAAAACTCCAATCCAGACCAACATCGAAGTTAACGGCAGAGTGGGTCAATGCACCCACGCTAATTCGATCTACACCGCTTTGAGAAATCTCGCCAATCGTCTCAAGTGTCACTCCGCCAGATGCTTCTAATTCGATACCAGAATTGGTATCTCTAATCATCGCGACTGCCTGCTGAAGCTCTTCAACGGTCATGTTATCTAACAGGACGATATCCGGCTCAGCTGGAATTACATCGGTTAGCTGCTCTAACGTGTCAACTTCGACTTCGACAATGACGTCTTGATCACGCTCAATACTGGCTGCTGTATTTCTAGCCATTTCAATGGCCTGTCGCATCGTGAGATCTACGCTTGCAGAGTTTGAAATCGCAAGGTGATTGTCCTTTATCATGATGGCGTCATGTAACCCAATCCGGTGATTCATTCCACCACCGCATCGTACAGCGTACTTTTCCAGTCGCCGCCAACCTGGTGTGGTTTTGCGAGTGTCATAGACTCGGCAACGACCTTCTACGCGGCTCACGTATTGGGCTGTTAGGGTAGCAATGCCGCTTAGTCTTCCGATGAAATTCAGGATTAGACGCTCAATGGTCAACAACTCCCTTGCTGATGCCTCGATCACAACAATCGCTTGCCCTGAGGTTACTGTTTGTCCGTCTGCACATTGAATAGAGCAGGAACCGGTAACATTGGTCTCGTCCAGAATGACATCAATCGTCTTAAGACCAGCTATGACGCCAGTGTCTCGAGCAACTACGCTTGCTTTGCCGGTTGCGTCTGCAGGTATGACAGCGAGCGTAGTCCAGTCGTGTTCGTGACGCAGGTCTTCACGAATGCCCAGGCGTATCAACTGGCGCAGGTCATCTTCGAGTTCCAGGTCCCAGTCGCGTTGTAAAAAGTCATTAGCCATCTTGTTTGTCACCGTGGTGACACGAGCCTCCCTTAATCATTAGTCTAGCTGGATGGCAAGTCTTAAAATTGTAAGCGGACCAACGGTCATAACGTTATTTGACCGAACGATACTGCTTCCTTAAAGGGGCCTTAGTTGTGAGTTGGACACCGCGAGAAACCAATACGCTGATCGTACTGGCGGTGGTCGGATGGTGCCTCGTATTGCTGGCGTTTTGGAATAGCGGTGGGTTCGTTGGTCAATTGATCGAGTGGGATATTCAGCCCATACGCCAGAGGCAGCATCAAGTTGATATTAATCGAGCGACATCGCGAGACTTTGAATTGTTACCGGGGATCGGTCCAGTTATAGCTCGAAGGATAGTGGAGTCACGAAACGACCACGGTGCATTTAAATCCGTGGAAGATCTTGACCGTGTACACGGGATCGGCAGAAAGACCATCGAAAACCTGAGAGATTTCCTGACGATTAACCGCTGAATGACCATACACAATCTCAAGACCGTGGACTTACCCTCGTTTCGGTCTGGGAACTTTTTGACTAGCTTTTTTCTTCCGGCTGTGACCACGTTTGGCTGTATACGATTCGACTTCGACGTCGCTAATCCGCTTGCCAATGAGATCCTGCATTTGAATAATTCGATCGCGTAGTGCCGCTGCACGTTCGAATTCCATTTGCTCGGCCGCAGCCATCATTTCCTTTTCGAGGTCGTTGATGTAATCCTGAGTGATAATATCTTCATCATCAGTACGGCCTACAGCGGCATTTGCCTGTCTGTGTGCCGCAGCTTCAGTTTCAATGCCGCTTTGAATATTCTTCTTAATCGTCTCAGGCGTGATGCCGTGCTCTTTGTTGAATTCTTCCTGCAGTTGACGGCGTCGCTGAGTCTCGTCAATGGCACGTTTCATAGAGTCGGTTACTTTATCAGCGTAGAGTATTACCTTGGCATTTACATTTCTAGCTGATCGTCCGATCGTCTGTATCAATGAAGTTTCGCTACGAAGAAATCCCTCTTTGTCTGCGTCGAGGATGGCGACGAGCGAGACTTCAGGTAGATCCAGTCCTTCACGCAGCAAGTTTACACCGACGAGCGCTTCAAATCGCCCTGCCCTTAAGTCACGCAGCAATTCAACTCGCTCAAAAGCATCGAGTTCACTATGGAGCCATTTGCATTTGACCCCTTCTTGTTCGAAGAAATCTGAGAGATCTTCAGCAAGGCGTTTTGTGAGCGCCGTTACCAATACACGATCTCCAGCGGCAGCTCGCTCTCGAATTTGTTCGAGCAAGTGAGTGACTTGTCCTCTTGCTGGTACGACCTCGATGATCGGATCGAGTAGTCCGGTCGGTCGGATTACCTGCTCGACGACCTCACCGCCGGCTTGCTCGAGTTCATAATCATTTGGTGTAGCAGATACAAAGACGGCACTTCGTGACTTGCCTTCCCATTCCTCAAATGTAAGTGGTCGGTTGTCCAATGCACTCGGTAACCGAAATCCGTGGTCAACCAATGTGCTCTTGCGACTGCGATCACCGGCCCACATCGCTCGAACTTGAGGCACTGATACATGGGACTCATCAACGAAGAACAGGAAGTCATCAGGGAAGAAGTCATATAGCGTGTCAGGCGGTTCTCCTTCTTTACGTCCGGCAAGGTGACGACTGTAATTCTCGACCCCCGGGCAATAACCGACTTCCTGCAGCATCTCAACGTCGTATCTGGTGCGAGCGTTGAGTCGCTGAGCTTCAAGTAGTTTTCCTTCATCTTTAAAAAGAGCTAGTTGTTCTCTCAGTTCGTCACGAATCGCCCGTACAGCAGACTCGATACGTTGCTCGGGCATCACGAAGTGCTTTGCCGGATAGATGAAGATCTGTTCGAGTGTCTGAATCGACTCGCCGGTAGTTGGGTCGATGATGGACAGTTGATCGATTTCGTCACCCCACAACTCAATGCGGTATGCGAATTCTTCATATGATGGCCAGATTTCGACGCAGTCTCCACGAACTCGGAATTTGGTGCGTTCAAATCCGACGTCATTTCGTTCGTACTGGATGTCGATCAGTTTTCGCAGAAGTTCGTCACGTTGGATGATTTGCCCTTTGGCAGCAGAGACCATCATCTCCTTGTAATCTTCCGGTGACCCCAGGCCGTAGATGCTTGAAACGGATGCTACGATAATGACATCGTTGCGGCTGACAAGTGAACTGGTGCTGGCCAAACGAAGACGATCTATTTCTTCGTTTATGGAAGCATCCTTCTCGATGTAGATGTCCCTTTGGGGAATGTAGGCTTCCGGCTGGTAGTAGTCGTAATAGCTAACGAAATAATTCACGGCATTGCGAGGGAAGAAACTCTTGAACTCGCTGTAGAGTTGCGCTGCCAGTGTTTTGTTGTGTGAAATAACAAGTGTTGGTTTTTGAATTTTTTCAATGACGTTTGCCATCGTAAACGTCTTACCGGACCCTGTAACTCCCATGAGGACTTGATTGCGTTGCCCGGAGTTGATGCCATTGACCAACGCCTCGATCGCCTGAGGTTGGTCACCGGCTGGATCAAACTCGCTTACAAGCTCGAATTGTCGCTTCTCTATCACTTGCGTTCCCCGTGTCGTAACCGTGTATCATATCGCACATCAGGGGAAGTCTGAAGTCATGCATCCAAACTCATGAGTTAGATGTGTTCAGTGAGTAATTGATTGCAACGAGTCGATTTGCCGTCCACAATGGACACGTATTATTCTTTTTTACTTTTTGATCAATTGCTCGGAATATCTTAAGGGCAAACTGGATCGTAGTTATTGAACCCACCTTTTGGGTTTCACAGATGGCGGGAAAGTCGATAGAAGTGTCTGTAGTCGAAAACACGTCAGCTCGCGAGTCAGCGAACGACAGTAGCAACGCTACAGAGTCGATGCGATTGCTTTCTGAATTGGTGGAATCTCATTATGAAATGGCATACCGTTATGCCTTTCGAATGAGTGGCAACGCCTCAGATGCCGAAGAAGTGGTTCAACAAGCGTACCTAATTGCACAGCAACGAATTGGTCAACTGCGAGATCCGACGAAAGCTCGGTCGTGGTTAATGGCAATCGTTAGAACGACTTTCCTGAAGTCGATCCGCAAACGACGGCCTCAGGTGGTGGACGATAACCAACTAGACTGGAGTTCTGTACCAACGAAATCGTCAGAGATGACGTTTGATCAGGAACGATTGACAATGGCGCTCGATAGCTTGCCTATCGAATACCGCCTTACAGTGCTGATGTTTTACTTTGAGCACATGTCGTACAAGGAGATTGCTGACGCACTTGGAATCGCAACAGGCACTGTTATGAGCCGAATGTCGCGGGCAAAAGGAATATTGAAGAGCCAATTGAAGAGAAGTGATCATGAATAGCGGAGCTTGGTTATAACGCTGTTTTATTGATGACGCCTTAAGTGGAAGAAATGACTGATTTATCAAATCGCGAACTCGCCGAATTACTTCGAAGTCTTGAAGACTTAAACGAAGCGGAGTTTGTTGCGCTGCGCGATGAATCGGGTGTTTCTGATGTTTTGGATGTGGATTCCAAGATGTCTGATGCTCTGCTCGATGTTGAAGTACCAGACGATCTCAGAATTCGATTGCTTGATTTATTGACTACCAATGAAGATTCGCTCGGCAACAGCATGCCTGAAATGTGGGCATCACAGGCCGTAAATGTGACTGCGGAGTTGGTTGCGGCGGAATCGCCACAACTACCACCGGCAATTCGCGATGGTCGACCGGGGCGTAGACGTTTAAACCGAATTCGATTGTTACTTGGTGTATTGCTAATCTGCGCATCCGTTACGGTCGGTTGGTTGGCATCGCAAAAGAATGCACAAGTAAGTGATTCAACTACGATTGCAAGCGTGATGCCGTCATGGATTCATCTAATTGAACAGGGG
Organism: Pirellulales bacterium; assembly: GCA_022451045.1. GTDB lineage: Bacteria > Planctomycetota > Planctomycetia > Pirellulales > Pirellulaceae > UBA11883. The sequence continues at coordinate 7,221 of JAKUOW010000064.1, read as the reverse complement.
CAGTGGCAAGACAACGTCGCGAAACCGCAGTGGTTAGACATTCCAAGCTGCGTAGTTACAGCTCAGCGAGCATGGGCATCGACCGATGATGGTGAGACGGCCGTTATTGATTTATCAGGAAGTCGTTTTGGACCTGCGTGGCTTGTCGTATGTCAGAGGGATTTCCAGGAGTCTCTGCCAAGAGAACCCTTCAAACAGATTGAGGTATCCGGTGCCTTCCGTGTTGGCGCATGGAGGTCTGGTGGAAATGTATACGTGCTAATAGTTCCACAAGGCCCGTCGAACCTGGATGATCATATTGACCTGCCTTCTCTGTCGTAGGTCACATAACACTCAGAGCATTCAGTACACTGGCCGTGCATTAGCCCAACGGATAGAGCAATGGTGCCAGAGGACTGCCGTTTATTAGTACCAAGATGAACAGCAAAGCCAGAATCAATAAAATGGGCAGTAACCACCATTTCTTGTTGTTCTTGAGAAAGTCCCAGAATTCACGCGCGATTCCAGGTGATTGCTGTTCCGCCAAATCTGCTATCGACGGAGGTGAGTCCTTTGTGGAATCAACATCGGTTATCTCGTCTTGATTGTGCAGTTCAGAGTTCATCTTCTTGGAGAGAGGTAGTTCTAGAATTGTCGGAAATATTGCTGAGCTTCGGGTATCCCAGAGTGGTCAATCCAATACGATTCAGATTGCTCATCAATGCGGATTGACAATAGGTCTTTTCCGAAGACCCTCATTATGAGTCCCGTGGGAGTAATTACCACATAGTATGCAATGAAGAGTGCCAAATAACTAACGGTTAGCGCGATCGGTAAGGAGAGCACCATTAATCCGATCATGAGATATCTGACTAGCTTGTAGTTAGTCCACCCGATCATCATCACGAGTACCCCTAGGCTTAGGCAGATCGAAATCCCTGTGCTTGCCACGCCCCACTTACTAAGGACGAAGGAAAGCAGCAACGTAAAGGCAGGGAACAAATACCGCCCGAATATCTTCAGGTGATTCTCAGGAGGATTCGTATTTATCTCAATCAAGGCCATATTCAATAAGTCTGCTAATCCAGAGGAAATGCACCTAAATAACTATCTAAATCAGCCGAACTCTGATCGGGCTGTTCGTCTTTAATCAACAAGTAGTCGTCGATTACAAGAACGTCCATATGTGTAGCCATGAAACAGTGATACGCGTCTGCCGGCGTGCAAACGATCGGCTCGCCGCGCACGTTAAAACTCGTGTTCACCAAAAGCGGGCAGCCCGTTGTTTCGAAGAACCGAGTTAATAGCGCATGAAACTTTGGATTCGTCTCTTGATGCACAGTTTGCAATCTGGCAGAGTTATCAACGTGCGTTACTGCTGGAATCACGCTCCTGGCGATATGACGCTTATCGACACCTGCCACATCTTGCTGTTCCTGCGATAGCTCTACTAGTTTGGATTCGGCAACGTCAGTAACTACCAGCATGTACGGGCTCTCAAGTTGCTCTGGCCAGCTGAAATAGTCGGATGCATGCTCTTGTAGTACGGCGGGTGCAAATGGTCGGAAGGATTCTCGGAACTTAATCTTAAGATTCATCTTGGTTTGCATCTCGCGATTTCTTGGATCGCCAAGAATGCTCCGGTTTCCCAATGCCCGAGGTCCAAATTCCATGTTTCCCTGCATCCAGCCAACAACGTCGCCTTGTTCGATCCGTTTGGCAACGGAATTGATCAATTCGTCATCATTGAGTTTCTTAAACTTGGCGCCGGCTTCGGATAAACTTGTTTCGATTTGGTTTGCCACGAAAGCTGGACCCAAATAGGACCCGTTTTGCAGATCTGTAGCGCTTGGTACCCGATCATTGTTTAGCAATTGATACCAGGTAAAGAGCGCTACTCCTAACGCACCTCCCGCGTCACCTGCTGCAGGTTGTATCCAGACATTTTCAAATGGCCCCTCGCGAATGATTCGGCCATTCGCAACGCAATTCAGGGCGACACCACCGGCGAGGCAAAGATTGTTACAGCCGGTCACACTGTGGGCGCATTCGGCCATCCGCAACAAGATAATCTCTGTAACCTTTTGTATGCTCGCGGCGACGTCCATATAATGCTGGCTGAATTCCGACTCCGGCATACGTGCTGGACGACCAAATAAAGCATCAAAACGCTTGTTTGTCATCTGCAGCCCATGACAGTAATCAAAGAATGACATCTGAAGCTTGAGTGATCCATCCGGTTTAAGATCTATCAGATGCTCGAGAATCGTATCAACAAACCGTGGCTCTCCATAAGGCGCCAATCCCATCAGTTTGTATTCCCCGGAGTTCACTCGGAAACCACAGTAATGCGTAAATGCTGAGTACAACATCCCTAGCGAATGAGGGAATTTCAATTCCTTTAAGATTTGAATGTTATTGTCTTTACCGATACCGAGTGAGGCGGTCGTCCATTCTCCCGTGCCGTCAACCGTTAAGATGGCGGCTTCGTCGAAGGGTGATGGGAAAAATGCACTTGCAGCGTGAGATTGATGATGTTCGGTGAAAATGATACGTTTCTTAAACTGTCCGTCGAGTCCCTTGCGGATTTCTTTAGGCAGTTGAAGTTTCGTTCGCAGCGATGATGGAATGAACTCTACAAAAGACCGGAATCCACGAGGCGCAACAGACAGGTAAGTTTCTAGTAGCCGTTCAAACTTTACTAGTGGCTTCTCATAGAACCCGACGTAATCCAGGTCCTTTGGCAGCAAATCGGCTTGTTTCAAGCAGAAACTAATTGCATGGGATGGGAATCCAGCATCGTGTTTCTTTCGTGTAAACCGTTCTTCCTGAGCGGCGGCCACGATGTTTCCGTCTACGATCAACGCTGCTGCGGAGTCATGATAATACGCCGAGATGCCAAGGATGCTAGTCACAATTGATTGGATGGTTGTGAATGATTGGGGTTATGAAAGCGATTCGAGCATCTTCTCTACGGTCATCGGCGCTGATCGTCGACAGAAAAAAGTCTACTTGCTTTGCAAGCAACTTTTTCGCGAGTGACCTTTTCAATCTCGGTTTAGTATCACCCCGCCACCACGTCTTCGTGGAATCTGTTCTGGTCGCAAACATCCCAAACAATCTCTCAGGGTGAAAATATTGCTCCAGACGTAGGAATGGCAGTTTCTTCCTTGTTGACAATAGGTGCTGGCTTCTTTTTAACAGCAGCTGCTGGTGTAGCAGGCTTTGAAGGTTGTTCTGACTGGGCCCGTTTGACTGGTGGACAACAATATTCAGGAAGTGAGGTTTGTGGTAATTCAAAACTCGGGAGTTCGAATTCTGGCAGGCTCATCTCTGGTAGCTCAATTACCGGGAAGTTGAATTTAGGAATCGAGAATCCTGAAGACGACTTTCCATTTGAGATAAGCTTTTCTGATTGTGGTTTTTCTGCTTGCTGCGATATTTCAGTCGATGATAACTTTTCTGTTGAAGCCTCAGGGTCATTCATCGGCGATGCCTGAACGGTGACAATTTGCTCTTGCTCGACGGTCTCCGGGGTTGTCCGAATTCGCTCACGCTTCACATGTATCTGGGTGGGCACGAAGCTTGATCCCATATTGATATCTCTGGTCAATTGACCTGCAATCCCGTCAGCAGCAGAATCAGTGTTAGTTATTGTTGCCTTGGCGGTTAGACCTTGTACTAAAGCCATGTTCTTCGCGAGGCCTGGTAGTTGTTGCTTTGGATAATTAATCGCAGGAAGATTACCTTTGGCAACCAAATCCATATCTGGTTGAACGGGTCTATTGGTGATGGAATCTTGCTTTTGCAGATGCTGACGTACGATGGCAGCTGCGTTAATCTTCGGCTCATTGCTTTCTGTTGGTAATGCAATTTGTTCGCTGCCAAACTCGAATACTTTTGCGAGTTCTGGTAATTCGATAGTTGGTAGCTCTATAGCCGGAAGTTCAATCGCTGGAAAGTTGAATTCTGGCAGCGCAAAGTCTGATTGCTTTGGGATTGCCTTATTAGCATCTTGGCTTGCAGCCAGATCCTTGGACTTCTCTTGCTTGGCACTTTTATCATTATTGGAAAAATGTTGCTCGGTAGAATCTGCTACAACTTCTGTTTTCTGTTCAGCAGCGTTAGCGGTCTGCGCTACTGCTTCTTCAGCTTCTCTTTGGTTCTTTAAGGCTATTGCCTCACTTGAGGTAATGATGGGAGCCTTTGGAAGTGTCGATATTATAGGATCTTTCGATGGATCCGATGTTTTCGGCGTAGCGTCGGAATTGTTGCTTCTTAAACCCGTTTCTGGCTGCTGATAACGTAGGCCATTTTTCCGGAGCGTATCAACATTACGTTGTACGATCGGAGCCCGTTGGTGAGCCGTTACAGTACCATCAGTATTAGCGTCCTCCAACGAAAACCGCACTGCCGCTTTGGGCGGAGTTTGTGCAGTTTCTTCACCGGGTAAGTATGGTGTGATCATGATGATCCCCAACACGAGTCCCGTGCTTATGCAAAGGATGTCGGTCCACTTAACCGATGTTTCGTGGTTTGTTCTTACCTTAACCTTCATGATTTGCTCCAAATTGGCAAATGGCTCCGCAAACGGAGAAAAACTAAAACTGGCGGAGCGATACGCCGTGCGCACGAACAAACACATAAGTGTCTACTGTTATGTCGGTAGAGCAATTTGGTAATCTGTAACGGGTTTAACGGTTTTCCCGAAAAAACCCGTTGTGCGCTTTAGACTTGTACTCTGTCGTTTTCAGAAGGAAAACACGACCTTACGCCTATATAAAATAGTTTCAGCGGGGTGACGATGGGCACAGAGATCATTTATCAGAATAGCGTTCAAGAAACCAACGGCAGAATTCACTAATACCAGCTTCGATGGTAGTTTTCGGTCGAAACCCCGTTACTTTTTCCAGCGCGGATACGTCGGCGTCGCTCGCAAGTACATCACCTGGTTGAATCGGCAACAATTCCCGAATCGCTTTTTTTCCTAGGCACGCTTCAATAATCTCAACAAATCGATTGAGTTCAACCGATTCACCGCCACCAATATTTAGTACTCGGTAGGGTGCTGCACTACTAGAAGGTTTTGGGTCATCGCTGCTCCACACCGGATTCGCCTTCGCGGGTAAATCCAAAAGACGAGCAATGGGCTCCACGATGTCATCTATGTAGGTAAAGGAACGTCGCATGTTTCCGTGATTAAAGAGCTTAATGGGTTCACCGCTTAGAATGGCCTTGGCGAATAGAAACAACGCCATGTCCGGTCGACCCCATGGACCATAAACTGTGAAAAACCTCAAGCCAGTGGTCGGCAGTCCATACAAGTGGCTATAGGAATGAGCCATAAGTTCATTAGCCTTTTTAGTAGCTGCATAGAGACTTACCGGATGATCTGCACTGTGCTCTACAGAAAATGGCATTCGGGTATTCGAGCCATAGACGGAAGAGGATGAGGCATAGATCAGATTGGGGCATTGACTGTGCCTACAGCCCTCAAGAATATTTAAAAAACCAATCAGATTGGCATTCATATAGTCATGAGGATGAGTAAGCGAATGTCTTACGCCCGCTTGAGCTGCTAGATGCACAACCGCATCAAATTGATGCGTTTCGAATAACTGCTCCATAGAACAGCTTTCAGCTACATCATTTTCGAGAAAGCTAAACGTATCCGATGCCGTAAGCTGCAACAATCTAGCCTGCTTTAGAGATACATCGTAGTAATCGTTGATATTATCAACACCGATTACCGTGTGACCATCTTCTAGCATTCGGGCCGCAACATGGTAGCCAATGAATCCAGCAACACCTGTAACGAGATATGTTGACATTTGAATCCTAGTTTCGCAGAACAGTGTGCTGAATTAGAAAACTCCGCAGGCCTTTGACTCTAAGAATAACTACGGCTCTATTCCTAAATTAATTGCTCCAAGAGATTCTGCTATAGAAGATGTTGCCCGACCAACAAAAAAGCGGGGACCCATAATGGATCGTTGCTTGATGTCGTCTTTGTTCACGATTACGTCTCAAGATCACGAGAGTCCTTCACATTCTTGTGGCAACTCGCGTAAATTTTATAGATAATGACGGTCACCAGTTGGGGGATAGCTGTACCCCCTTTTTTAGCGGGGAGATTGTATTAGAGGTATGTTGTGGCAATTCGAATAATGATCGTAGATGACCATGAGATTGTTCGGGCTGGAGTGCGCGAAATGGTTGCTAATACGGAAATTGAGGTTGTGGCAGAAGCATCCTCCGGTGGTCAAGTTCACGAAATGCTCAATATCATTGCTGTGGACGTCGTACTGTTGGATGTGCGCATGTTCCCAGGTGATGGATTAACTTCATTGGGCCGGATCAAGTTAGACCGCCCCGCTCTTCCCGTCTTGTTATTATCGACCTTTGATAATCCAACATATATTGCCCGTGCCGTGGCGCTTGGCGGCTCCGGTTATCTATTGAAAACATCAAGTCGTGAAGAGTTGTTAGAGGCAATTCGCAAGGTAGCGGCCGGCGAAAATGCTTGGACACGTAACGAATTGCGAAGGGTCACCGGTGCTCTCGCAACACCTCGTCTTAACGCAGACGTAGAAGTGCCGTTAACGCAACGAGAAAATGAAGTACTTGGTCAGCTTACACACGGCTTGACGAATAAAGAAATCGCGCAGGCACTGGGTATTAGTTATGAGACGGTCAAAGAGCATGTACAGCACATTCTAAAGAAGATTGGCGTTTCGGATCGCACGCAAGCTGCTGTCTGGGCCGTCCGCAATAACTTGGTATAAGCCTATCTACCAATCGGCTTACTCAAAGTTGCGAATCAAGACGACATCTGTCTGAGTTTCGGACAGCTTTCCATAGATGACACTGTTACCATTTGGCCCGATTGTAAAACCATAATAACGCGGAATCATACCGCTTAACGATGCTATCAGAGAACTCTCTTTTAGCTGTCTGTCATATCGCCAAAGATGTTGGACTCCCGTTTGGGTTACCGGATCATCACTCTCTAGCCAATACAAGCTACTTTGATCGACGTATAGCGATCGAGCTTTTCCGTTGGAAATGAGTATGGGAATATCGGATGTGCGTTTCCCAAGATCAAGATGATGGACGCTGAATTTCGACGGTGAATTCCTGCGGACAAAAAAAGCACCATCAAGATCAAACGGATCGAATCGTGTATACCACATCCCGTCTACTGGTGGCTCTAACCTTTCGCCGGACGTGCGATTATAGATG
>JAKUOW010000063.1 GCA_022451045.1 Pirellulales bacterium | reverse complement strand
CAACACTCTCCGCATTTTCGATTGCTGTCACGATTTCGCTGGTGCTGCCAGTTGCTTCAACATAATCGTCCCCAGCACCGGATCGATAATATACGTCTGGTGTTCCCGAGAGCACTGCATTTTCACCACCCGCTCCAGCTAAAGTGAATTCATCTCCTGCGTCGAGAATGGAATTAATTGCTGTTTCTCTCTCAGACGAATCAACAGATGCGTTGCTGAACTCATTGCCCGTTGTTGTCTGGAATTCGCCGTCCAGATATTTACGGGCATTCAGAGTTTCTCGGTCAAAGACATCGAGCGGTTTCGGATCGACAACAGTAGCGGTGGCTGTTTCAACATTAAAGGACTCAGTCTCTGCAAGATTGGCCGTTCCGGCGCTATCTTCAAAGCTACCCGGTGCAATGTTTACGGTATAAGCCCCGGCTTCAATCACTGAGTCAAGGTTGTAACGGTAGCGATTACTATCTGCGACACGTTCCGGCAAGCCGCTAATGGAGAGTTCATTATTTTCGCTGTCGAACAGCGTAATTTCATCGCCGTTAATTGTGTCGTGGTTGAGTGTATTTCCGGAGGTTGGCAGGAAGGAAACTTCAATATACTGGTTGCTGTTAATCTCGGTCACGCCGATACTGCCGCCACCAGCAGGGACGGACAGGTCAGCTGTTGATCCTTCAACTCTGAAGGATTGGCTAATTGCCCTATTGTCGTTGCTTGCGTCATCCGTCCAGCGTGCCATTAAGAATGCTACGTCTACATCCCCAGTACCAAACGTTCCAGTGAAGGTATATCGATACGTCGTGTCGTCAATTTTGGTCGCAGCACCATCTACGACAACACCGGTTGCAGCTGTCCCCGATATTTCAAATTCATCTGACGCATCAGTGATCGACGATTCATCAAGCGTGGCACCTGCCGAAGGCTTGTATCTGATATCCAGATAGCCTCGTGCATTAAGCAACTCGATGTCAATTCCGCCGTTGTTGCCTGGGTCGAGCAGAACCGCGGTAGCACCGTCCACCGTAAATATGGCGTCCGCCGCATCGTTTGCGGTACCGGTTTCCGTACTACCATTATCAAGTTCTTTGTCGACATGTTTGAACGAATTTGCAGTAAAGCTGATCGTGTACTCGTCTTTTTCGAAAGTATACCCAGCATCGGTAAGCGTATAACGGAATCGATTTGTACCCGTTCGCCGAATTGCTTCTTCAAGTGTTTCACCACCATCCGGGACCAACTCAGCAGTCGTCACCACACCTGCATCACTCACTGTCGTCACGATTGGAGTTGGCGCACCGGACACGCCAATTGCAGTGCCATTCCTTGTGAGTGTAAACTCGGCATCACTGTCGAGAATGGAGCCATAATCAAGTGAATTACCATCAGCCGGTGTGAATGACACATCGATAAATGGCTTATTGTCAAATTTCCGAGAGGCATCATTGATTACATTCGAATCGATTGATCCATTTGTTGGGTCAATCAGGCTTGCTTGTGGTTTGAGTGATGCCGGGTCTGCTACTTCATCATCCACGACATCAAAGGTTACTTCTTCGCCGGATGCATTACGGAAGCCCATTTGTAGTTTTCCGTGTATTGTGAGCAACCTTACCTGATCTGGAATGTCAGCAAGGAATAGCACGGTAGCCGCACCTTCACTGATTTTTGACAAGTCGGCATAGAGCTTACCACTCAAGCTAATATTGTCATTTGCGAAATTCAATTTACCGACAACCAGGAACTTACCGTCGGTTGAGATCTTTATCATCACCTCGCCGTTAAACAACTGTTTCGACGTATAGGCTGAATAGACCTTAGCACCACCAGTAATCGTCATTGGTGCAGTAAATGCTGCGCCAAAGCCGCTCATCGATGGATTCGCTTGAATTGCCTGATATTGTTGCACAACCTGATCCTGTAACGATGCCAGCCATGCTTCAGTCGTCATATCGGTGGGCAGTCCAAACTCTGGATTACGTAATTCGTATGGATCTTCAATTGCAGGTAAGCTCTTGAAGAATTCAACACCAGCCGAGAAATCATTGATCGTAAGGCCTGTATTTGGCTCGAGCATGATTCCCGTTGGGGTAGATGCACTGATGAATACACCAAGCGGTCCCAATTCGCTTAACCCCAACCGTATCTCAAAACCACCGCTGCCCAGCATTTCGAACCCGCCTGAAATGCCCATGTACATAACGCGATCTGCAACCGGAGTAACACTATCGAGCACATCGATTTTATTGCCGGTTGCATCTAATTTTAGGATTCCGCCAATTAGTGCTGCATCCAGTTGACCACCAAACATCGGGCCACTAACGCTCACGCCAATAGCGGCTATATCAATTACTGGGAATTTACCTTCTAGCAGTAACGATGGTTTGATCTTCACGCCTTCAATCGTGCCGCTAAACTTAAGCCCCGGAGCAGACGGCATGCTAGAGATACTGAGTGACAGCACGAGATTGAAATCGGATGAGTCTGCATTGAAATCATCCCATTCGATTCCGATGCTGTGAATCTTAACCGGCAGCCATGATGGCCACTTAAAGCTTTCACCCGTCGCAGAGCCAACACTAAGGAACACGCCGAAGCCTTGCTTAGCCATGAAGCTGCCGTCACCCATAAACGCAAAGTTGCGGCCTTCACCGGTTAACATCAAGGAACCGATTTCTACGGTAGCACTTACTGATGTGAAGCTAACTAATTCTTCATTGCTAGTGGCAGTGGTGTCGAGCTCAAAATCTTGTGTGCGGAGCGTGACTACACCGGCAATCACTACCTCCATCGTGTCGATATCAAACTGGAACCCTTCAACCTGACCGTTATCATCAAATGAGATTCCCAGACGAATTGCTTCGTCATCAGGTAGTCCAGTGGAACTGTCGACATCTGTTGCACGGTTGCTGTCTGTGATGGTGGCCGAAACAGGGCCATCCGGGAATAATGTAGCACCGCCGGATGCAACATAAATGTTTCCGGTGAATTGCAGCGATGAACCGTAGGTTATTCCGAAGTTCTCAACACCTATTCGGATATCATCAAACTCAAGCATGCTACCAAATTTGACGCTTGTGTCATCGGTCGTAATGTTGGAATTGGCGGATGGACAACCGTAACAGATTTCAGCCCGACCCAACTGGAAACCATCCCCGCGTACGACAAGTCCAGGGATCGCTGGGTCAGCATCATCAGGGTCATCATAAGGATCGATGCTGCCTTGCAGTGAGAATTTAGGGAATTCAATAACAGCGCTATCAATGACGACTAATTCTTGTGAGTCATCAGCTGCCGGATCGTAATTGATGTCAATTCCCTCGGCACTGACATACACGACGTCCGGGACGTCTATTTCGAGTGAATTTACTCGCAGGCCCCATTTACCCGGCAAATCAAGCCGTACATTTCCACCGAGTAATGCAAATACATCAACACCTAAATCAAAGGTTCCAAGGACACCGGTAAGTTCAGCGGTTACGCCAGAACCCGACTGACCTCCACCAAAGTTAAGGTTTGCCATGTCAACGCCTAATCCAATCGTAAGGATTAACATGCCGTCGCTGAAACCAATGTCCTCAATTCCGATGGATGGCCCTTGTAGTTCCAATGGGCCAAGAGAAATCACGCTCGATCTTGTTGCTTTACCGTTTGCATCAGCACTGACTTCAAATGCGGTCGTTCTGGCAATGTTTGGTGTGCCTTCATCGGTCGTAAAGGATCCAGCAATAAAGTTGATTTGTACTTCACCGGTCTGGAATACGCCAGTTGCATTGTTTTTATCAGTATCAGCAAGGAAATACCGATATTTGTTTTCACCCAGTTCAAGTGGAGTGCCTATGAAATCGGGCTGTCCTGATCCGCCTGGAAGCATTCGCAGATCGGATGAGACGCCTGAACCGCTTAACGTGAATTCGTCACCATTGATTGTCGCTGGATTAATCGCCGAACCGTCAGGTGATGAAAACTGTACGTCGATGTAGCGTTTGCCGTTGATGGCTGAAACAGCAATCGGCTCGCCGGACACAGGGCTAGACAACAATGCCGTTGGCGGTGGTGATGGTAATTCAGGTTCTCCACTAGCGTTGTAACTGATCTGTCCATTGATCGTAATTGGATTCAGCACATGCACAAACTCAAATTCTTGTGCTGACGAGTTGCCGGAATTGTCACTGAATCCACCGTCGATGAATTCAACACTCAGCTCTCCTTCGCTGGCAAATGAGCCAGTGAATGTGTAGCGATATGTGTTTGGCAAACCAGCTATCGGAGTTGCTGCTCCGTTGATCGTAATCCCCGCTGGTGTGGAGCCATTTAGTAGGACAACAAACTCAGCAGTACCATCTGTGATTGAAGATTCATTCAGGCCAACATTGTTCGGGTCGTTAAAGACGACATCAATATATCCTTGTTGATTTAACGATGTCCGTGCGATTATGCTTCCGTCAAATGGTGCTTTTAGATCAGCAGTTGGAACAAAGCTACTGGTTGCAGTCCCTGTAACATCAACGAGAGCTGAGATGTTATCCCAGAAGTTGAACGTCATTCCGGAACCCCAATCAGCGGCGGGAACGAAGTCATCCATGTTGAAGCTTGGGAACTCTGAGCCAATAAGATCAAACGTCGTACCGTTCAAATTAGCAATTTCGAACTCTTTACCATCGAGGTAGTTAGCCAATAGTTGCTGCGAAGCGGTACCAAGATTTCCAAATGCAAAATTGTCGAACGAAATTGTTTCGCCGTTACCAAATACATATTCTGGTTGACCAGTTACCTCCGGCAGCTGATTGAGTGTGATTTGAATCAAACCGTTGTTGTTTGCAATGGAGGTTATGCTCGATGCTTGGTCGGTCATCCAATCGGCGAATTTCAAGTCTCCGTCGTAGCCAAACAGATCAAAGCTGTTGACCTTAAAGGATTGCATCTTGAATCCGCTGGTTTTGCTGATTACGAACGATGCACTTCCGGCTAATTCGAATTGTATGTTTCCAACATCCCCCGGGCCTGCGACATTAATCTTGATAGACGAGTCAGCAAACTGGACGTATATATCTCCATTTGGCTTCTTGCTAAAGCTTACGGTACCCGCTATTTGCAATAGGTTCGCAATATAAAGTTTGGCATGTGCAACAAACGATACGGTGGCTTGAGGTGAATCAAACAGAACTGGAATGGTTACATCAACGCCCGGTTGATCACCCCCGTTCGGGAAGGTCATTACGCGTAATTCGTCACCGGTATCGATGGCCTCACCAGTAGTGTTGATACGAACCGTTGCCGTGGCTTCCAGAGTTAAACCGGGAACACCAATTAGTTCGATAGACCCAGTGGCATCGATAGCATAAGTTGTCTCGTCGCCAACAGTTTTCTTGACGAGCCCGATGACTGTATTGGTCAGAGCAATTCCAATAGCATCCGGATTACGGACGCCATCGTCATTGTTTAGGGGGCCCTTGCCCATGAAAATGTCGATGCCTGTGCCAGCAAAGCCGTGATAGCTGGCATTTGGATCCTTGTCACCGTTTACTGGTGTTATGGAATTAAATGAAACAGCGCCTTCAATGGTGATTAGATCAGCGATATTTAATGAGAGTTGAGCGCCGTTGAAACGGAATTCATCGCCTTGCTCAGCAACTACGCTGATCTGAGTACCGTTTATGTCGATTGACTCGTCAACGTTTTGACCGGTTGTGTTGACAGTGACCTGTGCTGTGGCGTTGGCTTCAAATCCTGTTGCAGAACCGTTAAAGGTGCCAGTCAACGTGCCTGCCATGCCATCAGCTGTGAGGATTAATGCACCAGAACCGCTGGTTAATCCAAATTCTCCACCTGGTAATGAGAATGAAACGTTGGCCATGCCGAATTTGGTACGTTTTACTGTCGTATCGCTGGCACTTGTTGCCTGCTCAAACACAAACTCACCCGTAAGCACAACATCGCCGCTGTCGGTTGGCACTGTCAGCGTTGGAATGCTCTCTGGAGTATCACCAATTACCTCAACACGGAAGTACGGTCCAGCTCCAAGTTCAAGATTTACGGTTTCCCCGGCAACGTTAAAGGTCTCGGATACTGCCATTGGCAGCTTGTTGATGCTTATCTGTAGCTTGTGGTTACTGAGAGTAAATACAGGTTCACCAGTGCTCGGTACATTCAGATCTCCGACCTGATCATAGACAAACTGACCGGCTATACCTTGCGATGTAATCAGGAATGCACCCTCAACTCCGGTAATTGCAATTAAGGGGTCTGCACCATTTGTTCCACTTGTCAGCGTGAGCGCCATCTCGGTGCCGGCAAGCTTAACTACTTTGTTACCAGAGTTAGTGGTAATTTGTTCAAAACTAAAGTGCCCCGATATTGTTTGGCCAAGAATTGTTAAAGTGGCTGGAACGTTTTCAGTAGCAACTTGGACATATGGCCCGGCCGGCAAGTCGATCGAAAGGGTGCTGCCATCAGCTAGTTGAACAGAACGTGATACAGGAACCGTACTGGAGTTCACTGAAACGACAAAGTTTCCTGCAAACTCAACCCCTGGTACGTTTAGTTCGACGGAGCCTGAAATTGTTCCTGCAGAAACAGGGACTTCCACGCCGGCATTTTCCGGGTCTTCAGCATGAGTAATTAACCAGATGCCAGTTGCATCTGTAACCGTGACAAAATCCTGATCGCCACTTCCAAGCCCTAGCGATACACTGTCTGCATAGAGAAGAAGTTCGCCATCCTGTTTCTCGAATGCGAAATTACCCTCTAGTGTTTGGCCGGCTATGTCCATTGACACGCCAACGGCGCTGACCTTAAGGCTGTCAGTAGCATCTTCTATTTCGATCGCATCGCCAAATTCTGCTGGAATTTGAATTGCGTATCCATCGCCATTGGAATGCTCGGCTAGATCAAAATTGGCTCCAAATGACAATACCTGCACCCCGAAAGTGCCGTCAAATGAGACTTCAGGAATGTTGATTGCGACATTTGCCTGAAGCTCGCCGACGAAGTAGTCGGATGTGTTGATTAGATAGCCATTGATGTCGCTGACATTAACATAGTCTGCCTGATTGCCTCCGAGTGTGATGCTTCCGTCTGAAACTTGAAGCGTTACTAAGTCAGCATCCCCAGCGTATTGTTCAAATGCAATGTTGCCACTGATTGTTTGACCGGCAATAGTCAAACCGGCATTTTCGCCTGTAATTTTTACGTATGGCCCTGCAGGTGCATCAATCGATACGACTTCGCCATTAACCGTCATTGACTCCTGAATGGCTGTGTCAGTGTTGTTGATTAGGCCACTGAATGTGCCGGTGATTTCGAATAGCTCAGAGGTACCTATCGAGACAGTACCTTCAACGGACATAGCCGTGCCCGCGGAAGTCTTTACGAGCAAACCAGATGCAGATGTTAATGAAGCGATCGGTTGATTTGCAGGGCCAAGTTGAATATCCGCACCACTGATCGCAGCTTTGACAATTTCGTCGCCATCTGCATTTGTGACGCTTTCAAATGCAAAGTTGGCGGCGACTTTGACATTTTCAACCACAAGATCTAGATCATCAATATTAATCTTGAAGTATGGGCCGGCAGCAATGCTTAGGCCGAGTGTATCATCAACGACCGCTTGTGTCGTATTGTTGAACGTGACAGTTGCGGTTAGCGATGCACCAGGATCGTTAAGTGAAATATTGTCGCCAAGGCCGAGTGCAACATCGTCCACGGTGATTTCACCGGCTACACCATTACTGCTGGAAATTAAGGCAAACTGTCCGTTGGCAAGAGTTATTGTTCCATCGCCAAAGTTTAGTCCGATGTTATCGCCGGTGATTTTTAGAGTTTCACTTGCTGCGCCGTTTATTGTGACGCTATGCGTTTCAACTAAGAAAGTGCCAGTAATCGAC
Organism: Pirellulales bacterium; assembly: GCA_022451045.1. GTDB lineage: Bacteria > Planctomycetota > Planctomycetia > Pirellulales > Pirellulaceae > UBA11883. The sequence continues at coordinate 12,487 of JAKUOW010000063.1, read as the reverse complement.
TGACCAAGTACCGTTAAGCTGCCGGGGGTAGCATTCGATCCGATTTGTACTTGAGTGAATGTTCCAGAATCAAGATTCAGTGCTACGTTTTCATTACCAATATCAAAGTTCAAATTGTAAGGATCAGGGGTCTCATTGAAGGCTATAGAAATCTCACCTTCAAACTCAACACCGGGAACATCAATATTAACGTTACCAGTTAGTCGTCCAGCCTTTTGGCCCGATGGCTCGTCGATAAATACCCCTGAGCCATCAGACATGGATATTTGGTCGCCGATTGAGAGGCTGGCGTTATTCACAACGATAACACTTTTTGAATCACCGTCGATATCTACCGTTTCGTAGGAGAAGTCACCAGTGATGACAACTCCCCCAACGGTTATTTGCATTCCGCTACCACCAACTCGCACATATGGTCCAGCTGGTAAATCCAATGCGATTGTGTCGGAGTTTACGGTGATCTCGTCTTGAACCGGTTGAGTGGTTGTGTTTACAGCAACTTCAAGATCGCCACCGAGTCCAAATGCACTTCCGACTTCGACACTGACATTTGCCGAAATGTTTCCAGCTAGCCCGTTATCGGTGAGCAATAGATAGCTGGAGCCATCAGTGAGTTCCATTCCGGCGACATTAGCTTGTATGTCCTCGCCAATGATTCGAATTCGTCGATCGCCAAAGCTGTTGGTTGATTGCTCAAACACAAACAAACCGTTTAGATTTTGATTGAGGCCGTTAGGGTCGATAGTGAAGCTTTGGGCTTCACCTCTGGCATCAGCTGTGAATCGTATATATGGTCCCGCACTTACACTTAAGGTTTCGGTGCTACCGTCTGCTAGGACGAAATTCTGATTAACACCTATCGGCATTGTGTTGAGAGTCAGACTATATGTCGCATTTAGTGCAAATGGTACAGATGGATTCAGATCGACCTGTCCTATAGTTAAATTCGCGGCAATACCATCACCATTGACGACTAAGAATCCATCGATGTCTGATACGGTAATCAGTGGTGTGTCTGTTGCTGCACCGAGTGTCAGCGTAGCATCCGATAGTGCAGCGGTAACGACTCGTTGACCATTATCTTGAGTTATCTGCTCAAATTGCAGTGCATTGAATTCAAGACGCTGCCCGGCAATTTCAATATATGCTGCCTCACTTGAAGAGGCGGGTACAGAGTTGACATCGGTGCTTGCAAAGGTGTGGCCGCCAGGTAATGTATCATCGTCTATCCATCTGAGATCGGTGTCACGTTCACCGTTGGTGGCGATATATTGCGTCACAGTAACCGCATCAATAGTGCTTTCCGTCCGGATTTCACTGCTAGTCACCGTTACGATTACGTTAAGTTCGGCTAAAGAATTGCCCGTTGTGGCAACGATAGCATTGGCGATGTCTAACTCGAGATCATCATAAGTCACGTTAGTATTGGTATCATCAGCAGCAACAGTTATTTCTGTGTCAGCCGTTTGTTGATTTGTTAGCTGGTAACTGAGAGTGAACGATAAATCATCGGACAGACGAGAGCCCGTATCTACTTGTTTGATGCCATATACTGCGCCGTCCAGTTTTACCGCGATATCAATGTCGTTTGCACCTGCCGCATCTTCATCATGATCACCGAGGTCAATAGATATGGCATCGGTGGATCCATCAGATAGTGCAACTCCACTGGCAAATCCAAGCCAATCTCCATTTTCATCGTGACCGCGATTAATGTAGTAGAAATCTTGTGCATTTTCGGTGCTAACGGCCAAGTCGAGCAATCCGTCAGCATTGATATCTGCGGAATCGATCCATGTGGAATCTAGTGCCTGTCCGCTGACGGTAGTCGTTTGTGCTTGATCAAATAAGTCACCAGAGCCGTCGCTCAGATAAATGCGATCCCCGCTGCCATAATTTGCGACGACGATATCGGCAAATCCATCACCATTAAGATCACCAATTGTTGACGCACGAGTGTTTTCAGATTCAAGACCGATAGCCGTCGGAACAGTGTCTTCGTATGAGCCGTTATTAGGTGGGCCAATATAGAGTAGGTTTGGACCATCACTGAAGGAGACGACCATGTCCGTATCTTCGCCGTCACCATTAATATCACCAAACCTAACTGATGTGGCATTTCCGGTCGCTGTTGTAACAGCAGATACATCAACTCGGATATATGGCCCCGCAGGTACTGTGAGCGATTTGTCATCTATCCCGTCGTTATTCGTGTCCCAGTTAGCATCCAGTTGTTGGTCACCAGTATTGACCGAGACTTCGAATTGACCTGAAACCGTTGCTCCAGGAATACTGACACTCATCGTACCGGTTAGATGTCCACCAACGCCATCATCGGTGACGATCAGATCCCCATTACCATCACTCAGTGACAGGTAGTTTGCACTACCATTACCAATTCCAACCTGAGCGTTTGTTACTGTCAGGCGGGTAAGGCTATCCTGATTTGCTGTAGTCAGTTTTTCGAAGGCGAACGAGCCGCTGATTGATTGCCCAGCGATTACCAGTTTGGCATCATCCGCGGCGACTTTCACGTACGGCCCCTCTGGCAGGCTTAAAGTCGTTGTTTCATTGCCGACGGTGAATTGCTCGTTGACGGCGATGTAGTTGTTGTCTTCGTCTTGTAAGTTGTTGATTGCCAGGCTGTATGTGCCCGAGATTTCAACGTTGTTGCCGAAGTCTGCATCAAGTATGACCGCAGAACTGCCCGCAATGCCTGTATCGGTTAGCAAGAACTGTCCATTACCATCAGATACCGAAACGATTCCAAGATCAGCAGAAATATCTGAAACGGTGATTCTGACAGCCTTCGGTGCTTCTTCAGCAATCGATTGTCCACTGGCAGCTAGAGTGGATTGCTCAATGCTGAAGTTTCCGGAAATTGTAGTGTCAGCAATATCCAGACTAGCCGTATCTCCTTCTACACCTGTTATGTCAACGCGAACATATGGACCTGCAGGTATAGGTGTTGTTGCAATATCGGCATCATGATCAACAGCAGTGGGGCCGGTGTTTACCCTAAGTCCAATCACGGCACCGTGTAAGTTAACAGCATCGGTTGCGAGTTCAATCTGGCCAATCGTTAAGTCGCCGGCGATTCCTGAATCGGACATCAGCATATCACCATCGATATTTTCAGCTACAAAGGTGCAGTTGGCATAATCCGATGGTGTATCACAGTCGGTGCCTAGCAGCAGGACAGCATCACTTACTGAAACTTGCAGTTCTGAGGCATTTTCAGCCGCTGTATAGCTTATAGATAAGTTGCCGGTATCGGGGATATGTAATAATTGGCCTAACAGATCGATAGTAATGTCGTTACCCGACAGCGATTTAGTATTTGCACTGATGGATTGATCGTTTGCAGGATCACCGTCACCAAAATCTAAAACTTGTTGCTGTCCAGTTGTATTGACACTGACTTCAACGGAGTTTGCCGCAAGAGTTATGTCTGGGATGCCCAGAATCTGAAGGGTACCCGACGCATACATTGCATGTTGCTGTCCAATTTTTCGTGCATGCAAAGAAACATTTGTGACGAGGAAACCACGTGCAGCTGGATTTACCTCTCCATCGATTAATCCGGGCCCCTGCCCTATGAACAGCGTGCCGGAATCGTCATCGATGATTAGATCGGTTCCATTCCAGCTGCCGCCAGCCTCGATCATGATGAAGTCACCGATGTTCATCGAAACATCAACATCAGTAAACTCGAAAATGTTATCTACAGTTCCGTTGTTGTCAGCATCGGTTGGGGCATCAAAAACGATCTCAAATGATTTTGCACCTACGGTAACTGTTTCATTGACAGCCAGTTTGCTGGTGTTGAATCGGGCTGACATGCTGACCGCAAACGATTCACCCCCGAGATTACCAGAAGCAATACCTGCGATACCACCAGTTGTTGAACCATTTCCAGGTATTACAACAATCGCACCTTCACCACTACCAAGTGTTTGTCCATCGTAGGAGACCGATAGGCCAGCAATACCGACCTCCACTTGCTTAGACCCATCCAGCAGGGTGGATTCTTCAAAGCTGTATTCACCATTCAGCGATATGCTGTCGAATGAGATATGTGACGACTGACCTAGGGCATCATCAAGAACATCAATTCTTGTATATGGTCCCGCAGGGATTTCAGTGTTTCCATCTGAAAGTGTGGCTGGTGCCGCTGTTGAATTGACCAGAATTTCTGCTCGTGCAATGGAAACAACTAAGTCTGAACCTAGTGAGATACTGCTGTCGTTAACTTCAGCTTTTCCGTAGAATCCGTTATCACTGATCGTGAATTCCGCGTTGTTAGCGGTCACATCGACGATATCACCGCCTAATATAATGTTCAAATCAGTGGCGTTGAGGCGAAGGGTGTCATCACCATTTTCCGCTATCGAAACTGTTGCTGCGGTAAGAATTTGTTCGGCAATCACAAATTCAACGGTTTCGCCCAGCACGACGTAACCTGGGTCAATCTGTATCGATTCACCGCCCACTTCGATTGTTTGCAAGCTGTCTGTTGAATTAAACCTGAGTTTCCAGTTATCAGCGTCTACAGATACTCCAGGGATGTCTATTTGCGCTGTTCCAGAAACGGCACCATAAACGGTCGCATCAGCAGGTGGGTTCTGAGGTGGAGCCCGCAGCATAACAACAGATCCCGATAAATCCGTCAAGTTAACAACGTCTGTACCGTTCACTTGTAATTTTAAGCCCGCATCCTCGAACATGATTTCAAGGATAGTAGCGTTTCCAACCTGCTGTTCACTAAAGCTAAATTCACCCGTTGCGGTAAATAGGTCACCCAGCGTGACCTCAAGATCCGAACCGGTAAATTTGAAGTAAGGGCCGGCATCCAGATCAAACTCAACTTCTGAACCATCGATAGTGATGTTCTGACTAATTGCTTCATCTAGTTGATTGAACTCAATAGCAACTGCTCCTGACACGGCCAAACCAGGAACAAGGACTGAAACGTCACCTGAGATTTGACCCGCCAGAGATGGTTCGCCCGATTCGTTATCAGGCTCACTAATCAGATGACCACTTCCGTTTTCAAAGGCTAATAGTGCGTTTGTGCCATCACCAAGTTGAGCGGCTGCCTCTGAAATAGCTATATGAACAATTTTCTCACCATCAATCGTATATTCCTGTACAGCAAATGAGCCGGTAATACTCTGGCTACCAATTGCAATGGAAGCATCACTTGCTGCTACACGTATATACGGTCCGGCTGGTAGTTCCAAAGAATGTGTTATGGATCCGATTTCCATCGAATCGCTTATAGAGCTTGCCGTGTTGTTAACTTCAATCTCGAATGCACCGCCAAATGCGATGTCGTTCATTGTTGTGGAGAGATTGCCGGAGAGTCGACCTGCGACACCATTAGGAGTAAGCAGGTAGTAACCGGAACCATTGGTGAATTCAACGACACCATCGGCAAGTAGTAGTGATGCATTATCAGCAACTGCTCTTACTACCGTTGAGCCATCAGTAAGCGTAACTTCCTCCAACGCGAAATCTGAGGAGATCGTTTGTCCCAATACGGTTATCGATCCGCCTGTCACCTCGATTCGGAAGTATGGCCCGGCTGGAATTGATGAAATAGCTGTTGTGATGTCAGAGAACTGGCCAGTTATCACGTCTATTGTATTGTTAATACTGAGTGAAGCTGATCCAGACAAAGTGATGCCTGGAATGTTCACGCTTAAGTCTGCCTCGAGTGTTCCCGCAACACCCTCCAATGATGAAATCAGGAAACCGGATATATTATTCGCGGAAACGGGTGCTGAGTTGCCTCCCAGAGCGACGTATCCATTTTCAACGGCAATGCGTAGGACTTCCTGACCCGCTGCATCTACTAACTGCTCAAAACTGAGATCTCCACTAATTGTTTGTCCTGCAATCGTAATGGTGGCATCAGTTGCAGTAACTGAGACATATGGCCCGGCAGGCATATCCAGACTGATGTTTATACCACCTACGTTATATGTGTCAGTCGCTGCCGTGAAGGATGTAGTCGAGTCATTGACATTAATTGCGAAGTTGCCGTCTATGCTAACGTCGGAAATGTTAGTTAATACGTCTGCTGCCAGCGTGCCAGCCATTCCATTCGGAGTTGCCACTAGCAGTCCGTTTACATCAGCAGCATTGATGACGCCGTCAGCTAAATTCAGCGTGCCATCGGAAACCCCTAATACAACTGTCTCATTATATTCTTCGAATAATAAGTTTCCTGTGATTGATTGGCCCGCAATTGAAATCGTAGCATCTGTTGCTGTAAATCTCACATAAGGGCCAGCCGGAACAGTTAACTCAATAGCTGTTCCAGCAATATCAAATGATTCGCTGACAGGCTGATAAGTATTGTTCAGCGTTAATCCGAATTCACCGTCTATCACGGATTCACCGGGAAGCGACACAGATACATTTCCGGCAATGTCAGCAATTACTCCACTCTCATTGATGATTAGCCAACCAAAACCATCGGTGAGTTCAACTACTGGGCTATTTGTTGGTCCTAATTGCAGGTGTCCACTATCGACTGCAACACGTGTGATGCTGTCTCCGGCTAGACTCGTCGCATGTTCAAAGCTGAAGTCACCACTGAGTCGTTGTCCTAGAAGATCGATATATGCGTCTTTGCCACTTACCTTTAGATATGGTCCGGCTGGCAATTCAACTTCATACTCGAAGTCACCAACAGCGATGTCGTACGAAACCTCCTCACTAAGAGTGTTGATGGCTATGGTATAGTCACCGCCGAATTGAGCTCCTGGTGATCCAATATCAATATTTCCTGATAGTTCACCGGCGATACCTGCAGACGTCATAACAAGGTTGCCAAGAGCATCAGAGACTCCGATTGCGCTGGCACCTTCACCGATGCCGAATTCAATGCCGCTGAGGTCTAGTGAGAAGCCTTCTGAATCGCCAAACTCAACTTTGTCCAAGCCAAGTGCACCGTTAAGTGTAAAGTCGCCCAAGTTCAGATTCATTTCCGGCATACTGAAATCACTGGTGAAATCAGGCAAGTCGAAGTCTACATCGAAGTTTTCACCGCTTGGAAGTGTAAATGTGTGATCAACTGTGGAATTAGAATTGTTGAATGAGAATTCGCCTATTCCGGACAGGTCGATGCCGCTTATGCCATTAAGACTTACGTCGCCAAATCCTTTTAGCGACCAGTTGTAGTTGCTCGAATCACCATTTCCACCACCAAGGCTAGGCCATCGAATCACACCCAGTGTTACACCACTGATTGAGAGCCCGTTGGCTAATGGATTGATACTGCCGTCATCAAGGAATCCCAAGCCCCACCCGAGGAATACATTTAAATCCTCTCCGGCAAATCCTTGATAAGAACCAAAGTCTCCGAATGAGACGTTGCCCTGGATGGTCAGGAAATCACCGATGTTTAATGTCAATCCGGAAACTGAGAAGCTAAAGACATCCGTTTCATCGGCGTTGAATTTCAGGAGCACTTCCTGACCGTCAACAATTATTGTCTCGTTGACCTCAATTCCCGTCTTGTTTACTCGTAGAACAGCATCCCCTTCTAGGCCAAGGCTACTTGTGCCTGCCTCGATACTTCCAGAAAGCATTCCTGCAAAACCGTAGGTATTGGCATCATCGTCGACCGGAAGGATTACGAAACCACCGCGACCGTTAACGAGCTTTCCTTGTGGATTGTTTTCCAAGTTGATGTTGACAGCACCAACCTTGAGCAGGCTATTGCCATTACTGTCGTTGTACTGTTCAAATGCGAAGGCACCGGTCAGCTCATTACCTGCAAGAGTGAGCGTTGAATCCGGAGTTTCCACTCTTACGTACGGACCTGCTGCAATGGCATCACCGCCGTTGGTAATGAACTCGTTCGTAACTTCCGTTTCAACTGTATTGATCACCGCATTGGTTTCATTGAATTGGAATGTCGCGATTGTTGCGTCGATGTTTACCGTAACATCACTGTTGTCAATTACGGCGGTCAGTCCGTTATCAGTGATTAGTATTCTGCCAGCAGCATTGGATACAGCAACGCCCGGTTTAGTTGGGTCCTCATTCCCAAGTAATAATGAGCCATTAGATAGTGAGCCTTGAATGACTTTGGAACCATCAGCGTATTCAACGCTCGAGAACGTAAAGTTCCCTTCAAGTTCCTGATCTAGAACTGTGACGGTTAAAGCATTACCACGAATTCGTACGTAGTTTGCACCAGGTGAGTTTCCACCGTTGCCGTTATCAAGAGTGATTTGATCTTCGCCGCTACCAATTGTGACTTCGGACCGTGTCGTGTTAATCTCGGCCCACAGCTCCCCGCTGATTGTCACACCTGGGATATCTACAGATGGATCGCCCGAGATTCTTGCCGCGACTCCCGCATCTGAGATTGCTAGGGCAGCCGATCCATTTTCCAGACTGATTAAGCCATCAGCTAATGAAAGTGACAGATTTGAGCCGGTGAGGATTACCGTTTCAACACAATTAGTAGTTTGTTTCTCGAAGATGAAATTGCCGCTAAGGTGTTGTCCAAGAAGGTCGAGAGTCGCATTTTCAGCAGCTGCTCGGACAAAATTACCAGCTGGCAGGCTTATGGATACTTCTTCGCCGTTTACTAGAACAGTTTGATCAAACGCAGTTTGAGCATCTGATTGATGAATCTCAAATGTAAACTGACCCGAGACATTTACATCAGGGATTTGAGTAGTCACGGTACCTGTCAAACGTGCAGCAATCGTGTTTGTGGACTCTTCGGCAATGATCACTGCCGAACCATCGGTCAGCGTTATATAGTCAGTCGTCCCGTCTCCGATAGACAAACTGGCTTCGGTGATAGCAATATACGTGGACTCAGAACCATCAAGTTCAACAGCACGTTCTACAACAATGTTGCCAGAAATGGTTTCACCGAGATCAGTAAGTGTTAGTGCGCCATTGTTAAGTGCTGCACGGATATATGGTCCGGCGGGAAGTTGCAGTATTTGATCCTGACCATTTATTACCAAGGATTCACTGACGGCGGCGTTCGTCGTGTTCACGTCGATTGCAACGTCACCTGTAAGTGAAACAGAGATGAGCGATGATGAAATCAGTGCGTCTAAAGATCCAGCAATGCCGGAATTGAAGACAATCAGCGTTCCTTCGATATCTGAAGCAGAAAATGCAGGGTTTTCACTTGTGCCAAAGCTTAGGCTGCCATTACTTACCGCAACTCTTGTTTGCGTCTCATCATTTGCTGTGATTTGTTCAAATACAATCGTCCCTTGAAGTGTCTGGCCTAGCATCTCAATTGAAGCAGGTGAGAATTCATCAACGTCAGTGAGTTCAGCCCGAAGGAATGGTCCTGCTGGAAGGTCGTCCTCGATCTCTGGTGTTCCCGCATCGTAAGATTCAGGACGTGAATTAACTTGAACAGATAAATCACCATTAATGGTCAGCCCTGGAATATTTGCGTTTACCAGACCTGATAGAGTTCCAGCAATTCCTTGAGAGGTCAGGCTTAAAGTTCCTGTTGCATTAGAGACATTAAGGCCGGCCGGTTCCGTGCCAATGTTTAAGGCCCCATTGCTGACTGCAATTTGGTAGGTTGTTTCGGTCGCGGATACAACTTCAGTCAGATGAAGATCCCCGCTAATTTGTTGATTAGCCACACCGATTGCAAGATTAGTACCAACGAGTTCTTTCACGTCGTCCGCGCTGGTAAATTTGACAACTACGGTTTGGTCAGTGCCTGGGATTGTTAGGGTTTCGTCTTGTGCTTCACCTGTGGTGTTTACCCGAATGGTTGATGTGCCGGAAAGGTCTAACCCGGGTATTCCAATAACTTGAGTAGTACCTGTTGCGTTTAATGCATAAGTGCCATCCGTTGTATTCCTGATTAATCCAATCGTAGATTCAGTTACGAGGATACCGCTTGCCTGTGGATTCACCTCACCGGTCGCTAGATAAATAGGGCCATCACCGACGAAGAGTTCAATGCCCGTGCCCGCAAACGTGGAAACATCGCCATTTGTCTCATAATTTATGCTTCCTTCGATAGAGACGAAATCACCGATTGTTAGCGAGAGTTCTGAGACAGAGAAGTCGAATAGGTATCCTTCTTCCGGGCTGAATTCAATTGACGTTTCAGTGTCTTTAACAAGTATCGATTCTGAAACAGCATTTCCGGTCGTATTCACGCGTACCGCCACTGACGCACCCGCTTCAAATAATCCATCACCGGCGCTGACAGTAGCGTCACCAGAAGCTGTTCCGGCAATGCCGTCAGTTGTCACAACAAATATGCCCTGGCCGTTACTGATTCCACTATCGCCAATTCCTACCTCGAATTGCTGAATAGCAAGTCTTGTGACGGTATCTTGATTCACCGTGTGTTGTTCAATGTGGAAGTCGCCAGTTGCATTGAAGTCGGCGGGATCATCACCACCAAGTGAAATGACCGCGTTGGCCCCTAGAATACTTGCACGTAAAAATGGACCAGCTTCCAGCTCCAGCCCGTTGACATCAATGGCTGTTTCATTGGTGTTGATGGCAAAATTCAAACTCTCTGTGGAAATCGCAAGCGTCGGAAGATTAACAGTGAAATTGCTAACCGTTAGCTCACCAGCCAGTCCATTCCCGGTGGCAACAAGGGTGCCGTATGCTTCATTTTGGTCGGGACTACCAACGGTCAGTAAATCATCCCCGATATTCGCAAAGACATGATCTGCACTAACGACAACATATGACTGGTCGACGCCATTGATTTGGCCACTGCCCTGTGTGAATTCAAAATTCGCTGCGATCGTGAGGCCGTTGGTCGTTAAGGTCGCGCCTTCACCAACAATTCTTAATTCATCGGCTGCAGGAACAACCAAGGTACTTACCGAAGTACCGATTTGAATTGTTTCATCTACATCTTCGCCTGTGTTGTTAAACTCAACCGCAAACGTGCCACCGAAGGATGCAGAAGCGATTTGAGTGTTCAATTGACCGGAAATCCGACCGGCGGTTCCAGCTTCGTTTGACAAGTAGAAACCGCTGCCATTTTGGATAGAGATGATGCCATCTAACAGTGAAACTGATACGTCGCTTGCTGTCGCTCGCACATTGCCGTTGTCGTCGCTTTCAAAGACCATGTTTCCTGTTATGGACTGACCCAGGAGTTGCGTCGTTGCATTTAGAACTTCGACTCTGACAAATGGACCTGCCGGAATCGTTGTGTCAGCTGGATCTAAATCAAATTGAGCCGAAATTTCGCCAGCTGTGTTGTTTATTACAACAGTGGCATCTCCGGCCACATTTAGTGCACTTGACGATGCATTTATGGAACCGGAAATCTGGCCAGCAGCACCGGCGTTATCAACAACAAGATATCCGTCGAGATTGTCGACAGTGAGGATTGGACTTTCCTGTGAACCAAGAGCAACTTCACCGTTACTGATGTCAAGCCGTGTTACTTGTTGGCCGCTAAAGTCGTTCATTTGTTCAAAGGTGACATCCCCGGAGATAGTCTGGTCTAAGACCACCAGTTGAATCTCCTGACCCGTAAAGCGTGTGTACGGACCGGCTGGCAATACTAACTCAATGTGTTGGTCGTTGAGTGAATACGATTCGTCAATTGAGCTTGAGGAATGATTTGTCTCGAAACTCAATGCACCCGCTTGCAATTGAACGCCCGGGATTCCTGAAATGGATGCTGTTCCGGAAACCGTGCCTGCAAATAAGTCGTCATCTCCAAGTACAAATAGCGCCGTTCCATTTGTAAGTGTGACCAGCGACTCACCGTTGCTTTCTAGATTTACTGAGATTTCCGCCGCAGCGAGCCTAACGAGCTTTTGCCCCAGACTATTTGTGATTTGCTCAAAACTGAAATCCCCTTGAATGCCATCAGCCAATCCTTCAAATGAGAGAGATGCATCGACTAGGTCACCACGGAGATATGGTCCGGCAGGCACATCATCACCAGTGTCATCAGTGCCATTATCGTAGCTGCTGGTAAGTGTGTTTACTTCAAGTTGCAAGTTACCTTGAAGCATAACTGCGGAAGTATTGACTTGCAGTGAAGCTGTTAACTCGCCGTAGAGACCCTCAGGACGAATTAATAAAGCCCCGTTAACCGGATTGGCGACCAAAACCGGTGCAGTTGGATCACCAAACTTAACGTTTCCATCTTCAAGGGTGATGGTGGTTGTGGTCTGTTGATCCTGATCGGTAATAGTTTCGTATAGGAAATCACCGGCAATTGTCTGTCCTAATACGGTTATTTCAGCTTCTTTGGCGTTTGCCCGGAGATATGGCCCGGCTGGATAGTCATCACTTTCATCTTCAGGTGTGTCGTTATCATATTGAGAACTGCGTGTGCTGACTCGTACATCAATATCGCCTGCGATAACTACATCAGGGATATTGGAAGCGACGGTACCACCAAGCTGTCCAACCATTCCGAGGTTATCAAGTCGCAGGTCTCCGCTGATGTTGGTAACCGACACATTGCTGGATTCTGTTCCAA
>JAKUOW010000062.1 GCA_022451045.1 Pirellulales bacterium | reverse complement strand
CCGCCACCACCCATACCACCCATCATTTGCATGGTCATGGCAAGAGTTTGAGATTGCATACCAGCTTGGGCAAGAAACTGATCGTCGTAGAATCTAGGCAAAGATAAAACAACGCGTTCTCCATACAAATCTTGTATGTGCTGTGCGATACTGAACACGTTTGGGTGCAGTAGAGTGAAGACCTGAGTATCGTCTTCTCGATAAATCACCAGATCCTTTGAGTATTCCTCGGTTGTCATGATACGAATCAGCCCGACTTCAGCTTCTTCGCGATACCATAATCCAGATACCTTACATATTGTCTCAATAGCATCAATTGTCTTAATGTTACGCAGATATACGGAGACTTCTTTTTCACCAGCGTCAGCGGTAGCTACTACGTTAATGTTAGAAATTTCAGCTATTAAACGAGAAGCGTCACTAACAGGGCTTTGCTTCAACTCTAAGACAGAAATTACCTTATTCTTTGAAGCTTCATATTCCGGAGATCCTATTTTTTCTTCCTGTGCGGTTGATAGCGATGTCTGGCATAATGCGCAGAACAAGATCACTGCAAATCGATAACGAATACTAGTAGTCACTGAACTGAATTCCTTAGGGGAGACTATTTGATTACGACGTAGTCGCCGTTACTTGAACGCAATAAGACAAACGATGCGTCAGTTTTTGCAATGGAATAAAGCTCGCCATTGACGATGATCTCATCGCCAGGTTGCTTAATTACGGTTTCCCCCCCGGAATCTCTAAGCAAAACTCGCAGGACATCCCTATTGCCGCCAATTGCACCGGCAATAGTTGGACCCTTAAGAATTGGTTTATCGTCAATTTCAACTTCGAGTTCCATATCGAAGTTCGCTGAAAATGCTTGTTGGTCTTGAAGATCAGATAAATTCGAAGAATCAGAATCTGTGTTTGCGTCCGTTATCGTTATCTTTGATGTGGGTTGAGCTCGTTCACCGGACGGTTTGTATTGAGTGTTATATTGTTGAGGGAATCCTACATTAGCATTTAAATCAGCAGAATATTCAGGAGACCCAAAGTTTGTAGTTTGGTGGGCGGTACTAGCAGAGTGATAAGGTTGATTGGATGGATAGAGAGTTGGTTGGGCAGGCTGTTGTTGGCCGGGTGCCCTTTGTTGAGCTAATTGCTGCTGAGCCCATGAAATAGCTTGTTTATTTGTATTGGCGCCGTCAACGACGGCATTAATCTCGGATTCGTTTAAATCAGAGCTCACACAGCCTGTGATTGCTACAAATGTAATTAGCGTAAGCACAACACCGCATTTATGCGGGTAATTTTGTACGGATTTGAGATACATGATCCGATTAGATTCCTAATATAATGCCTTCTTTTTGGGAGGCCGTGCCGCCCCAAAAATCAGGTGGAATACTAGGAGGAATCAGGCTCTAGAAAAAGGTCAATTCGCCTTCAAAAGACGTATTTTCGCTTTTTTTTTTACCAAACTATAATGGTCTCTGTCAGCTCACCAACTTGAACCTCAACGTGTCCGTTGTCAATCGACTGAATTCGTATCACCAGATTTTTACTGCTGTGACGAATTGTAATCTGGTCGTCGATTCGTACGAAATAAATCTTATCGCTGATCTTTAATCCAGCAAGCGTTTCAGTATCAGCTTCTGCGTAGCTAACCAATTCGATTTCCGGAAGTATAGTGTTTTCCGTAACTGGTACAAATTGATTATTCTTCTTGAGTTGTTCTCTTGAGATTTGATCGCTTGGTGCGAAAGGATCACGTGAAAGCGATTCGAGACGCTCCAATATCCTCTGTAGAGTCTCATTACGTTGAGTTTTGGTTTTCTTTGGACCTGTTGTTTCCAGAGTTTCATCTTCCGGCTGATCAACTTCTTTTGCAGAATCATCAGATTCGGCATCAGTTTTTGCAGGCGTTTCAGTTACCTCTTGCGCAAAGGTTCTGACCATAGAATCGTTGTTAAGAGATAATAAAATCACCGAAAACAATATCAAAAATCGTGTATTTAACTTCATCAGCCTGCCCTTGCTAAAAAAGATGTGAGCCTACTTTACTTATCGCCTAACCTTTTCGGGATTCTTAAGTTTCTATTAAATAGTACTCATATTCAACGCTGCCATGAAGAAGCTGTAATAGACAAATCCAACCATAGAACCTACGACAATAATCAAGACGGGCTCTGTTACCGCACTTAACCAGCTGATTCTTCGCTGTAATCTATCGTCGTAATACTGGCCTAAATCGTCCAGCACTTCTCCCAGATTACCGGTTTGCTCCCCAACAGCGACAACTTGGGGAAACGTTGGAGGAATGATAATATCGATAAGACTTGAGGAAAGGCTATCTCCCTGCATGATCTTTTCGCGAGATTCAACAAGTCGTTTTCGAATTGCATGATTACTCATTGATCCGGCTGCAACTCTAAGTGATTCAATTAAAGGCAACCCACTTTGTAGAAGAATCGAAAGAGTAAAACCAAGACGTGTCATACCGGCGTAAGTGAGTATTCCACCAATAACGGGTATGTCTAGTAAAAAACGATCAATTTTGAGGCGACCGTTCGGTGAGCGATATGTGACTATGATCAGCACAACAGTTCCGATTGTGCCGGCGATAATCCAAGGTAACCACCGAATGGCTGCTTTTGAAAAATCCATCAAAAACTGAGTCGATGCGGGAAGAGTCCCTCCTTTTAACTCTATGAATGTCGCGAATTTTGGAATTACGCCGTATACCAGAAAGAGTGAAACTACCACTGCGATCAAGAACACAAAGATTGGGTAAAACAATGCGGAAATCATTGTGATCATCTGTTCGAGTCGACGCTCAATATCGGTTGAGAGTCTCTTCATGACAGTATCGAGCTCACCACTAGCCTCGGCACTTTCAATCATTTGTACAGTTACAGAGTTGAATAGCTTAGGATGCCGACTCAGGGCAACTGACAAGCTTGTGCCGCCTTCGATGTCTTGCATGAGTTTGTCAATGATCTTGGCAAATGCAATTTTCGCGGTTTCCTGGCGACATACCTGAAGGGCTTGTAGTAAAGTCAGTCCAGTTTGAAGCATCATGGAAAGCTGACGAAAGAGCATTGCACGGTCACGCGCCATGATCGGCAGCGCTGCAGATAACTTGTCTTTCAGACGACGTTTTTGCTGTTCAACATCGGTAAATGCTGACGACGACTCATTAATCTCTAAAACAAAAAGACCGCGTTCGCGTATTGCGGAGACTGCAGTGTCAAGCGAATCGGATTCCATAGAACCAGTTTGTTGCTGGCCATCTTCACCAATTGCTTTGTAATGAAAAAATGCCACGATTAGTTCACTCCACCTATCGTTGCCCGTAACATTTCATCCAAGCTAGTAATACCCAATGCAACCTTTTTGATTCCATCAGCTAATAAACTTGTGTGGTTTGCTTGAGCGTAGTCCCGAATAGCCACTTCTGACTCTTGACTGGATATCATTTGCTGAGTGGTATCATCTGTCCAAAAACACTCGAACAGACCAATTCGACCGTGATATCCAGTGCCAATACAATGAGGACAGCCGGTTGATTTATAAATGGTATCGATTTCGTATTCATTCATGATCGGCTGCTGTGCTTCATTAGGTACTGCTTCTTCTCGACAATGTGCGCATAACCGTCGCACGAGACGTTGGGCAATGGAGCCGGCCAAGGTAGCGCCGACCAAGTAGGGTTCACAACCAAAGTCCATTAGCCGAGTTACTGCGCCAATAGCTGTATTGGTGTGTAAAGACGAAAAGACTAAGTGGCCGGTTAAAGCTGCTTTGAGAGATATATCCGCGGTATCAAGATCACGAATCTCACCCACCATCATGACATCGGGATCATGACGAAGCAGAGAACGTAGCGCGGAACTGAAGTTGATCTTATCTGTCCCGCCAACCTGTACTTGTGAAATACCTGCTATCAACTGCTCAACAGGATCCTCGACAGTCATAATATTACGTGTACCATCATTGATTTCACGTAAGGCACTATAAAGTGTTGTCGACTTACCGCTTCCTGTCGGTCCGGTGAGCAGAATAATTCCAAACGGTCGGCGAATAGCCTGTCGAAAAGCCTCCAAGTCATTATCAAGTAATCCAAGATTAGTAAGTGTGAGCTGTTCGTCAGAGTCGCTGAGCAAGCGGATCGTTACTCGTTCGCCATAACGAGTTGGTATCACAGCGATTCGCATGCTTTGGTCCAGACCATTTTCTAACTCATAGAGAATACGCCCATCCTGTGGAGCACGACGTTCTGCAATATCTAATTCGGCTAAAACTTTAATTCTCGTCGTTAATGCATGGCCAAGATCACTTGGGATCGCACGAATGTAGACTTGAAGCATTCCATCGACACGAAGTCGTATTTGCAAATGATCGTCAATCGGTTCCACATGAATATCAGAAGCTCGCCTCAAATATGCTTCGTTGATTATTCGATCCAGGAGTGTTGTTGCACTTTCAACGGAATCGCCGGATGATGCACCGTTACTTCGAATCGCCTGTATTCTTCCTACAGCATCCCGAATAGCTTCGGGATCTGCCAGTGCCACATTGGCATTAATATTCAAATTACGTTGCACCGCCGAAATACTTGCCAGATCATCCACTCCATAAGTGGCAAGAATTATTTCCCCATTATCGTCGATGATAGGGATAATACCGCGCTGATAGGCGATGTCAGGTAGGCTACTGATTAAATCCACGGCAATCTGACAACGTGCGAGATCTACAAAAGGGATATTGCGTTGCAGCGATACCGCGTGGTAGAAGCTGCGCCGTGGAATCCTGCAGCTTGAAACGATTGTGTCTAACAGAGCCGTACGAGATTGCCGTGATGACTTTTGAGCATTCAGGAATTGTTCATTGGACACGAGGCCATGTCCGATCGCAGCATCAATTAGTTCTTGGTCGGTAATTGGCATATGGCGATCCTTACTGATTTCCAAATACTTCGAATCCTCGAAGTCGGTCGAGTCGGGTCTTTAGTGCGCGTTGGTCTCGAGCCATGGGCATTGCTTGCGACTCAGTTAATACGCCATTAGCAACCAGTTCTGCGAGTGCATATTCTGCCGTTTGCATGCCTTCAAGGGAACCAAGTTCCATAATCGAATAAATCTGAGCGGATTTGGACGTGCGAATCAGATTTGCTACTGCCGGATTTACAAATAGGACTTCTGCTAACGGCACTCGCCCACCGGTTCTCGGATCCTTGATTAAGTGTTGAGCCACGACACCACGAAGAACCATGGATAATTGTTGCCGTAGAGCTAATTGCTCTTCGGCATCGAATACACCAATCATGCGGTCAATAGCGCCGACACAATCACCGGTATGCAGTGTCGAAAATACAAGATGGCCGGTTTCCGCTGCCGTTACTGCAGCGCGAATTGTCTCAGCATCTCGCATTTCGCCGACGAGGATCACGTCCGGATCTTCACGAAGTGATGACCTCACTGCGTCCGCAAATGTTGGAACGTCGGTGTACAATTCTCGTTGATGAACTAGGCTTTGTTGATTGCGATGGATGTATTCAATTGGATCTTCAATTGTGATGATGTGCTTTGTTTGATCACGATTTACCTGATCAATCAGACTTGCAAGTGTTGTCGTTTTACCACTTCCAGTTGGTCCGGTAATCAACACCAATCCGTCTGGCATATTAACGAAATTTCGCAGTTGTTCCGGAAGGTTTAACTCCTCAAGTGTTTTAAACTCGTTGTCCAGAAGGCGGATTGCAAATGATACATTCCCCCGATCCCTATAGATGTTTACACGAAATCGCTCACCATCTGCCGATGCCATGGCAAGATCGACACTCTTTTGAGATTCAAATGCTTTGTACTGCTGGGCATTCGTAATTCCACGTGCAACTTCTTCTAGTTCTGCTGCTGTGCTGAATTGGTCTGGTGATCGAACAAGTTGGCCTGAGATCCTAAAAAATGGAGCTTCATTACTGGATAAATGCAGATCTGAAGCGCCATCATCGGCCATTCGGTCGAGTAAGCGGTGAAATGTTGTAACAGTAAATGGCATCGTTGTGCCTCAGCAGATTGCGCTCTTAAAAGGCAAGTACTACTTGCATTTCAGGTATGAGAGCATTCGGTGATATGGACTCCGGTATCGATACATCCATGCTGACAACGTACAAACTCCAAGGTAAATCATTGATGCTCTCAAGAAACACGAAGAAGCTCACAGCATTTCCGGATAGTTTGTATTGATACAGTTGAATTTCAGGCAGTTGATGGATCTGCTGCGCTTGCTCATACGTTATTACGGGCGCGCCGTCTATGTAACGGATGGGATTCCCAGTCTGGTCAGTTAATGAAATTGATGGCTTGATCCCGATTTCTTCGATATTTCGCACAGGTGTTGTTTCAAGGATGTCTAGCTTTAACGCAGCAGCAAGTTGCGCAATTTGGGAACGCATCGCCGTCAACTCTTCCATCGTATCTGACTTGGGAATCAGATCAGAAAGTAGCTGAGTTGTAAGGTTCTTTTGCAGGGAGAGATCTGATTTCGCATCAGTTAGTTCACCTTTTCGAGTTTTAAATGTCTCTGTTAACGCAAGGACTCCACCAGAGTCGCTAATAAACTGGCGATCCTGCTGAATATCTTCATTCAGAAGTTCGATTTCTTCTTCTAAAGCACGCCGTTGAACCTGATATGGATAAATAACTGAATCCAATGCCGCAGATTCCGCTGTGACATTACCGGCAAACAGTTTATTTATAAGGTCGGCACCTACACCACCTGTAATTCTAAGGTGTAAGTACCCAAACAGCATGAGCATGACAAAGAACACGCCCATCATCTTTTTTTCTCGTGTGGTTCTTGTTGGCATTATGATTCCCCTGTGGTGTCATTCGCGTCGGAGTCAGTCAAATCTACCGGAACGGTTATGGGAGAAATATTGAGAATGATCTGCCGTCCGTTGAGATTGAGTCGATTCTTTGCCTCACGTGTAGATTCGACCACGACTGCCATTTGATGTTCTGCTAATGCGGTAGCCAGTAATTCAACAAATTCATCAGCTTTGGCCTGTGTTAGCGACCATGCTTCAATTTGAAACGTTTGACCACTGCGTGAGCTCAACCGATCCAGAATTACTTCGTCACCGACGGAATTCGCCACTATTTCAAAAAGGATACTATGAAAGCGCGTCCGATTATCTAAGGAGATCCCGATGAGCTCATTTCGCAACTGAATAGGCAATGTTTCTGCCTTAATTGTCTTAATTTCAGCATCTAGTGTGGCAGTTTCTTGTTTCAGTTGATTAACTTGATCCATTACATCATGTAATTCTAAATCGCTTTCATGAGTTCGATCACGTTCGTCAATAATTGGAGCCAAACTAGCTTTCATATACATTTCTGCACTCACAATAAGGGTAGCAATACAAATTGAAGCAAGCATTGGCTTATAGAAAGCACGCTGTTTGAATGGGATTGGTGGATCTTTTATTGGGACAGCGGTGAACCCAGTAGATGAATTAGATGCAAACCCGATCGCGCTATCTGCAATCTGCTTGATCAATGATGAAGGTGTTTCATCGCATGTAATCCCTTGGTCTGAGCCTTCAATGGCATTTTTGGTCAAGTCGGTTAGCTCTGGATTAACAGCTTTTATGATCTTCTTTACGCTACTAATGCGGTCGATTAAGCTCCGTATTTGGTCTTTGGAAACGGGTGAAATCGGAAGCGGTTGGACTTCAAATGACACCGGTTTACCATTGGCTAGATGGCAAATAGCGGCCGATGTGTTATGAATTTCGATGACACACCCAGTTTGTACTTGATTGCTTTTTGCAATTGTACTACCGGCAATTCCAGTTAGAGGCAAAATAGCATTTGCACTGATGCCGCTACGCTTTAATGCGGCATTCCAGATTGCTCTATCACTTCGTAACATGGCTGCAACGTGTCGGCTTTGATTTTGGCCTGGAATGGATCGCTCGGAAACAGACAAGCCAAAGATGAGTTCATCACTATGATCTTTTTCATGCAGCGATGATTGTAAACGCAGTGCATTCTCGAGAGCATGTGAATCCAAAAGGCCAGCAGCGATTGCAGACTCGCCAATTGGAATTGAAGCACTAGCAGGATTATCTACACGTTCTTGTTTTTGTATTTCAATCAGACTCGCGAGTTGTTGATGAGACAGTGCACCTTGTGACACCAATATTTGGCCAAGCATCGGCGTCATGGGATTTGAGTCCACGTATGGTTGCATTTCCCATTCGAGCATTCTTGAAAATTCATCACCGGC
Source organism: Pirellulales bacterium (assembly GCA_022451045.1). GTDB lineage: Bacteria > Planctomycetota > Planctomycetia > Pirellulales > Pirellulaceae > UBA11883. The sequence continues at coordinate 12,310 of JAKUOW010000062.1, read as the reverse complement.
AATGGAATTTTCCATATCATGCGGCAACTGAAGAGTCGCAACTGTTGCATCGCTTGTAACAAGCACTACTTCCTGATGCTTACCAAGCTGATGAACCACGCTTGCGACTGCCTCGTCAATAGTGGAAATCGGTACTTGGATAACACCTAAATCTGTGACAGATCCACTTGAAATGACTACTCCATGAAGGCTAAATCCATCATGGATGATCACAAGCGTTGGAGTATTAGAGCGTACAGGCATTTTCTTATCGTCTATGGTGTGAAAGCTGACAGATTGAGTCGAAGGGTTGTTGTACTTCCTGGTCGGACCAGTACAGGAGTTGCATGAAATCGTGCTGCGCTGAAATTCAGCGTTGAAGCATCGATTTGCATAGGATCCATGTCGGTGTACAGGTCGTTACTATCATCACCGTCTCCTTGAAGCATCTGAAATTCAATATTCCAGATGTTGATTGCAATTCTCGTTACGATGCAGTTATCCTGTCCGAATTGGATAATCGTTTGACCAGAACCGTTGTCCATTGTGAGAGCCTGATAGATAGCCTGTTGGGCAATGTCATTTGCACCACCGAGACTAATCAGTCCGGTAGGAATTGGGGATGAATTACCATCTCGGTCAACCCAAATACGAAAGTTGCCGCTAGAGGCGCTAATGGCACTGTCGATTAATCTGATTTGCTGGATTTCGTTCTTTTGGTTTTCAGCATTTCCGTCTTGAATCGTCCGAACATATACCGATGGAAATCCAATGCTACTTAACGGCACTCCAGCAGCGTTACATCTAACCAGTAATACTACATGTTCTCCGACGGGAATACGAAGTGGACCATTTGTGCTCGCAGATAATGTGAAGATCCGACTATTCCCAGTCGGAATCTGTACGTGTATGTTTGTGCTTGGGTATTGCGCCCACTTCCAACCCGTTGTCGTTCCATCAATGGGATTGTCGGCAGCACGAGCATTGCAAGCTACGAGAAATACTCGGTAAGTAAAACCGTTTGCATTGTATTGATTCTCAAATACATTTCCTTCTGGTAAGTCATTAAAGACTTCTACCCGTAAATCTCCGGCTGGAATACTCCAATCGTCCGGTACAATTCTGGAAATTACTTGGTCTGTATCGTATACGGATGTTCCACCAGTTAAGCCGTCGCGGCCGGCACTGGAGAGTGTTAGCGAACCGACTCCATTGGCTGCTGGAGTGTCCCCAAAGAAATTCTCACCGGTATAGGCTGCATCAGATGTGACAGCAAGTTGCCAACCATGGGTTAAATCCGACAGGGTATGACTGCCATTGACGGGTGATTGATTTACACCATCGACTGTATAGAAACCTGTTACCGCCCCGTTTCCCCAACCATCTTGAAACAGTGCAGCACCGCTGGATTAGAAATCAGTCGTTGAGCCTATACCAAGATTTATATACGAACCATGAAAAAACTCTGTTGAACCGTTTGTCGTTTGCTGCCCTCGAAATCCCTTGCCAAGAGATAGAGTAGTGATATTAATGGCATCACCGTTACTGTCGTTAAACCCCAGAGTTGGCGCAGGATCAAACACTGGGGTGACTAGCTGGAATGCTGGGAATCTAAGCGGCGTAGCTAAATCACGTACACCATAAGCGAGTTCCATCAGGTTTGCTGGTAACGCACCCATATCGGCGGTAAATCCAGATATCCCGCGATTATCTGATGCAGTGTTGATCAATGCATTATCAAAGTCAATCCCCTGATTCTTAGTTGCTTCGACCCGAAATTGATCCTGTGCGGTACCGAGGTTTTCTGTAAGCGACACAGCACTTACAGCGAGAATAGAGAGAATAAACACGACTACGAGCAACTCGAGTAACGTAAAACCGTGATTCTGCACGGTATTATCTCGAAAGGTGATTCTTTTGTTCATAAATCCTCCCTTCCTTATTTGGCTACATAATGAACGATATCGTCTTTTCCGTCATTCGTTCCATCATGCACACCACCTTCGTAGATGCCATTTTGCCCCATGCCAACCACCCAGCAAGTATTGTTTGATAAAAAATAACAGTAAGGCCTTCCCCATCTTGCAGGTAAAGTACCAGTAGTTAACTCGACAATAAACGTGTCGACAGTTTGGATATTAGGGTCAAATACGGCAGGAATCTGCTGAATTATTACTCCGGATGTTGGATCCCATTTCCCATCAGTCCAGGTTGATGGAGTGTGAGCATGCGTGGCGGGCGTATAGGTTCCTGCACGTACAAAATGACCAGCATCTTTTATGTATGGTCCATTCCAACCACGACCACTCGAAATATCTATGGAGGCGAGTTTGTGACCTGTATTGGCCAGTGGGCTAGAACGCAGTGTTAATTGATAGAAATTTGTTGGATGGTTGAACCAGGCTGTACGATTAGATGCACTTGCGCTTGAGAGAAATTCAGGCCAATGATCGTCATTGTCTGGATTTATTACACCGCCATTTGCGACAAGATCAAATGGCCCTTGCTTTGGGAAATAGCCTGTATCGCGTTTGAAAGCCGCAATTGCTGAGGCTATCGATGCAATCTCACCTTCAGCGGTTTTATTTACGGCATCTCGTCGGATACCGGATAAGCCAAAGATCACCGCACCGGAAATTACGGATAAAATTGCTACAACCGCGAGCAACTCTAATATTGTGAAACCGGGTTTTGGTGAGTTAGATCTCATATGTTTTGCTGTGTTGAGATTAGAATCGCTACTAGAAAAACGGAGTATTAGCCTAATTACCGCATATGAAATAGTGAAGTACAAAAACAACGCCGGGGTATCCACTACTGAGTAGCAGATACCCCAAGCGTCGCTTACACACATCGTTTGTACTCTGTGTTGCTGCTAGCTAACTTAAACCTTTTGACCAGTTGCTTCAGCAAATTCTTCATCAAGGAAGTCACCACGTGGGTCGACAACTGCGATGATCTTAGCAACGGATCCACTTATATCGAGTAGTACGCAGTAGTGGTTGTATTCATTCTTAGCAACAGCACCGTAGTAAGGAGCGTGACCAAGATTGGTGAAAACACCTTCACCGATGAGGCTTGAGTAATTTCCAAGCCCTAGTACAACCAGTACGTCACCAACATTACCACCAACTTTGACAATGTTGTAATCATTGTCTCCAGCATCCCAAATCGCCAGTGGAATTGCTGTTCCAGCTACAGCTGCTACGTAGTAACCGCGACCACGATTCTTATTAGTCGGACGTGGAGCGTCGAAGGCATGCTGTGGAATAGAAATCGCAGAGAGATCACCAACTGTAGTCTCATTTCCGGCAGCATCTTTAATATCAAGTGTACCACCTGTACCATTACCTTTAAGATCCAAGTATCGAATCTTGGTAATACCAGCAGCTACTAGCGGAGCTGGGTCAACCTCAGTCACTGTGAATTTTCCAGCAAACTTACTTCCAACGAGAGCTGCTGTAACGCCACCAGTTGCGTCTACTGCTGAGCTGTCCGCTTCAGCTGGAATATGTGTTGGAGTATCCGGTGTAGCTGCAATTAGGCTTTCCAGATTATTTGGAAGCACACCTTCGGTTGCTTCAAAGACGCGAAATGCTTCTTCAACAGCAGCGATCGAGTGAGTAGCCGACCCCTTAGCAGCCTTAGTTTCCAGGCCACCATAACTTGTAATAATTGCTCCACCAACGATTGCGAGCATGGCAACAACCATGAGCACTTCGAGGAGCGTAAAACCAGAAGGTTTGTTGTATGACTTTTTCATTGTTTTAATTTCCATTTAGCAGGAAAGCAGTTTATTTAATTCAGCCGTTGCAACTCGCAGCGACCATCTTTTGGATCGAGACACACAAAACTAACTAATGTTCTTCTTATTAATATCGTGTATCAATAAGAAGAATATTAACCCTATGTTTTGGCTTTGACAACTGCTTAAGCACCTTTTTTACAAAAAAACATGTTTAAAATACGTCTTTATTGAAAATAAGTATCAATAACAGGTAAAAATCAATTGTTTATTGAGAATCGGAACTGAGGTAGTTATGTTTTACCCCTCAAATCAGCTTTATTCCTGCTGCAATTCATATCGTCCTCTGCTGTTGATGAGAAAGGTATCTCCAAGCGTTTAGATGTTCAGAGCATTTTGCTAGATATAGAGTTTCCATGAATCTGCCCGTGAATTTGAAAGTAAATTTGCTAAACAAAGACAGGCATGTATTCAAACGGTAATTGAACTCAGGCAGACATTTTTGGGATACAAGAATAGATGATCTATAACTAGCGGGCTATTTTGACATTTGTATAGAGAATTTCGCCCTTTTCATCATGATGCGTGAATTCAAGTGATGCTGGGTTGTCAGCGGTGCCGGGTTTACTGCGGATATGCAAGAATCCGCCAGATGGTGGGTCCTGATTGTACAAATGGGTGATTTTGGCATCCGGGTCAGTGCTTTCCGGATCACCAGGTTTGCGTCCCGGTCGTGAATTGGCATCGATCAGTGCGCCGGAGCTGAATTCTTCAATACCACTTGAGTCTTTGGCATGGTACTGCCAATGTCTGTCACCGCAGACAAGGAAGAAATTCTGAAGTCCAGCTTCTTTTACAAAGCCAAAGAATTCCTCGCGCTCATGACGAAAGCCACCAAAGTTAGTGTGATTATCGAACTTGCGAGCGTCATCTGGTCCGATCATCGGCGTAGGAGAGATTAGGACCTTAAATGTTGCGTCGCTTTCATGAAGCGTTTTCTTTAGCCATTCCTTTTGTTCCGCGCCCCAAATAGTCTTTTCCGGGCTTTCTTCCATCGCATTTGGGCTTCTATATATACGACCTTCCACAAACCAAACTTGCAAGTCCTTACTGATTCGATGCGTGCGATAAGTCTTAGCTGTTAAATCATTTTCTGCTGGTGCGTATGGTAGCTGCTCAAGCATGACGCGAACTGCTTCGGCCGGGCTTGGCTTATGATCTCCGGTATTGTCGCCGTCATCTATGCGGTAATCATGATCATCAACTTCCCAATACGTCGGTACCTGTGAAAACAAATCTACATACCGAGGCTGAACAAACTGTTCGTGCCACTTTTGTCTCATTTCTTCGATAGTTTCAGCTCGCGGTTCTTTTGGTGTGTCGTAGTAGACGTTGTCACCTGTGCCGACAAAGAAGTTGGGTTTAAGCTTTAAAATCGAAGCGAGTGCAGGATAACCGAGGTGTTTATCCAGACCACGATATGGTTTGGGTAAAGCTGTGTTGTTGTGCTCGAGATGAATCTTCTTATCAATTCTGTTATCACCGTGAAACTTCGCATAATTCATCCCAGTGACAACAACAAATGAGACTTCACCTTCATTACTCTTTCCAGGATGTGTTTTGAAATGTGCTGTTGGCCCACGCTTGAGCTTATTTTTGTCACTTCCAATCCACGTTAGGCAGGCGTAATTGGTATCAGGCTTTAGCCCCTGGAAATTAGCTCGCACGATGTAATCACGAACGGGTGAGGCAAGCATAACACCGTCATTGGTAATTGCGTTGATCGGAGTCGTGCCAATGTGGTGGCCATCTTCGACACAAAGGAATCGTACGAATCCAATACTGCCTGGCACATCACGATCTACTTCTTTACGTGTGGCCGTAAGTCTCACCTGAGCCAAAACGCTGGTGTCGGTCAACTCACCAAGCATTATGCCTTGTGCGGCCTTAGGTCGTTTGATTTGGTCGCTCGAATCCTCTCCTAACAGACTGCCGGTAAGGCTCATCATTAAAGTAAAGGTGATAACAATACGGTTTATCATGTTGCTGCCTCGCGCCCGAAGAGAATCTCAAATAAACAAAGGTATCACTGAGATTTGAACAGTAAAACAGCCGTAGGTCTACCATTCAATTAATTCTCGTAAAGTGCAGATCGTTTCTATGTTTAATCTCGCGATTCCGAAGAACAGTCTTAAAAAAACAACTTGTTTTTTCTCTTTTCTCGCCACCATTGACCAAACGTGTCAAACGGTCGTGCGATATCTCAATTAGTCAAGAAAGTCCAAATGGACGGTAACAATAGACGAGGCTTATGGAGGTAGCGGTACGATGGTCACACGGTGGATTGACAGTGATTTAGACAGGATCTTAAGTGATCCAGGCCCATTAGATTTGGGCGAATTGAACATGGAAGACTTCCTGGAGCGGCTGAGTATGCTGATCCGGCAGTCCAGTTGCGGGTCGATTCCGTGAAAGGAGGGGCTTCCATGTTAATCATGTCGCTGGTGGTGTTGATTCGAATTGTGCGTAAGAAGAGGAGGGTGTCCACGATGGTTGAAAACTGCAGACTAATGGCCTGATTTGTCCCGACAGGTGTGTTAGGTCTGCGAAATGGTGGATTACGGTCACCGCCAGGTCCCGAGGCGGTGGCCGTTGTGCGCATGCGTTGATAGAGTTGTTTACCCAGGGTGGTATTCGGTCAAGATTTACACCGTTACATCAGCTAGAATAGAAGCAAAGGAACCAAGTATCAGCAGCACGTTGCAGATGTCTCAGCTGATTAAATCAGCAGTTGGAAGTGCTGTCTGCACAGGGATAAAAACCAGAATGTGTAGGATGACTTGGTTGTTTTCGACAGCACGTACGTAAGAGCGAATACAGTAAGGCAATTACATTGTTTAAGAGACTCTCCATACTGGTTTTGGCAGTGATTTGTATTCCGCAATTGGTAAATGCGGATGAAGGTAAAGTAACGTTTGAGAAGGACGTGCTACCGCTATTTAAGAAACACTGCGTAAAGTGCCATAACGCTTCGAGTCGTAAGGGCGAATTGGATTTATCAGATGGAGCTGGCTTGTTTAAAGGTGGTGAATCGGGCCAGGTCGTGATTCCGAGCAAGCTAGATGACAGTTATCTGTACCATCTAATCCACGACAAGCAGATGCCACCAGAGAGTGAAGGAGAGCCACTTTCATCAGACGAGATACATGTAATTGAAACGTGGATCAAATCCGGATCTCCGTTTAGCGACGGTACGGATCCAGCATCCCTAATTGAAGCTGCAGAAGTGAATCAACATGTGATTGAACCGATCATGTTGCTCAGATGTACTGTTTGTCACGGTGCCGGTCGCCGAGAGGCTGACTTAGACTTGCGCACCAAGGCCACAATGCTCAAGGGTGGAAAGTCAGGCCCGGCAATTGTCTTGGGTAAGCCTGAGGAGAGTCTGATTCTAAAACGGATCCATTCCGAAGAGATGCCTCCGCGTGATAAGCTTTTGCCATCCGGTGTGAAAGTAATTACCTCTGGAGAACTTGCTCAGTTAACCGACTGGATTGCTAAGGGGGCACCTGAGGTTGATATCAAGGCCGATGTTGCAACAGCGGAAGCAGATCCATTAATCGACGAATCGGATCGAGAGTTTTGGGCATTTCAGCCACCGCGAGCAGATATTGTTCCACCTGCGTTGGATAGTGCTGAATCGGCACGCACAGGTTTGGATCTATTCCTGCTGAGTAAACTGCGCGAGCACGGATATGAGTTTTCACCGGAGGCAAATAAGGAATCTCTAATTCGAAGAGCTTATTTTGATTTGACAGGTCTTCCTCCAACCGTTGAACAGGTACAGAGATTCCTGTCAGATGACAATCCGCTAGCCTATGAGAACTTAATTGACCGATTACTTGCTTCGCCCGCTTATGGGGAAAAGTGGGCACGAATGTGGCTTGATGCCGCAGGATATGCGGATTCAGAAGGCAAGAGAAGTGCTGATCCGATTCGTCGATCCGCTTGGCGTTATCGAGACTATGTCATTCAGGCAATGAATGCGGACAAACCATATTCTGAATTCCTGCTCGAACAAATCGCAGGTGACGAAATCGTAGATTATTCCAATCCAGATAACATCACTGAAAAAACGGTGAGTAGCCTGATTGCCACGGGATTCTTGCGGATGGCACCGGACGGTACGGGTTCTGACGTCGTAAACTCAGTCCCGGAACGCATGGAGGTAATCGCAGACGAAATTGATATATTCGGATCCACGGTACTAGCGATGACCTTAAAATGTGCCAGATGTCATTCGCATAAATACGATCCCATTCCTCATCGCGATTATTACAGGCTGCTCGCGGTATTTCAGGGTGCGTATGACCAGCATGATTGGCTCAAGCCAACAGCCGTGTCGGGCCAGACTAACGGGATAATGAAAAACCGTGCTCTCGAAGTATCCACACCCCAGATGCGAGAAGAGGTTGCTGCGCACAATGCTCTACTAGATGAAGAAGTAGCGGCTGTACGAAAACCACTAAGTGAACTCCTTGAGAATCTCAAACAAGCTCATCGAAAATCAATAATTGATGCGCTGCCGGAGCTAATCCGAAGTGATGTTGATACAGCACTCAGCACAGAGGAAGGGAATCGCTCGGAGATCCAAAAGTATCTGGCCAAGAAGTTTTCACCCTCAATGGCGTATGATGAGAAGGCTGCAGCAAAAGATAAAGACTACGCCGCATTGAAGAAGAAGGTGGATGAAGAGGTTAAATCCCTTAATGCACAAAAGCTTCCGGTTCCAACGATTCGAGCTTTATGGGATCGCGGTCGACCATCGCCCACCTACATATATATTCGCGGCGATCATCGGCAATCCGGTCGACTTGTTGGGCCAGGTGTACCGAGTGTATTAACCGACGGCAAAACTCCATTTGAGGCTGCGGAAGTGGCAGAGGGTTCAGAAGGTACAGGTCGCCGATTGGCTCTTGCGAAATGGCTCATCGAACCCGACCATCCATTGACGGCCCGGGTATTTGTTAATCGAATTTGGCACCATCACTTTGGACGTGGGATTGTGGCATCGATTGACAACTTTGGCGAGCTTGGAAGCCGACCCACTCACCCTGAGCTGCTGGATTATCTTGCAACGAAATTTGTAGAGTCTGGTTGGAGTATCAAGGAATTGCACCGGGAGATTATGACCTCCACCGCCTATCGACAGTCATCAGTCGTTTCGGAGAAACAGTTGGTAGATGATCCGGAAAATAAGCTGGTTGGCAGAATGCAATTACGGCGTCTGACAGCTGAAGAAGTTCGCGATGCGATCATCGCAGTTTCTGAGATGTTCGAGCAAAGACAATTCGGAACACCCGATGAAGTCAAAGTTCGTGGAGACGGGCTTGTAACGGCAATTGCTCAAGATGGTGCCTATCGCCGAAGTATTTATTTGCGACAGCGGCGAAAAGAAATGCCATCGTTCCTGGAAACATTTGATTTACCCCAAATGAATCCAGCTTGTCAGGATCGCGCTGTAAGTACTGTTGCTCAACAGGCACTGTATTTACTAAATAGCACCATGGTACGTGAACTTGCTGAATCGTTCGCGATTGAGGTTCAAACGCAAGCCGGTGATCGATCAAAGCAGATCGAACATGTATTTCTTGCTACTGCTGCAAGATTGCCATCTGCCCAAGAGATGGAAATTGCTATGACATCTCTCACTGAGCTAGAACAGTTATGGCGAGACCACGCGACGACACTTTCAGAAACAGAGCGGGCATCATTTGATGTTGAATTACGAGCATTGGCGACCTATTGCCACACACTCCTAAACTCAGCTAGTTTCCTGTATGTAGATTGATTTATCACAAAGGCAGAGGTTCAGACGTGATACCAAGTCAGAATGTAATTCAAAAGACAATCGACCGGCGCAACTTTTTTCAGAGTGCAGCGTATGGAATCAGTGGAGCAGCGTTGGCACAACTTGCGTGTGATGAGTTACGTGCAGAAGGAAAGATACCCATTGCGGATAATCCACTACCACCGTCCGGTGGTAGTCGCTTGGGATTTGATACGCTTCCGCGCGGTACACATCATCCGGCAAAAGCGAAGGCTGTCATTCAGTTCTTCATGAATGGCGGTCCGAGCCAAATGGACTTATTTGAGCCAAAGGAATTGCTTGATAAGCGACATGGCGAAGATTATTTCAATGAAATCGCTGAAGACATCAGTTCACCGCAACAGGCTGGTGGGTTGCTGCGCAGTCCATTCAAGTTCAAGCAACACGGTGAAAGCGGTGCATGGGTAAGTGATGCGTTACCAAATCTCGCACGTGTTGTAGACAATGTCTCGTTCATTAAGTCGATGTTTAACAATCATCCAAATCACGAACCAGCGCTATTCAAGATCCAATCCGGACGATTATTGCCGGGGCGCCCTGCTATCGGGTCCTGGGTGACATATGGTCTTGGAAGTGTCAATCAGAATCTTCCAGCCTACATCGTGCTGGATGATCCCAAAGGATTACCAGTTAACACGGTTCAGAATTGGCAAAACGGTTATCTTCCACCGATTTATCAGGGCACGAGAGTACGTTCGCAAGGTGCTCCCATTCTGAATCTCAATGCAGAAAATGCAGATCCGAGTAACATCACTGAGCTACAGCGCAAACTCTTAAAGAAGATTGACTCAATCCATCAGAAGAAGCGACCAAATCAGCTACAGCTTGATGCAAGGATTAAGAGTTACGAATTAGCAGCTCGCATGCAGGTTGAAGCCACGGATGTACTTGATATTACGCAGGAAACACAAGCAACGCTTGATAAGTACGGAGTGGGTAAGGAGCCGACAGATTCGTATGCTCGCCGAGCATTGATGGCACGTCGAATGATAGAACGCGGAGTTCGATACGTTCAGATATTCATGAATGGACAGCCTTGGGATAGCCATAATAATCTTGAAAACTCTATTCGAGGTGCGGCAGGACGAACCGATCAACCAGTTGCTGCATTGATTGAAGATCTTAAAGATCGTGACATGTTGGATGAAGTGCTCGTAGTCTGGGGAGGTGAGTTTGGGCGACTACCGATTGCTCAGATGCGTGACAAAAAGAATTACAGTTCAGCTGGTCGCGACCATGGCCCACGTGGATTCACACTTTGGATGGCTGGTGGAGGAATTAGACCGGGTGTCAGTTATGGTGCAACTGATGAAGTTGGTTATGCGGCACAAGAGAATCCAGTCAGCATAGCCGATTGGCACGCAACGATTTTACACTTACTTGGCCTTAACCACGAAGAGCTGTTTTTCGAGCGAAATGGCTTGAAAGAAAAGCTAACGGATACGTTTAAGCCGCGAATCGTTAAAGAGATTCTGGCATAGAGCTACATTTAGTTACAGCGAGGAAACTGCCCGTGTTATATAGGTATTACCTTGAACAACGGAAATTCCCGCTCAATGACGATAAGAATAGTATAGGAATTAGATTTAACAGTTTGATACAGTTCCTATAATGATGAAAACGAGTTTTCGAGCCATCGAATAAGTTATTTACCAGACAGGTTACTCATGAGCACGCAACGTAGCCCGAGTATGCAACATCCGGGAATCTCTCGCCGTACTGCAATTCAGGCTGGGGCAGTGGGAATGCTAGGACTAGGTACGAACCACATGCGTGAGCTGCAGGCAGCAGCAATTGAGCCGGTCAACGCCAAGGCCAAGTCAGTAATCTATATTTTCTTATCAGGTGGCTTAGCTCAACATGAGAGCTTTGATCTCAAGCCAGATGCACCTGCCGAAGTGCGTGGTGAATTTAACCCGTCGTCAACAACCGTTCCGGGATTCCAAATTTCCGAGCATTTACCAGGGCTGGCGGCACGTGCAAAAAAGTGGTCAGTTGTGCGATCGTTAACGCATCCCACCAACGGCCACACGCTTGGGCATTACTTCATGCTTACCGGCCGAAGTGAACAAAATGCTGGATTTCGCGGTGATCGTGTTCCACGTCCAAGTGATTATCCATCCATTGCCTCGATTGTCGGTGACCGGTTGGTATCACGGAACAATAACTTACCGCCGTCGATCGTTTTGCCCGAGCGCCTCGTACATTGGTCCGGTGGAGTTATTCCTGGAGCTTATGGCGGAGTGATGGGTAATCGACGTGATCCGTTCTTTATTGAAGCATCACCGTACGCTGATCCGATGTGGCGAGGAGCATATCCGGAATACACTTTTCCAAACCAATCGAAGAAGCCACCCAAACAGGCAGATGCCAGAGTTTATCAGGCACCCAATCTAAAGCTGCCACATAGCCTTACGACCAACCGTCTAGGCGATCGACTGTCACTATTAAATCACATCGATGACCAACGAAGGGCCCTGGAGCGATCGGCCAATGTGCAGGGATATGACGGTCAACGCCAACGTGTTATTTCGATGCTGACAGACCCCGTTGTAAGAAAAGCATTTGATGTAACCAATGCAGATCCGAAGACGCAGGAGAAGTACGGAGCCAATAGTTTCGGTTGGTCAATTCTGATGGCCTACCGCTTAGTGAAGGCTGGCGTGAACATGCTTCAGGTCAATCTTGGAAACAAT
>JAKUOW010000061.1 GCA_022451045.1 Pirellulales bacterium | reverse complement strand
TGTTGTGTTTGTCCGGTCAGAGCCTGTAATTCGCCGGTGTCAGGACGGACTCGCAAGTCACGACCGCCAATGTTAATGGTCTTGTCCGTCTTGGATGACCTTACGACGCCGCCACTGTCGCCATTGGCAAGATGAACCCAGTTATCCAGTCCCCAACGTAGTCCGTTTACCCGATGTTGTTGATTTCCTTCCCCAAACCCAGTGAACAATGCTGTCCTAATATCTGCCTTGCCATCCCCATTTGAATCTTCCATGTACCAGATATTTGGGGCAGCACTGATCAATACACCATTACGCCATACCATGACATCAGATGGATATCCGATTTCATCTGCGAATAACGTAGACGTGTCATACTTTCCATCGCCATTCGTATCAGTCAGGAACTTTACGCGACCACCGGGCTTTCCCTTGCCATCAAGCCCGAGTGGGTAATCAGCCATTTCCACAACCCACAGGCGACCCTTGGAATCCCAGTCAAATGCAACTGGATCCATCACCAGCGGCTCTGCTGCGACAAGTTCAACTCGAAAGCCCGGTTGCGTTTCAAACGCGTTTAGTGCAGCTTTGGGTGACTTGGCTTTGGGTGGCACATTTGCCAGTAATTGGTCAAAGCTCCTGCGGTCAACCAACGCAGGCAGCCCCTGGGTGAACTCGTTTTGAACCCACAAATACCGCCCGGAAAACCAGCTTCCGTTGTTTGTTCCACCAAGTGAGATAATCGGTATTTCGTTCTGTTCCGGACGGCTACCAGAGAGCACTTTGTTATTCCATCCGGTTTTCATATCGGAAAACAAATGAAGCGAATAATTCTGATCGTCGGAAAAGATGACGTCATCTAACCCATCGTCGTCGATATCAACGAAACGCAATCCTGCATCTAATCCGGCTTCATTGGTTATGGATGTGCCGACAGGAATTGAAAATGGCAAAGGCTTCCATGTCAGATCCTCGGCTTCCCAGCGAAGCACTTCTGTGTTGGTAATGACTTCCGAAAAGCCGTCCTGATCCATGTCTCTCATCCGAAGGCCGGCATCCAGGCCGTTTGCTGTCGCATCTGGCAGTCCGGTTAGCATCCGTTCATTTGACTTCCATTGGTGGTCTTGCAATTGCCAAACTCCACGGGAAGCCGTGGTATTTACTAGCAAGCTCGTACCGTCGAGAGAGTGAGAGAAGAACTGTTCGTTTGAATTTGCAATGGGGATAGGGAAGTCGAATTCTGACCAACGTTGTTTATCAACATCCCAAATGCGGGTTGTTCGCAGGTGATCATTTCCAATTGCGACATCTAACAATCCGTCGTCATTCAAGTCGACAATGCGAACACCGTTGTCTCCCCCATTCTTGTTTCTTAGTGATTGTCCTGAGAGGAGATTGCTTTGAATGCGATCTGCACATTCAAGAAATGTTAAAAACTTGACGCGTTTTCCGTAGTTCTTAACGGCGTGGTCAATGATCTCGATAATCTGCGAGCTGCGTATCCAGCCGTGCGGGTGGAAAACGAGCGGATACACGCCCTTCTTAATCACCACCGCATCTAGTGCATGTTTCATATCCTCAACCGTCTTGGGATTGAATGGGCGTTGTACATTTTGTCCTTCCCAGTCGCTCGGTATGACACATGGGAATTGCCAACAGAGTTCTCCCTGCACGAATGGATAGGGATAGTCCTTGATCACATTCACGAATGAATCAAACGGGATGTAATGTTCGAATCGTGAATCGCCGTCCTCATCTAACGCCAGGTCCATCGGGATCGAAGGGTCGTTAGGCGTAGTGATATTGAACACCGACGAATCGATGGTGAGATAATTGCCTTGGCCTGTTGTCTTATTGAAAATCTCAGCCCAAAATCGTGGGCTGGGTGTGTTGAGCGAATCGCAACAGGGCATTCGGAATGCCGTTGGCCGATTATTTGGGATTGAGGTCATGAGATCAACGCAACGATCATAGGTGCTTTTGGCTCGCGCGAAATCACCGCCAGATAGACATGGGCACGGATGGTCGATCGTGTGAATCTCAAGACTCAGACCTTCTTTCAGCCATTGCTGGAGTTGCGGGTCTTGCGGATCGATGCTGTTGGTGAAGATGCTAACCGGTGCACGGCCGTCAATCTGCTTTAATCGCTCAAGGATCGGTCGCAAGTAGGACTCGTACGTGGCACTATTGCGCATGTCGTCAATCGACAAAATAACGACAGCATCAACTCCGTCTTCACCGATCCATTGTGGTGTAATGAGCTTGGGAAAATCCAGATTCACGTAGTATGGATTCTGATCATCCAGATAATTGAATCTGTCCGCTTTTACTGTTGCCGATGTAAGGGCTAACGCAATTAGCAGTGTAATACTTGAATGAGATTTCATGAGAGTTGCCGAGATTGTTGTAAGTACACTTGTTGGTTATGAGGGGTCTGCGACGAATTCAAGTAGTGCGATGACGGCCCATGTCGTTCCCCAGTAGGTCGAGGTCTCTTCGACGTGATCTTTCTTGGCGTTCTTTGTGCCCTTCACATCCCATTAACCATCGTCGTTCTGGCTTGAAGTCAGGAATTCAACAGCTTTTGAAATTCGTTCTTGTTTCGGATCCATTCCGGATTGTTTTAAGGCGTATAAGACCATTCCCGTTGCTAGGGCATCACTCTCCTGGTTGAGAATTCATCCCCATCCTCCGTCATCGTGTTTGCTGAGTGACTTGTCGATTGCCCATGATGTCCATTCGTCGAGTCGGGAACTTACTGTAAGTCCTTTGCTTCGAGCCGTGTTCAGGCTCCAGAGCATTTGTCCAACACGATGGCATGACACGCAGGCCTTTTCGTCGATCCACCAGGCGCCTTGCCGTTGCACATACGGAATTGCCTTTTCAATAGCTTCGCGAACGGAGTCGTTGGCCTGTGATTGCAACGCGAACGACGGTGCGAGGATCAAGCCAAGGATTAAGTTCAAGCGATTCATGAATATTCAGATAGGACGTAAGACGTGCACAATCAGGACTTATTCATGATATCCGATCGTGCAACGGGTGCGTGGACTATTTGCGAAACGCGTAAAGTTTCGATTCCGTTCGTATATACAACGTGTTGTCCACGACAGTGGGTGTGGCAAACACCCTGTCGTCAAGTAAGGTTTTGGAAACCACTTTGGGGCGTTCCCCCGAAATGTCTGCAATCATAATCTGCCCTGTTCCGTCACACACAATGAGCAGGTTGCCAGTCAAAACAGGTGATGCAAAGTGAGTACCGGTTGTGCCAAGGCGTTGACGGTACAGGCGTTGATTAGTCTTAATATCAATGCATGTGAGTATGCCACCGTTTTTGACCATGAATAAATGACTATTACCAATTACAGGTGACGGTACTTCGGGCAGGCCTTGTTTCTCCACAACGGTCATGTGAGTTTTAGTGACATCGCCTTTACCGCCCAATTGAATTGCCAGTAGTCCGTGGTCGGTGACGTTTTCACGGTTGCTTTCAAATCGTTTTTTAAAACCGTTCCACTCTTGCTCTCCGACCTTACCGTCCTTGTTGAAGTCGACATGGTTGATTCGAATTCGTGGGCTGGATTGTGGACTTGCTTCACCTTCCGGTCGCCTAAACCAAAATAGCTCACGAGGGAATTCAGCCGCTGAAACGTTTTGGTCATTGTCTTTATCAGCTAACTTCAGGAGTGTTTCCCATGCGGGCAGATCCGGCCGCAGTGCTTCTTCACCGGTTTGCACATACGTGGCGGCGTACACGTGAGTATCGGTCAAGACAAGTGAACTGGTTGCTGTGGTGGCAGCGCGTACACTCCAGATAATCTCGCCAGTCTTTAGATCATGAGCAGACACACCCGTCGTGTTGTGAACAATCAACTCTTTATCTGTTGCCCGTACAGTTGCGGCGCCTGATTTAGATCCTAAGCGGCCGAGTACAGGAAAGTCGTGCCGCCAGAGTTGTTTCCCTGTATTGAAATTGATGGCTACTACAAAGGTGCTACCACTGGCTACCCGCTGAACGTAGACAATGTTGTTATGAATGATCGGTGAACTGGACGCACCACTGTATGAACGTGCTGTTTCCATCGGGAAATGCCAGAGTTGCTCACCATCCGCGTTGAAGCAATAGATACCGCTGGATGCGAAATAAGCGATAACGTGCGTTCCGTTTGTGGCGATGGAACTGGCGGCGGCACTACCATCAGGGTGAATGAAGTTTTCCACCTCGTTCACTGAGATTTCTTTATGCCAGGATTCGGCGCCAGTTTCTCCGTCTATAGCATAGACGTGCAACGTGTTTGTTTTCGGCGTGTGCGCAGTCAGGTAAACCGTCCCGTTCCAGACGGTGGGTGATGAGTGTCCGCGTGGCAAGTTGATCGACCATGCTTCATGATTGCCGGGACCGAATTCAGTGGGAATATCGGACTCAGCTACGAATCCATCCGAGGTACCACGAAATGAAGGCCAGTTATCTGCGGTGACCGCTGTGGAGGAGAACAAGATGGCACAGCCTAATGCACAGATCAAAGATAGTCGAAAACTCATAAATGCTACTTATTGAATAGGAGTGGTCAGCCTTGAGAATCAAAAACGTGGACTAATCTAGCCCTGCAGTGGGTTCGAAGTTGTCCTGAAACTAAACATGTTTCTTAGGATCATGTCTTAACAATTAGTAATGAATATTGCGCCGGACTAAAACCACGTGATGGTTTATTTTGCCATTTTGCGACACAAATCCTTTGCCCTCAATTCAAACAATGAAATTACCGCACCGATGGTTTTCAAGCCACAATATCATTTACAACAACACCTTCAACATCGGTTAACCTTATGTCCCTACCTTCATGTCGGAAGGTCAGTTGTTCATGATCCAAGCCCATTAAGTGCAGTATCGTCGCATGTAAATCATTGATGCTCACCGGGTTTTCAGCAGCACGCAGTCCGAGTTCATCGGTACTTCCATATCTTGCGCCGGACTTTGCCCCTCCTCCTGCCATCCATGTAGTAAACGCAAGTGGATTGTGGTCGCGGCCCGTCCCGCCGGTCTGCACCAGTGGCAGACGTCCAAATTCTCCACAGCAGACAACAAGTGTGGAGTCGAGGAGACCTCGCTGTTCTAAATCAGTCAACAACGCAGCAATTGGTTGGTCCGTTTCTCCCGCAAACTGACGATGGTTCTTATCCAGATTGGTATGTCCATCCCATGAATCTTCGTTGTTAAAACCGCCACTGAACAACTGCACGAATCTGACTCCACGTTCTATCAGGCGTCGTGAGATGAGGGCCTGCTTAGCGAACGGACCGCATTGTGGATTGTCTGTGCCGTAAAGTCTGTGTGTGTCCACAGTTTCACCGTTCAGTTCAAATGCTTCGGGAGCGGCAATTTGCATGCGGTAAGCCAATTCGAAGCTCTTAATGCGCGCATCCAGTTCCGGGCGTTTCGGAGTTCTCTCATCGTTAGACGACGACAGTGTTCTTAGCAGGTCAAGCTGTGACTGCTGTGTCAGGTTACTTCTGCCAGGTAATGGGCGTAAGTGATTGATTGGTGCCCCAGAGTTGCTCAAAGGAGTACCCTGATACATACCCGGTAGAAATCCAGAACCCCAGCTGATGGATCGCGACTTGGGCGTACCGCGACCCTTGGCATCATACATGACAATGAAACCGGGTAAGTTTTGATTTGCGGTTCCTAACCCATACGTAATCCATGATCCGACAGAAGGAAATCCGAGACGTGCCATTCCGGTGTTCATCTCGATCTGGGCGGGAGCATGATTGTTTTCCTTGGCGTAACAGGAGTGGATCATCGCCAGTTTGTCGACATGTTGACTTAATTGAGGATAAATCTCTGACACCCATGTAGATGTTTCGCCGTGTTGAGAAAAGTTAAACGGTGACTTCATGATCGGGCCGCCTAATCCAGCGAAAAAACCCGTGGATTGGTCAAATCCATCATATGTTTGGCCGTCACGTTTTCTTAATTCAGGTTTGTAATCCCACGTGTCAATCTGACTGGGTGCCCCGTGCATAAACAGCCAAATAACAGACTTGGCCTTGGCTGGGAAATGCGGTCGATGTCTATGGCGGGCAGATTCTGTACTTGGTTGATTCGCTCTTAACAGATCTTGGAGCGCGAGCATCCCTATCCCACAGCCACTTCTTGTAATGAAATCGCGGCGTGACCGATAGTTGTGGGAAACGTGTTTGGGGTTAGATGCGGTGCTCATCAATAAATTAACGTAGATAAATAAACTCGTTCAGACATGCTAACGTTTGGCAGAAATCGGCAACGGCCATTTCTAGTGGTGTCCGAATAAGGGTATGCGTTGGCGATGCACGCAAGGCATCATGGTTTTGCTTGATTTCTGCATCTGTAAGTCCACGGTGGTAAAAGAGCAGGTGGCTAATATCTCCGTTTAACCGGCCTGACGGATCTTGATCAATATCGCCGATCTTAAACGGCACGTCGTTGTCGATGTTTATCGGATTGGCCTCTGCCCGTGAAGCGGTATTTGGAAAATCTGTATCTATTGTCAGTGACAATATGTTTTTGGATCGTTTACCTGTAACAACAAACCAACGTCCCTTCTCAAACCGGTCAGTGATATCTAGGTATCCTTGTGGTCCGCCTACGGAAGTATTCCGTGTAGTAAACCGAAGCATCGTACCAATCTGTTGCAGGTAGAAGCCTGAGTACTCTGCCTGTCCGTTAAAGGAATCTGTTCCGAGTAGTTGGTTATCGTCTCCACCGTCGATGGGAACTCGGAATCGAACAGTAAACGTAAAGTCGCCAGTGCCAATTTTCGAAAAGTTGCGATTAGGAAAAACAAGTGGCGTTGAGTTGGGTCCAAATTGGATGGCCGCATCTGTACCTTTCCGATATCTTGGCGGCTTGCTCGGATCGAGTGGTGTGAAAGCAGGTAAACTCCGGGAGCCACTCCATGCCTGTACGGTATCTGTTTGTGTACTAGTGATAGTATCTTGTTCGCTGGCTTGTAACTTAAACGTGATGCCCTTTGTAACCAGTGATACTTCTAACCGTTGGGAAGGTTTGTGGTTATAGCTATCGAGTTGTCGTCGTACAAAATCCTTAGCTGTATCCAATTCAGCCTGACTCGGCTTGCGTGAAAGGAATTGTTCAAATGTCTGCAATATGTCTTTGGAAACATCGTTATTGTTCGTTTGGAGTGATTCAGTTGCAAAGTCTGCCATGATCTGGCCAACTTCGAGAGAATTCAGCAAAGCCAGCGCCTGTGATGGCACTGTGGAGGTAGGGCGTTTGCCGGAAGACTGGAGTGTGTCCGGACAATCGAACAACCTAAGGAATGGGTGCAATTGGCTGCGTTTAATCCGGTAGTAAATGGCTTTGCGATTGCTGGCCATACTGACTACGCTTGGGCCATATAATTCTTCACTGAGCTGGCCGGTTACAGAGAGAAGGCTGTCATGGATTGCATCGGCATCTAGTCGGCGAACCGGGAATCCGTGAAATAGTTCTACCTGTGAATCAGTGGGGGGAGCGGAAAGACTAGCTTGTGTGTATGTCCGGCTTGTAAGAATGAGGCGATGCAGGTGCTTTATACTCCAGTCGTGTTTTACCAATTCACCGGCTAGCCACTCCAACAAGTCAGGATGACTGGGCCGTGCACCGCGGGCGCCGAAGTCATTCGGTGTTGTGACAATCCCACGTCCAAAGTGAAATTGCCAAACACGATTTGCAATGACACGCGCTAGCAGAGGGCCAGCACCGTTGTCGGTGTCAGAGATCCATTTTGCCAGCGATGAGCGGGAACCAAGGCTTTCCTCGCCGTTCGTGTGTGTCCATTGATCAAAATCAATATGGTCTTCCGATGTAATGACTCCGATAACGCCCGGCGAGACGGTGAATTCCTTGAGATTTACATCGCCGCGGTTGAGAAACCACGTATCCTCATAAAAAGCCGGACCTGGGTTGTAGATTCGTGCGAGAGGCTCAATGCCTTCACCGGCAACAAGTGCTTTGACGGTATCTCCCTGATTCTCATGGATTGGTGTGACGTCCAATTCCCCTCGAATTGATTTATCAAATACCTTGATGAACTCGTAATATTCACGTTGGCTCACCGGATCGAACTTATGGTCGTGGCAACGGGCACATCCGATAGTGAGTCCAAGGAATCCAGAACCAATGGTTCTAGCAATGTCGTCCAGCTCGTCATATCGTTCTTGTTCAACGCGGACTTGAGCGATATCCGCATTTCGCGGGCCAGCCGCCAAGAATCCCGTGGCTAAGCGAGCTAGGTGGTTGTCCTGTGCTAATTCGTCACCGGCTAATTGCCAGCGAATGAATTGATCGAATGGTTGGTCAGCATTGCATGCGTGGATAACAAAATCGCGAAAATGATATGCATTGGCGTTGTCCAGATCATGTTCGAATCCATAACTTTCTGCATACCGAACCACATCGAGCCAATGCCTCCCCCACCGCTCACCGTATCCTGGTGTACCGAGCGCTTTATCTACCAAGTTTTCCCATGCAAGCGGTGATGTGTTGTTCAGGAATTCAGAGATGGCCTCAGTCGACGGCGGTACGCCTAGGACATCCAGCGAGAGTCTGCGCAAAAGTTCGGGATTCGATGCAGTAGCTGGTGGACGTAAACCAGCTCGTTTCCATTGTTCAGCGATAAAAGCATCAATCGGATTGGCGGCCCACGATTCCCCAGCCTGAGGTATCTTTACTGGTGAAAGGCGTCTAAAGGACCAAAAGGATCGATCGACCTTTACTAGTTCTTGGGCCGCTGTCGGAGCGGAAAGATTTCGTGAATAGGGCGAGCCGTAGAAAATCCACTTCTTCAAATTCTGGATATCCGAATCAGGGAGCTTCGGTTGGTCCAGCGGCATGCGAGGTTTCTCGCGGTGCTCAACAAGTTTTATCAACACGCTTTGCTCCGGTGCCTTCCGGTTTACTACCAGCCCGGAATTGCCGCCGGCGGTAAGTCCTGCGTTTGATGTTAAGTCGAGGCCGCCTGAGGTTTTACTCGGATTGTGACAGCGTATGCAGCGTTTAGTGAGAATCTCGGAAACAGATTCGTCGAAGAACTGGGTTCCAGCAGTAGAGTCAGGATTCGGCTGTGAGCGTGCTGTACCTGCGCAGGTAGCGACAAGCGTTGCCATGTAAATCACTCGATAAAACCAGCGAGTCGCTGTCATGATTTACTTGCTTTCCCTCGAGTCACGTACCAGCTGGCTCATTGACTCCAGTTGTGACTCCCAAATGGATTTCAGTTGATCACGCTTTTTAGGATTCTGTAAGGCAAGATTGACTTGCTCGGCTCGATCATGCTTTAGGTTATAGAGCTCCCATGAATCATTTTTGGCTGCGACAAGTTTCCAGTCACCGACACGAACAGCACGATGACCGTCATGCATCCACCAGAGAAAGTCACGTTTGATCTCTATGTTTCGATTGAACGCAGGTAGAAGGCTTTTACCAGGTGCCTCGGGTATTGGGTTGCCGTCCCATTCTGTGGGTTTTTCGATGCCGGTGGCTTCGAGGATTGTCGGAAGGATATCGATGACGTGTCCTGGTGTCGTGCGGATGGCACCCTTATTTCGAATCCCATCAGGCCAGGAGACGATCAGCGGGGTAGCACAACCACCTTCATGTACCCAAGTCTTATGCCGACGAAACGGTGTGTTACAAGCACTTGAGAATCCAGGTCCTAAACATAAGTAAGTTGGCGCGCTGCCGGGTGATGCACTTTGATCGTGTCCGCCGTGCCTGACCATGATCTCAGCGCTCGCACCGTTGTCCGATGCAAACATGATCAACGTATTATCCAGCGCCTTCATTTGTGTTAGCTGATCGAGGATGCGGCCGATTTGTTGATCGACGCGATCGACCATCGCAGCATGAATGGCCATCTTCGTTGCCTGGAATTGCTTTTGTTCCTCGGTCAGTGTGTCCCATGGCAATGGACGATTCACTTCACCGGCACCAAGCTTTTCAAGTGCATCGGGAAAGTGATAGGGCGGGCCCACATTCTTTTCGAGTTTAGACAGAGATGTATTGTGAATGCCCATAGCCAACTGGCGCTGGAATCTGGCTTTTCGCATTTCATCCCATCCATCTAGATACCGATCCTTGTATTTCGCAATGTCTTCCGGTCGGGCGTGTAGCGGAAAATGTGGTGCTATAAATGCGATGTAATGGAAAAAAGGTTTGTTTGAATATTCGCGTTGATGCTCCTTTAAACAATCAATTGCGTGTTCCGCGGTAGCGTCGGTTGCGTAGTATTCCGACTCGTCTTCGCCTGGGGCAACCGGAATATCGTCAATGAAATTGCCTTTGTTGGTAAAGAAGTTCCCCTGGTTTCGCATATTAAATGAGCGATCGAAACCACCGTCGAGGCACTTTCCATCCAAGTGCCATTTACCGCTGTGGTAACAGCGATACCCGTATGGTTTTAAATAGTCGGGCAATAATCTTGCCCAAACCTGTCGTTTCCCACGTCCACCTCCTCCAAGACCTGGAATCGCATCCCGATTAACCTGCTGGGCGTAGAATCCCGTCATCAGCGCTGCCCGCGTCGGCCAGCAGCGAGCTGTATTATAAAACTGTGTGAACCGTAACCCGTTTGCAGCAAGTTGGTTCAGGTTAGGCGTATCGATCTCTCCGCCATAACATCCAACATCTGAATATCCCATGTCATCGACGAGGATCATGATTACATTCGGTTGATCTCCTGCTGACACCGCAGCGGGAATGCCGGCTATAAGAACAGCAAGTAGAGGAATTGTCGTCAACTTCATGAAACGGCTCTATTGATTATTCGTTGAGATGTTACTTGAGTGCTAATCGCTGACTCTAGTTCAGGATGTCATGGATAACATGGCCATGAACATCAGTGAGTCGAAAGTCACGTCCTGCGTGTCGATACGTGAACCTCTCGTGATTAAAACCGAGTTGGTGAAGCATGGTTGCATGAATGTCATGCACGTGGACGGGGTTCTCTTCTGCTTTCCATCCGGTTTCATCTGTGCTGCCGTAAACCGTCCCTCCCTTAATACCACCGCCGGCCATCCAAACAGAGAATCCATAGTGGTTGTGGTCGCGTCCAAGTTGTTTGCCAGCGTTAAGGACAGGGCGAGGGAGTTCAACGGTAGGCGTTCTGCCAAACTCGCCGCCGCATAGGATGAGCGTTTCTTCCAGCAAACCACGTTGCTTCAAGTCGCGAATCAAGGCACCAATACCCTGATCAATATTTTTTGCAAGTGTTGCGTGTATGTTAATGTTGTCGTGATTGTCCCAAGGCTGTCCGCCGCTATACCAAACCTGTACAAACCTTACTCCGCGTTCCACGAGACGACGTGCGGTGAGCATGGTCTTGGATTGCACGGTATCGCCGTACATGTCATGTATATACTGTGGCTCATCTGAAAGATTGAATGCTTCTGCAGCTTCAGTTTGCATGCGATAAGCCAGTTCAAAAGATTGAATTTGTGCCTCAAGTGCCGGGTCAAACCCCCGTTGTTCTAAGTGACGGCGATTAAATGCGGCGAGAAGATCCAGTTGTTTTCGCTGGCTACGGTCGTCGAATTGCCCGTTCTTTATGTTCTCGATCAGCTTTTCCACTTCACTAAACTGCGTATCTACATGTACTCCCTGAAATGCTCCGGGCAGGAAGGAGGATCGCCAGTTCTCGACACCTTGAGTGGGGAGTCCTTGCGGGCAAAGCGCTACAAATCCAGGTAGGTTTTGATTTTCAGTACCCAGGCCATACGTAACCCAAGAACCCATACTTGGTCGCGGCAGTCTGGCTTCACCGCAATTCCATAACAGAAACGACGGTTCGTGATTTGGTACATCGGCGTATGCGGAACGTATTACACAAATATCATCGATATTGGCGGCTGTGTGTGGAAAAATTTCACTAACTTCGATTCCACTTTCACCGTGCTTCCGAAATTTGAATGGCGATGCATATGCATTGCCGGTTGCCCGCTCTGTCTCAAGGTTTTCGATCGGCAGAGGCTTGCCGTTATATTTGTCCAAAAGTGGCTTAGGATCGAATGTATCTATGTGGGAAAGCCCACCGTTCAGAAAGATGTGGATAACGTGTTTTGCAACCGGCTTGTGATGCGGCTGTTTGCTTGAATACGAACTGCTAGTGCTTTCCGCAAGCAGCGGTTGCAGGCCGACCATACCCATGCCGACACCACACGATGCAAGCATCTGTCGTCGACTGAGAATCGGATTGTATTTGTGACTAATCAATGAAACAAAACTCGTTGGATTGAATTAGTGTGTGAGCAACGTAATGCCAGGCAGAATCTTCGGAATCGATAAACTCTAATACTTGTGCTAGTTCTGTCTCGGTCGGATTGCGACCAAGCGTTATTTGGAATAGAGCGTGCGCGATGTCCTCACTATTGCCCTCCCCGGAAATTCTAGTCGCCCGATCACTCACTGCTTTAGCCTGATCCAATAGAAACTTACTATTCATCATGTACAGCGATTGCTGAGGTACGGTGGTTTTTGCACGGCCATCGCTGTGTGCGTCAGGTGTTGGGAACCCGAAGAGCAAAAGGACTGGTGGAAGCGAAGTGCGGTTTATAAAGCCATAAACGGTGCGACGCACGTTGTCAGATTGATCCAGTGGAATAGAACGGCCACCAATAGAACGGTTCAGCAGCCCGGAGGTCACTAGTAAGGAATCCCGATAGGTTTCGAAGTCCACACGTCGTCTATTTGTACGCCACAGCAATCTGTTTTCAGGATCTACCTGCCTCGCATCCGGGCGATCATTGCTGCTCTGTTGCCAGACGCTGGAGGTTAATAGCCACCGGTGTAATGTTTTAATCGACCAACCTTCATGTGAGAAGCGAAACGCCAGATAGTCCAATAACTCCGGATGGCTAGGTGCTGAAGCGCGAAGCCCAAAATTACTCGTGGTATCCACGAGTCCTTGTCCAAAATGGTGCGTCCAGATTCGATTAACCAATACGCGAGCGGTGAGGGGATTGTCCGGATGTGCGATCGCCTCAGCTAATTCGAGGCGGCCGCTTCCCTGTGTAAATGGTTCTGATAGAGATTTCCCCAACAGTGAGGGAGCAGCACGTGCCACCCGTTCACCAGTACGCTCGGGGTTTCCACGAATGAAAACATGTGGTTCGTGCAGGCGATCGGAATCATATAATACATGTGCCTTGGCCGGCTCATTTCCTGTGGACGCAAGCCAGGCATCAAAGTCCAAATATGCCTTGGATAGTTTCATGTTCCAGTCGGCGTCGAGTAGATATGCATCGAGCGCCTCGCGTGGTGTGATCGCAAATGGTGAGTCGTCACCGTAGAGCACTTGTCGCAATGACTCTTTGGGTTCTGATTCGAATGCAGTGAGCGCAACGTTGTCTTGCACGAGAGCTTGCCACTGTGAATGGATATCTTCGAGCAGCTTACCATAGACGATTGCGACATCATTCATTGAGGTAAGCGATGATTTGGAGAGAGTATCCAACACAATTGGATTGAGCTTTAAACGCCGCTTTGCCGATAACTGTCGAACGGTTTGCTTGCTCCGTTGCTCAAATTGATCTGAAGGTAACTCGCGTAGTAAATGCCACGGCAGGAAAACGGCGTGATCATTCGATTGAGTTCCTTCTAAATACTCAATCCAACGTTCGACAAACGTCTGTCTCAGTTCTCCTTTGGCCGCAGGTAGAGGTACAAGGAACTCTTTTCGGCCTCGTAAAACTGCTTGGAGGTATCGAGTTGTGTCGCCTCGTAACATGTCGAGTGTGGCAGGGATATACTCGACGATCTGCTTATCCAACTCACTACGTTTCTGGTCGTACTCAGCCAAATCACCAAGGAATGGCTTTGGCTTATCGCCAGACGTAAGTTGGGGAAGATCAGATGGTTCCGATGTGCTGGCGAACATTCCATATAGTGCGTAGTAGTCCGACGTGGGAATTGGGTCGAATTTATGATCATGGCATCTTGCGCACGTTACCGTAATTCCCAGCAGGCCACGCGTAACAACATCAATGCGATCATCGATGATGTCATGCTGGTTACCGGTGAATCGTCGACCAAGCGTTAAGAAACCAAGTGCTGCTAACGATCGATTGTCGGGGCCATCGAGCATCAGAT
The DNA here is from genome assembly GCA_022451045.1 of Pirellulales bacterium. Classification (GTDB taxonomy): domain Bacteria; phylum Planctomycetota; class Planctomycetia; order Pirellulales; family Pirellulaceae; genus UBA11883. The sequence continues at coordinate 6,786 of JAKUOW010000061.1, read as the reverse complement.
CTGCTGCGAGTTGCTCCCTGATGAATTCATCGTAAGGCTTGTCATTATTAAACGCGTTGATTAAATAGTCGCGGTATGTCCAGGCATGGTAGAAGTTTGTTTGCTCATTTAGTCGCACATACCCTTTCGTGTCGGCATATCGCGCTATATCCATCCAATGTCGTGCCCATCGTTCCCCGTAGTGCTCGGAAGCTAGCAATGAATCAACTAGAGTCACCATAGCCTGTTTCGGATCGGACACGTATTCGTTTTCAAACTTTCGGATTTGTTCTATGGGCGGGGGCAAACCGATAAGCGTGTAATAAGTACGTTTTATGATTGCGAGAGGGCTTGCGGGTTCTGATGGGGTTAAACCTGCAGCCTCTAGACGAGCCATTACAAAGGCATCGATAGGATTGTGGATTTCTTCTTTTTGAGATGTCGCAGGTACTCGTGGTTTATTTGGGGGTGATGCAGCCCAATGGGTCTTCCATCTTTCGGCAATGGATGGCCCTGAAGCTTGCTCGACAGGATCTGGCCAAATCGCCCCCTGTTGCAACCACTGTTCGAACAGAGCTATGTCAGACGCGCTTAGTTTCTTGTTCGGAGGCATTGTAATGTCATCTTCATGACGAATGACTGCAAGTAACTTGCTGTCGGATGGCGACTTCTCACTAAATGCCGGGCCGTAAACCTCACCACCTTTGATTGCTGACTTGCGGGTATCCAGTCGCAAGCCGCTTTCCTGTTTTTTCGAGCCGTGACATGCGAGGCAGTGCTTCACAAGAAGTGGCCGAATCTTCTTTTCAAAGAAGTCAGGATTGTCTTGAGCTGTCGCATTACCACCAAACGCCAATAACATAACACAGCTGAGGATAGAAAGATTTGCCTGTGTTTGTCTTGTCACGTTCAATGTCCCGCACGGTGTACAGTAGAACGGCACTTTGGGATGTGCCTGTTTGTTAGCTGATAATGTCGTGAATCACGTGGCCATGTACATCAGTTAGGCGGAAGTCTCTTCCCTGATAGCGATAAGTAAGGCGTTCATGGTTAATGCCCATTTGATGCAGAATCGTTGCGTTTAGATCGTGTATGTGCATCGTGCCGGGAGTCCATGATTCGTGCGTTGGTTGGGGCTCAAGTGGTTGGCCGTGCTCATCAGCAATGTTGTATCCATACTCGTCAGTCTTACCGTACGTGATGCCGGGTTTAATCCCACCACCGGCCATCCATGTTGAGAAGCAGCGTGGGTGGTGGTCTCGTCCATAGTTTTCTTTGCCTAATCCACCCTGACAGTAAACGGTGCGACCGAATTCGCCGCCCCAGATTACCAGTGTTTCGTCTAGCATACCTCGTTGCTTTAAATCCTTAATCAATGCAGCACATGCTTGATCCACATCTTTACATTGTGACCCATGTTCTCCGACCAGATTTCCATGAGCATCCCAGCCGCGATGGAAAATCTGGATATTGCGAACGCCTCGTTCAGCTAAGCGTCGGGCGGTTAGACAGCAGGCGGCAAAACTGCCAGGAGTTTTGGCGGCGTCACCGTAGAGTTTAAATGTCTCCTCAGTTTCCGTTGACATATCCATCAGCTCAGGTACCGACATTTGCATGCGATATGCCATTTCGTGCTGCTTGATTCTGGCGAGTACTTCCGGATCACCAAATGAGTCAGCTTGACCCTGATTAATAGCAGCTAGCGCATCAAGTTGTGCACGTCGGTCCTTGCGAGAAACGCCTTTCGGATTGCTTAGGAATAATACCGGGTCACCCTGGCTTCGCAGGAGCATGCCCTGATGATCCGCTGGCATGAAACCTGTGCCCCAAAGTCGGTTGAAAAGACTCTGTTCGGCGTGATTGGAATGAGCGTGCATTACCACGTAATGAGGTAGGTTCTCATTGTCTGTGCCAAGTCCGTAGCTAAGCCATGCACCTAGACTGGGGCGACCGGGTGTTTGACTGCCGGTCTGAATGTAGGTAATAGCCGGGTCGTGATTGATGGCTTCGGTAAATGTGCTGTGGACGACGCATAATTCTTTGGCCACGCTTGCGGTATGTGGGAGTAGTTCACTTACCCAAACTCCGTCTGCATTGTTATCTTGTTTGGTGAATTTGTATTTTGATGGACAAATCGGAAGTCCGCTCTTTTGATTTGCGGTCATTCCTGTAACACGTTGGCCGTCGCGAACGTGTTCTGGGAGTTGTTCACCGTACTTGTCTACTAATCCGGGCTTATAATCCCAAAGGTCCAGATGACTTGGGCCACCACTCATGAACAGATAAATGACTCGTTTTGCTTTTGGTGTGTGATGAGGTAGATCGGGTAGACCTTTGTTTTCCGCTAACAGATCATCACCGAGCAGGCCGGCCATGGCGGCAGTTCCAAGCCCAAGTGCACCGCGGCCAAATAATTGACGGCGTGTGAGCATTAGTTCATGTTCGCGTCTTGGGTCTACAGAATTCATCGTGCGTGTTCTTTCAGGAGTACCGATGGATGTACGGCTTAAAAAAGCAACTAATTAATAAACGAGGATTGCCGGATCGCTGGCGAGTACCGTGACCGCAATTTGGGTCCAGGCAGCAAGCGTTTCCGCGTCTAAGCTCTCATCGCGAGTATTTTCTCCGATAGCAAGTAACTCGAGTGCATCATTCGGAGCAGCCTCGAAACGTTCCAGCATGATGCTAAGCAGCGTGTTACAAGCCTCAGCCTCGCGTTTTGTTGGTGAGCGACTGGTCAGCAGCTTGAACAAAAGATCCAGCCGCTCTTCTGTTGAATCGGCTTGCTTCAATAGTCGTTCCGCCACACCATGTGCCATTTCGATTCTCTGGATTTCGTTTAGTAATCCGAGTGACTGTAGTGCAGTATTTGTTCGGGCACGCCGCACACAACTGGATTCCCGGTCGGGTGCGTCAAATAGGGTCATCATGGGATGCGGGCTGGTGCGTTTCCAGTAGATGTAAATACTTCTTCGATAGAGTAGGGCACCTTTATCCTGAACGTACTGTTTCGTGTTGCTACCTGGATGAGCAAGTGCTTTCCACATACCTGCTGGTTGATATGGTTTTACGCCTTCACCACCCATGTGTGGGTCCATTAAACCGCTGGACCAAAGACCGATATCGCGCAGTGCTTCTGCGTCCAAACGATAACTCGGGCCACGCCCAAACAGTGTGTTTTCTGGATCGTCCAAGTCTCTGCGGCGAGACGACGATTGCCTGAAGGTGTCGGACATTACCATCATTTTGAGCATGGCCTTTAGATTCCAATCTGTTTGACGCAATTCTACGGCTAGCCAATCGAGCAACTCCGGATGAGTCGGATGTTGTCCTTGTAAGCCGAAATCTTCCGGTGTACGTACAATGGCATGTCCAAACACACGTTGCCAAATGCGGTTTACCAGCACACGGCTAACAAGTGGGTGCTCGTCGCTTAGCAGCCAATCGGAGAGCCCCAACCGATTTTTCGGTGCATCTTCCGGCAGGGTGCCCATGACACTCAATACGCCGGGCTCGAGAGCATCACCGATTGGCAGGTTGTATTCGCCTCTACGTAGAATTTTCGTTTCACGAGGTTTGTCCAAATCCTTTGTGACGAGTGTTGTTGTAAATTCTTTCGATGCAGTATCGATTGCTGCTTTGATGAAAACCGCTTTTTGATGATGGGTGGATTCTTTTAAGCCGCCATGTGGATCCGCGAGTAGTGCGAGTTTTTCATCCAGACCGCCATTGTTCCATGCTGTAAGTGCACCCTCGTTTTCGGCCAGCGACTTTCGTACATCCTTGTCCGATGCGTTTATTAGTGCTAATCGATCACGTTCGATTTGTTTCCACTGAATCCAGCCCGCCTGATCCTTCGGAGCATGGAGAATGGGGGCATATGTATATGAGTTGCCGTCCATCGAGTTTTCAGCCGTACTGTTGAAGAAAGCGAACAACTGATAGTACTCTGTTTGAGTAATTGGGTCGTACTTGTGCGTGTGGCAGCGAGCACAGGTCAACGTCATGCCCAGTAACACTGTTCCCAGTGTTTCGGTGCGGTCAAAGTTGTTCTTGGCCTGGAATTCTGCGGGGATGGCACCGCCTTCGGCCGTTGATGGATTCATGCGAACAAATCCGGTTGCCACTCGTTGTTCAAGTGTCGGATTAGGCAATAAATCGCCGGCGAGTTGCCAGCGGATAAACGTATCAAGTGGCAGATTGTCGTTCATCGCGCCGATGACCCAGTCGCGATACGGGTAGATTCCACGCCGGTTGTCCAGATGTAATCCATGGGTGTCACCATAACGTACCGCATCGAGCCAAAAACGCGCCTGATGTTCGCCATATCGAGGACTCGCGAGCAATGTATCTACGAGAGTCTCATATGCTGAATCGCTATCATCAGCGAGGTATGCATTTAAGACATCGAGTTCCGGTGGAAGTCCCGTGAGGACTAGTGATACTCGACGTGCAATGGTTGTTTTATCCGCCGGTTTATGAAGAGAGGCTTTCGCTGCTTTAAGCGCATCCTTTATATACGCGTCGAGTGCCGCACTTCCTGTTGCATCTGGTGCTGACTTCGTGGGAGTTATGACGGGAGCAACAAATGCCCAGTGCTTCGTATATTTACCGCCTTGTTTTACCCAGGCAGATAGAATAGCCCGTTCACTGTCGGTAAGTTGCTTTTCAGCGTCTGCCGGCGGCATGGGTTCGTCCGCTGAGTGCAAGCGTTCCAAGACGGCGCTCTTGTTTGGTTTTGCCTGATCAATGGCGCGATATCCACCACGATCGCTAGTTGCTAGTGCTTCGGTGTCGAGTCGAAGTTGATCTGGATCTTCGGAGGAAGGACCGTGGCATACAAAGCACTTGTTAGAGAGGATTGGTAATACGTCGCGTGAAAAGTCGACGCTTTGCATATCCTTCCGGGCATGAAGGGGGGCGGAAGTGCAAAGGATCACGGAAAGTACGAGAGTAAGCTGCTTCATTTTGATTCGTTTGGCTAGCGGTAAAATAACGTCTACTCGTTATTCTACAATCTCCTGCTAGCTAAGGATATCATGAAGCACTTCACCTTCCACATCTGTTAGGCGGAAGTCCCTACCGTTAAATCGGTATGTCAATTCTTCGTGATTGATTCCCATTAGATGTAATATGGTGGCATGGATGTCGTGAGCGTTCACTCTCTTTTCCACTGACTTGTATCCAAACTCATCTGTGGCACCATACTGCGTTCCACCCTTGAATCCACCGCCGGCAAACCAAGTTGTGAATGCATTTGGGTTATGATCCCGTCCATTCGTGCCTTGTGAATCTGACGTGCGACCAAACTCGCCACCGTAGATCACGATCGTATCCTCCAGCATGCCACGTTGTTTGAGGTCGGTTAGCAGCGCGCCGGTTGGTTGGTCAACTGATGCCGCACATGTGCCGTGGTTTTCACGTACGTCGCTATGTGCATCCCAAGGTACATCGTTTACACCGCCGCCAGGAGTTTTGGCAATGTCTGCAAAAACCTGAACAAATCGGACACCCCGTTCAACGAGCCGTCTGGCGATTAAACACTGCCGCCCGTAATCCTTGGACGCGTCTTTGTTTAAGCCATAGGCTTCGTGTGTGGCTTCCGTTTCACGGGCGATATCAAATGCTTCGGGTGCTGCTGCCTGCATTCGATACGCCAGCTCAAAGGATTCAAGTCGAGCGTTTAAATCACCATCAAACGGTCGTCGTTTTACGTACTTGGCATTTTCACCCTTCAGCGTATCGAGGAACGAACGCTGTTGTTCGTTGTTGATATCTGCTAGACGCTCGAGGTTCTTAATAGGCTTTTCTCCACGTGGATCAAGCGATGTAGCCTGATAGACCGATGGTAAGAAACCAGATGACCAAATCGGATCTGCACCTCGCGGTTTCTTGCCGTGCATCACGACGAATGCCGGTAAGTTTGAATTCGAGCTTCCAAGTCCATAGCTCAACCACGATCCCATGCTTGGGAATCCCTGGCGAATCATGCCAGAATTTAATTCCAGCATCGCCGGTGTGTGGTTATTTGATTGGGAATAGCAGGAATAAACAAATGCGATGTCGTCCACATGCTTGGAGATTTCCGGGAAAATCTCTGAGGTCCATGCACCGGATTCACCATGTTGTTTCCATTTAAACGGGGACTTTAGACATTTTCCGCTTGTCGTGAAGAAACCAGTTTTTGGGTCTGCACCAGCTAGGGGTGTGCCGTCACGTTTGCCTAGTTCAGGCTTGTGGTCAAATGTATCCACCTGTGAAGGGCTACCGGTTTGAAATAACCAGATAATGGCCTTGGCCTTAGGTTCAAAGTGCGAGGAGCGTTCGGCAAGTGGATTGGATCGTTCCGGTGTGGCTGCGATCACGCCTTCCTGATGCAACAAGCTCGTTAAGGCTAATGAACCACACCCTAATCCGGCGTGTTTCAAAAACGCACGACGTTGTTCAATGGTATTTCTCATTGGATTATGCATAGTGGTTACTTTCACATTTTCAGTCGTTATTGACTGACAGGATACTTAGGTTATTCGATGTAGAGAAATTCGTTCAAGCACAAGATCAATTGACAGAAGTCTTGTACGGCAAGCTCTTCAGCATTGTCCTTTTCCGCACGAAGTGACTTCTGACGTTCAATAAAGTCGAACATGGTTGTCTTTTCTGAATCGGAAGCAGGCCGACCGATGGCAATTTGGTAGGCGCTGTCGATTGCCTGATCAATTGAGGTTTCTGCATTAGGCCGTACTCTAGCTGCAAATTTAGTTGCCATACCGCGGATAATCGGTGAATTGAGCATAGCCAGTGCTTGCG
>JAKUOW010000060.1:5347-20973 GCA_022451045.1 Pirellulales bacterium | reverse complement strand
CCTTACGTTGCAGGAATCGGGTGACAATATCAACGAATCGAAAGGACGTCCACACAGCGGCAACCACCGTGTAAAACTTCAGGCCAACCAGTAATATCACTAAGATTGCCTCGGGAAGACCGATCAGCGATGTGCCCCAATACCAAACACCAGCTTGAGCGAGTAATCCAATTGGCTTCCAAAGCCGTTTACGTTCTTGTTGTTCTGCTTCGGGCAACTCTTCAGGCGGACGTTGCTTAAAGACTACGCGGCATGTCCATCTTAAGGCTGCCCGTATGCAGACGTCCGCGAACACTCCAAGCAGTACTAGGAAGAAGCAACAAATCCATTGATAGTCGGCTAACAAAAAATGTGTGTCATGCAGCCAAATTGGAAAGACGGCACGTACCCACTCGGCCGATGCCGATAACTGATTTGGATCGGATGCACCCTCTTCACCGGCTTCGTTTTCACTCGCTTCATCGCTGAGTACCACTTCCGCCTGCTCGGCTGAGATATCAGCTTGTGTCACCAGTAAATCGTTGATCGGACCTTGCTGCGCATTGGTTGCCGGTACGCTGATTAGCGAGACAAAAATGAAAACAAATGCGAATCCAGAGAGAGTTGAACGCACGCGCACTCCTTTGGTTTGATTGCAAAGAGGTGCGGAATCTTCTCAGAAATGACAATGTGAGGAAAGGCGAATTTTTGCAGCCTATTCCACCGCCCCAGAAATAAATGCATCGTTTATGTCAAGTGACGCATCAGCGTGGTCGATTTCGGCAAGCTGATCCAGTAGAGTTTGCCAGCGTTGCGTAGTCATCATGCCGATTTGTTCTGAAGACATTCCTTCGGTCAGTGATAACGGCTTGATCGCAGCGGCCCCAAAGGCGAGTGCCTCAACACTCATCTGTTCGTTAATTGAGTGAATATACTCGTTCGTTTTTGTCGGGTCGTCGAGGTAATCCTGCCACCCCTTTTTACTTGCACTCGTCATCTTTTCGACCAATTCAGGATCGCTATTAATCCTGTCACCGGTTGTAAAGAGAATGCTGGTGTATGGATTGAATCCCAAGTCAGACACCATCAACACGTGTGGTTCAGCACCATTTTGCTGAGCGACAAACGGTTCACTGAAGACATAACCTTGCTGCCCGAAGTTCTTATCTTCAAGAAAGATGCTTATAGGTTGGTATGGCACAATCTCTACGTTCTCAAGCGGCAGATGTTTTTGCATATACACAGCGAAGCTACGACCACTACTCATAGCAAGTGTCATATCATTGAGCTGGTCAAGCGAAGTTATTCCGGAGCTCTTATGTACCATGATGCACCGAGGGCTATCCTGTATTGGTGCCAGTAGAGCGACGACATCTGCTTCTTGATTACGACCCGTGAGGATCTGGTCGGCATTGCAGACACCAAACGTGTCCTGCCCAGTGGCAATGCGTTGAATGACAGGTGCGTTCTTACCACCAGGTACGATTTTCACCTCGATACCTTCCGCGGCATAGTGGCCGTTAAGTAACGCAGCATAGAATCCACCATGCTCAGCTTCAGGAGTCCAGTTCAGCAGCAGTGAGACTTTGGTGTTACCCTCGTCAGATCCGTTTGTCGAAACATTTGAGTTATCGACGGGTGTGATGGGCCGCTCTTCTTCGCACCCGGTAATGAACAAGGCAAACAGGACAAATGCAAATTGAACAACGTTGTTCATTTTGGTCTCCACGTGAACGAAAAATGGATTCTGGTTGGCGTTATTTCTCAGTAGCCAGGACACAGCGAAGCCCAAGGTCATCTTCCTTGGCGCCGGCAGGTGCCGCTAAACGATAACTTGAAGTCAACTCCGGTGGCTTGCTTTTCCAGCTACCGCCACGCACTATGTATCGCTCTGCATCATCAGCAAGCTGCGGGTGTCCGTCGGTTGGCGCACCTTTGTAATCACCGTCGCTATCAAGACACCACTCCCAGAGATAGCCGTGGATATCATAGAGGCCCCAATCGTTGGGTTTCTTTGCGCCTACTGGCGGATCATTCCCAGCGGCATTTCCGCTGAACCAGGCATACGGGCCAAGGTCTTCGGCGTCGTCACCGAACGAATAGACCGTTTTTGTACCGGCACGTGCAGTGTATTCCCATTCTGCTTCTGACGGCAATCGAATCACCTGATTGTCTTTAATTAGCTTTAGTTCTCGCATCATGGCTGTGGCTTTTTTGCAGAAGTTAATCGCATCTTTGTAGTCGAGCATTTCAACGCTGTTGCGAGGCCCCTTCCACCGACTGGGGTTCTCGCCCATCACCGCTTCCCACAGATTTTGCGGCACCTCGTATTTTGCGATTCCAAATGAATAGCTGAAGGTGACTTTTCTTACTGGTTGTTCTTTATCACTGGCATCTTTTCGTCCCATCTCGAACGACTTTGGATATTTTCCCTTGCCAGGAGTAATCTCTATAAACTCCTTACGGAATATATCTAGAAGTTCTTGTTGTTCTTTTGTTGGTTCCGCGTGCAAAGAGTTAGCCATGGAATTAAGCACAATGGTAAGGGCGAAGAGCAGTGAAAGTATGGATAGGTTTTTCATATTGAATTCAATAAGAGAAAGAAGTTACCCGGAAAAATATCTTGATCGAGATCGCCGACAACTAGGAGATTAGACATTTCCTTCACGGAATGCCTGAGCCATTGCTTTCGGCACTTCGGCTTCAGCGAGTATCAACTTGGCGTTGTTATCAACGACCTTGGCTTTCATTTCCTGTTCGGTCGCGATCGCTTCTGCTCGCCGCTGTTCCGCTTTGGCACGAGCAACACGTGTGTCAGCTTCAGCCTGATCGGCCTGCAGTCGTGCACCGATGTTCTCACCAACGTTTACATCAGCGATATCGATGGACACGATTTCGAATGCAGTTTGTGCATCGAGTCCGCGACCAAGCACGGCTTTGGTAATCAGATCCGGATTCTCAAGTACAACAGAGTGAGTCTCTGCAGATCCGATAGAGGAGATAATACTTTCACCGACACGCGCCATGATCGTATCCTCCGTCGCACCGCCAATAAGCTGGTCCAGATTTGTGCGAACGGTGACACGCGTGCGTACTTTTAGTTCGACACCGTCCATGGCGATCGCGCTGAGATATGTCTTTCCGCTCTTGGTTGGATTTGGGCAATCGATAACCTTGGGGTCCACAGATGTCTGCACGGCTTCAAGCACATCTCGCCCGGCAAGATCAATGGCGGCAGCCTGATCAAAATTCAGCATGATTCCGGCGGACTTTGCCGCCACGAGTGCATCGACAACGCGGTGTACCTTACCACCGGCCAGATAAAGTGATTCAAGACGATTTGTACTGACCAACCACGGGCCGTCGTTGTTATCCTTGGTCTTCTTCGTCTCCAATCCAGCTTGAACCGCCTGAATTTTAGATTCAATGACGATTTTTGGATTAACCTGCCGCAGGCTCATAGCAATCACTTCAAGGATGCCGATATTGGCACCACTTACGAGCCCACGGAACCAAAGCTTCCCGTAGATCATAAAGAAGACAAACGCAGACAGCAGCATTACTGCTAAAAGCCCGATCACAACCCAGAAGATCACGTCGCTTGTTTCAGCAGCGAGCAAGGTCATTGCTTGGTACACGATGATTCTCCAAATACCTCTAAATTTACGGTGTCTGAATGCAAATCATACCATATCAAGAGGGCTGAAGGTGTTTTCTTTCTCCGGCCGTATCCGACCACAAGCCTTCATCTTTTTTCAGAAACCGGCGCCTTGTCGCTTTGGTTATGGCACCTCTGTAAATAGCGAATCGAATAACGTATGTATCGTTTCGGTGCGGCAATCTGCTCTCTTGCCAGAGCGCACCATCGTGTTAACATGATGTTCCACGGTGGTGTTTTTTCTTTGGCTTTCGCAGCTTAATACTGATTCTGAGTACCGCGGTCTACAAAGCCTGCTGAGCCGCTGAAAGTCTGGCGAACAGTTCGGGCATTGATTTCACCCTGGAGCTTAGCAATGGCCTCCGCAACAGGCATGCTACCAAGATCACCCTCGATACGATCGCGTACACTGACGCTATCAGTTTCCATCTCTCGGCCGCCGACGATAAGCATATATGGAATGAGTTCCAATTGCGCATCTCGAATCTTGGCACCAATCTTTTCAGCCCGGTAATCACCAGTGACCCGCAGGCCGGCGGCGGTTAACTGAGCCTCAACCTTGCGACCGTATTCTTCGAATTTCTGACTCAGCACCATAACACGCGCCTGCTCTGGTGCTAACCACAAAGGAAATGCTCCAGCAAAGTGCTCAATCAGCATTCCGATAAATCGTTCCATCGATCCAAGCGGAGCACGATGGATCATGACCGGCTGGTGAGCCATGTTATCCGAGCCCACGTATTCCAATTCGAAGCGATCGGCACTTGGCAGATTATAATCCAACTGCACTGTACCGAGTTGCCACTCTCTACCAAGGCAGTCGTTCAGGACGAAGTCAGCTTTAGGACCATAAAAGGCTGCCTCCCCTTCTTCGGCCTCAGCCTCAATCCCAAGTTCTTCACACACTTGAACGAGCGATGATTGTGCATTGTCCCATAACTCACGATTACCGACGTACTTATCACTGGCAGGGTCGCGGAAACCAAGGCGAACACGGTAGTCCGTTAATCCAAGGCTCTGTAACACGAACTGCGTCATGTCGATACAGCCTTTGAATTCATCGGCCACTTGTTCATTCAGGCAGAAGATATGAGCGTCATCCTGTGTGAAGCCGCGAACCCGGGTCATACCATTGAGTTCACCAGATTGCTCAAAGCGATAGACCGTTCCAAATTCTGCAAGTCTTAATGGTAGATCTCTGTAACTGCGTGGCCGTGACTTGTAGATCATCACATGATGCGGGCAGTTCATTGGCTTCAGTAAGTACTGATCGCCGTCCTCCAATTCCATTGGCGGGAACAAGCTTTCCTTGTAGTACGGATAGTGCCCTGAAGTCTCGTAAAGCTCGACTTTACCAATATTCGGAGTGTAGACAGGTTGGTATCCGCGTTTCTGCAATTCGTCGCGTACAAAGCCCTCGAGCGTTGCCCGAATCTGGGCGCCCTTGGGTTGCCATAACACAAGGCCACTTCCGACTATTGGATTAATCGTGAATAGATCAAGTTGCTTCCCAATCGTTCGATGATCACGTTTCTTGGCTTCTTCTATTCGATTTAGATGGTCTTCTAAATCCTGCTTTTCAAAAAAGGCAGTCGCATAAACGCGTTGTAGTTGTTTGCGATCTGAATCACCTTTCCAGTAAGCTCCGGCCACAGACAAGAGCTTATATGCACCGATGGCCCCGGCATTCGGCACGTGGGGTCCTCGGCATAAGTCAACAAACTCGCCCTGTCGGTAAAAAGAGAGTTGCTCGTGTTCGGTTAACCCTTCCTGAATATGTTCAACTTTGTATTCCTGCGCGAGACCTTCACATAGTTCCAACGCCTCATTACGAGTTTGCTCGATCCTCTCAAAGGGCTCTGCTGCTTTAATGATCTTTTTCATTTCCGCTTCGATAGCATCGAAGTCTTCTTCGGATAACGAGTGTTCCAGATCGAAGTCGTAGTAGAAGCCATTATCAATCGTGGGACCGAATGCCAACTGTACTCCGTCAAACAGACGCATGATCGCGCGTGCCATCACATGAGCCGCAGAGTGTCGCATTACTCCGAGCGCTTCTTCATTCTTCTTGGTGAAGAGCTTCAGCGAGACTTCGCCGTCATCGGGAAGTTTATAGTCAAGGCCGACAACTTGATCGTCGACGCTTGCAGCGAGAGCTGCTCTGGCCAGTCCGGGACCGATATCAGCGGCCACGTCAGCGGGGGTTATAGGACTTTCAAATTCTTTTGTAGAACCATCGGGAAGAATTACCGTCAGCATCGATCGTTGTTCCGCTCTCAAGATGTCGTGGTGAAACGTCGCCATCGATACAAAGGATCAGCAACTAACCGTTTCACCTGATGGCGCTAAGTATAGAGGCGCGCGTAGAATCGCAACAGACCATAATTGGTGACACGAAAAATCCGAATATTGATCAAGCAAAGATCTTAGATGATCTCGTTGATTGGCCGGATGCCTTCTTCAACCATGTATTGTGGTGTACCGGTCTTATCGAAGAATCGAACCTTGCTAGCATCAATGCCGACGTTCTTGTAGAGCGTGGCAAAGACTTCCTGGAACTTCACGGGTCGTTCAACAGCATGTTCAGCATACTTGTTGGTAGATCCGATAACCTGACCAGTTTTCATGCCACCACCAGCGAGCATCGCACACGATACGCGTGGCCAGTGATCACGACTGTTGTTCTTATTGATCTTCGGTGTTCGGCCGAATTCACCCCAAACTACAACCGAGACATCTTTATCCAATCCACGTTCGTGTAGATCGGTAATCAATGCGGCGAGACCTTGGTCAAGCTTCGGGAATTCCTGACGGCTGCGCGGGAAGTTCAGCCCGTCACCACCGTGCCAGTCCCAACGACTGTAGTTGAGCGACACAACTCGAGCACCCGCTTCCACGAGTCGACGAGCAATGCAGAAGTTACGAACCATTTTCGGTGCACCATCACGTTGATACGTTGCATCGTTTTCACCGTAGCGCTCAAGTACCTTTGGATCTTCTTTACTGAGGTCTAGTGCTTCTACGAGCTTGGATGTCGTTAGAATCCCTAGTGCCTGCTGATGATAAACATCCATACCTTCGACAACACCGCTGGTGTCTACGTCACGGCGGAATTTATCAAACGAAGCACGCAGTGTTTCGCGGTCATTTAAACGATCCAACGTGATGCCTTGAAGTACCATGTTTGACGATGACTTCATCGGGTCTTTCTCAACGAGAGCGAATGGTGAGTGCTTCACGCCAAGGAAACCACCATCTTCGGTAAAGCCCCACGTGCCATTTCCGGTCGGGTACATAAGCGATACGTTCGGTGGCACAGCATTGTTTACTTTGCCCTGCAGATGCGAAGACCAACTTCCAAAGTTAGGTCGTCCTTCGCGAGGTGTTCGCTGGCCTTTTTTCCAGCCGGTCATGCATTGATATGCATCATGGCGACCGTCGGCGTCACAAATGGATCGAATCGGGATGAACTTATCCATCATCTTTGCCATTTGCGGAAACAGCTCACAGATTTCGATTCCAGGAACGTTTGTTTTGATCGGTCGGAATTCTCCGCGAATCTCTGCCGGTGCTTCAGGCTTTAGGTCCCACAAGTCTAGATGTGACGGACCGCCCGGCATATAGATATTGATGATGGCTCGGTGGTTTGATCCCGTTCCGGCTTTGGCATCGATTGCAAGTGTATCTGCCAGTGACAGTCCCCCCATGGCCATTCCACCAACTTTGATGAAATCACGACGTGAGTATCCGTCACATGAACCTTTATCAGATCGGTTGCGTCCAAAAATAGTGAACATAACTATGTAGTTTCCTCTGAGCCGTTCGTTGCTGTTACTTCGTATATCGAGCAGATTAAGCTATATTCGCTTGTCTACATATACCAATATATCATATCGGCAATTCACTGCACGGACCTATTCCTGTAGTGACTGGCTTTCGTCCATTTGGAGATAAACATGCCCGAAAAACAGTCATTTTCGCGTCGTGATGCAATGAAATTCGGTGCGATTACCGCTGGTACAGCAGCAATTACAGCAGGTCAGCCGGTGATTGCCGCTGCCGCGAGTGACAAGCACCCGTTTGGATATTGTTTTAATACCAGCACCATTCGCGGTCAGGCGTTGCCACTTGATGAACAAATCGATGTCGTCATTGAAGCCGGTTATAACGGGATTGAACCATGGATTCGTGATATCAAGGCATTTCAAGACAATGGTGGTAGCCTGAAGGATCAGGCTAAGAAACTCGCCGATAACAATATCAAGGTTGCAAGTGCCATTGGTTTTGCGAAGTGGATTGTGGACGACGACGACGAACGCGCTGCTGGACTGGAAACAGCCAAGCACGATATGGGATTGGTGCGAGAGCTCGGCGGAGACCACATCGCTGCACCTCCGGTTGGTGCTACCGATATTGAGGACTTCAATCTGTTTAATGCCGCGGAGCGCTATCATGCCTTGCTCGAAGTTGGACGCAACGAAGGTGTAACACCTCAAGTTGAGCTATGGGGGTTTTCAAAAACATTGAGCCGTCTCGGCGAATTGGCGTTTGTGGCTGCTGAGTGCAATCATCCTGATGCGTGTGTTCTGCCGGACGTCTATCACATCTATAAAGGTGGCAGCGGCTTCGCTGGCCTGAAAATGCTAAATGGAAAACAGATAAAGTGTTTTCATGTAAACGACTATCCGGACGATCCACCACGGGCAACGATTTCAGATGCTGATCGCGTACATGTTGGTGACGGTGTCGCACCTGTCGTCGAAATCCTGCAGATGATCTACGATGCCGGATCACGTGCCATGCTGTCTTTGGAGTTATTCAACCGGGATTACTGGAAGCAGGATCCACTCGAGGTTGCGAAGACCGGCCTGTCGAAAGTGAAAGCTGCAGTTGCACAGGTAAAACGACGGTAATAGAGTTTTCTGGAAAAAACAATTCACACTATGTTGCCTCCCATGCAATCAAGGATTTCCCGTCAGATTAAAGAGGTGCTCGGCGACCGGGCTACCACTGAGACCGCGACCTTGAGTGACCATGGTCACGATGTATCCCGGCATCAATCCCAACCTCCGGATCTGGTGGCATTTCCAGTAGATACCGATGAAGTTGCCAGCATCGTCCGTATTTGTTTTGAAAACGACATCCCGATTATTCCCTATGGCACCGGAACGGCGGTTGAAGGCGGAGTGGTGGCCACGCGCGGCGGAGTGTGTATCAACCTTAGCCACATGAATCAGATTGTGCGGCTAAGCGTGGATGATGCAGATGTAACGGTTCAGGCAGGGGTTACACGTAAGGCACTGAATGACTACCTCATCGAACATGAAACCGGACTGACATTTACCGTGGATCCGGGAGCAGATGCATCGCTCGGCGGAATGGCAGCGACCAATGCATCAGGTAGCACCGCGGTGCGTTATGGCACGATGCGGGAAAATGTTATGGGCCTGACAGTCGTGATGGCCGACGGGACAATTATTCATACGGGTGGACGTGCTCGGAAATCATCATCCGGGTATGACCTCACACGTCTAATGGTGGGTAGCGAGGGTTCACTTGGAATCATCACTGAAGTGACACTTCGTCTTCAGCCCATGCCAACTGCTGTATCTTCAGCGGTTTGTCCATTCCCGGATATCGAACGTGCGGTCTCAACAGTAATTGCTGTACTCACTCGCGGGATTCCGATTGCACGAATTGAATTACTAGACGAAGTGCAAATCGATGCGGTCAACAGATACAGCGACCTGGAAAATGAAATCAAGCCAACACTCTTTTTTGAATTCCATGGCAGCGACACGCAGGTTGCCGAGGATGCCCGCACCGTAGAAGCAATGGTGGCGGAATCAGGTGGCGGTCCGTTTGAGTGGTCGATGGATGAGACCGAACGTCAGAAATTGTGGCAGGCACGGCACGATGGTTATTACGCCTCACTTGCGTTGAGAGATGGATCCGTTGGGTATGTGACGGATGTGTGCGTCCCGATTTCAGAGCTTGCCGCGTGTATCGTTAAGTCGAAGGAGATTTTGGCAAACTCTCCCATTCCAGCACCATTATTCGGACATGTCGGTGATGGAAACTATCACGTTGTGTTCCCGCTTGATCCCGCAAGCGAGGAAGAACTGCAGATAGTCTCTACCTATCATCAGCAATTGGTGGATCTGGCCTTATCCGTGGGCGGAACTTGTACAGGCGAGCATGGTATCGGAATTGGCAAACTTGATGCAGTGGCTAAAGAACACGGGGCGGCCATTAGCGTAATGCAGTCCATAAAGCAGGCGCTCGACCCAAAGAACATATTGAACCCGGGTAAAGCAATTCCCGAACCTTAAAGCACCGATTGCCAACGGTTACTTGATTTGATCCAGTGCCTCCTGTTGCCGCTTTTGGATTTGATCAACCGTATCGTTTGCCTTATCGATTGCTTTGCCAAAGACCGTTTTTGGTTCCTTATCCTCGGCATTGGCTGCGGCTTCTTCGGCTGCCTTCTGTTGATCCAGTGCCGCTTGCTGCACTTCTTCTTCGCTCAAGGATTGTGCGGCACCGACGCCTTGTGCAGGTTCATCGCCACATCCACAAATCAACAGACAGAGAATAACGAGATAGCGAACGTACATTTCTTTGACCTTACAACGAAATATTGAACGAACAACTGGATCAGGAGGAATCCACCCCATGACGCACATTCATATTCTACATGCTTTGGAAGGACAACTCGATGATGTCACCACGATGTTTGACCATTACCGTGTTTTTACGGGCGCGAATCGGATCTGACCGCTGCAAGGTCGTACCTGGCACATCGCATGACAGATCAGTATGCAGTCATTTTCGTGGCATAGGTGGATTCTCAACCGGCGGGAGTTGCTCAGCTATATCCTAGTTATTTGTCCGCAGCCCTTGCCAGGACTTGGATGCTCAATGATCTGTTTGTTAATGATGATCTACGCTGAAAAGGCGTGGCAAGAGTGCTGCTGGATAGATCACTGCAATATGCGAAAGAAACGGAGTCTGCCTTTGTCAGCCTTATTACCTTGACTGAACGCCACAGTGCGCAAAGTCTATATGAAAGCGCGCAGCGGCTAAAACACGAAGAATACTTCCGTTATGTCTATAAGATGTAGGGTCCGAAATCGGCCTACATGATCTGAGCGATTGGATTCGGATCGCTTACCAGATGAACGGGGCGACCTTGCGGAGTATACATGATCTGGTTCGGGTCGATCCCCATTTTGGTATACACGCTGGAGACGAAATTCTCAGGACTGAGAATATTCTCAACGGCGGTGTAACCCTTGCGATCCGTTGCGCCTACGACCTCTCCACCAGGTGTACCACCACCAGCTACCAAAACGCTCATCGCGTTTGCCCAGTGATCACGACCAGGAGTCGTCGCACTTGGCAGCGTGGAGATTTTTGGTGTTCGACCAAACTCTCCGAGTGCCAGTACTAACGTTGTTTCGAGCAACCCACGTTGTTCTAGATCTGAGATTAGAGTCGAGACGGTTTGGTCCCATTTTGGCAGGCGATCTTTACAGGCACCGAAGAGATTGCTGTGGTGATCCCAGCCACCATCGTAGACCGTGACAAACGGAACGCCAGCTTCAACCAGACGTCTGGCCAATAAGCATCGCTGGCCGAAACCATCCCTCACATACTCTTCACGAACATCATCAGGTTCTGCACTGACATCAAAAGCCTGTTGTGCTTCTGGTGAAAGGACAAGGTCATAACCTTGTTTGTAGTATTCATCGACAGCCATCGCAGGATCACCAGTTGCCTTGTCGGTGTACCGCTTTAGCCGATCCAATGATGCACGAAGGTCGCTGCGACCGAGGAATTGATCGCTTGTGATTCCAGTTGGGATCTCAACATCTCTTACCTGAAAGTTTGAACCGTTCGGATCGTCAGCGACTACAAACGGGGCATACTTAGCACCCAGGAAGTTAGGTCCGCCACTTCGCGACATGCGTGGCATTGAGAAATAGTTAGGCAATGCATTTTGCCCACCGCGTTGGTGACTGACAACCGATCCCATACTTGGATGGAAGCTAACAAAGGCACCACATCCAACAGGAATACGTGGTGGTGCACCGGTCATCATGTAGTGGTTGCCAGCACCATGGTTGCCTTGATTGTGGCGAATAGATCGGACGACTGAAAACTTGTCCAACATGCCAGCAAGTTTGGTCATGTGTTCGCTAAAGTGCACGCCGGCCACTTTGGTTTGTGTCAGACCAAAGTCACCGCGGATTTCAGCTGGTGCATCCGGCTTCGGATCAAATGTCTCAATGTGAGTTGGACCGCCGTCCATCCAGATCAAAATGACGTTCTTGGCATCCGCGATGCGTGGCGACGCTTTGCCAGCAATACCCTTTAGTCGCAGTGCATCTACTAATCCACCTCCGATAATTGATCCAAGCCCTAGCTTGAGGCAATCGCGGCGTGACGTTCCTTCACAATTTCTTGAGATGGTCATTCTTTGATCCTGTGGTTTGGAATGTGCTTTGAGTTTTTTGCAAAAAGCGCAATAACGAGTCTGCTCCTATTCTACATCGGCCAGTTACGGCTCGCCATATCAACTCGGTTCGCCAAGCGAGCCGCCCCAGAGTGTTCCGTTATTATCAAACTTCCAGTCAGCTGAGGATACTACCCTCCAAGAACAGCCATCCGAGTCCGTAAAATAACCGCTAAATCCAGCTCAAAATGCGTCTTGTGCGGGTTTTAGTACTGTTCCGCCAACTGCAGCCGCACGGTTAAGAATTTGTTGAACACCCTCTTTCTCCGGCGGATTACGAGCAAGCGAAATCCCATCAAAAACCGGACCCCTCTTTGGGGTAGTTTTCTGAAATATCCTCGGCATACAGGTGTTTTGGATATACAGATAGCCGCTTGCCGTTGAGTTTGAAGATTGCCCAATCAGCATCATCTTCCGCGATAGTGTCAAACTCCAAGCCGTCACGAAAGAAACGAATAGCACGACCCATGTCGCCGGCGCTGAGTGTAACACTGCTGATCAGGGGTTCCATGACAAACTCCTGTTGGTGATGTGTCTGCGGGAGCTTGACCTGTGCGTTTAGCTACGCCAGTATCTCTGTGATCACGCGTCCGCGACTAATTGGTGTGGGCCGACCAAAGGGATCATACAGTTCTGTGTGTGGCGGATAACCAAGCAAGTGAAATACTGTTGCAACAAAGTCAGCAGCTGTGGTCATTCCATCGGTAACGTAAGCAGCGTTTTGATCGGTCTTACCGATAACCGCACCACCCTTAACGCCTCCACCGGCTAATGCAATTGAGAAAGCACTGCCCCAATGGTCCCGACCTTCTCTGGCATTGAATTTTGGTGTGTGACCGAATTCGGTGAACATCACGACAAGCGTTTCATCGAGCATTCCTCGGTCATCCAGGTCTTCAATCAGAGTGGAGAATGCCATGTCCATCAATGGCATCAGGTGATCCTTCAGTGACACATTGTGTTTGGCATGCGTGTCCCAACCACCTTGATTCTCTAGACCTTCTTTTTTGATTCGAGTCCAGTTGATTTGAACGAGTGAAACCCCCGACTCCACCAGTCTTCTGGCAAGCAGGCATGACTGGTTGAAGCGTTCACGACCGTAGCGATCTCTCAGTGCATCTGATTCCTGACTCAGGTCAAATGCTTTACCGGCCGCGGTTGCCCCTAGTAGGTTATATGCCTGCTGAGTGTGTTCACCATACGAAGTAACGCTTGATAGTCTGCTTAAGTCTTCCGCCTTACCATTGATCTGATCCAGCAAGGATCGTCGTTCGTGCAAACGGACAGTTGAAATATCTTCCGGCAGCGACATGCCGGGCATGTCAAAGCGACCTTCGTTGGGATAGCACTTTACCAACCATGGGTCGTATTGTCGCCCGAGAAATCCTGCATCCTGCCCCGGCCAGTCTATATTTCCATCATTCCAGATGTGTTCTGGAATAGTGACCGCGGATGGCATGGATTCTCCACGATATTTCAGGGCTCGCACCATCGCTCCCATGCTTGGAAACAAGTTAGGCGCCTTGGCACGGGCACTCTCTCTATTTAGTGGTTGGTGTGGAACACCTGTTAGCATCTGGTAACCACTCGTTGAATGAGCATTATCTCCAGTGAACATTCCACGAAGGACAGCAAGTTTCTCGGTGTGCTTAGCCGTCTTTGGCATCAATTCGCCAACGTGATAACCTGGCGTTGCTGTTGCGGTGGTACCGAAAATACCTCTGGTTTCCTGTGGGCCATTTGGTTTTGGATCCCACGTTTCGTGTTGCGGGATGCCACCGACTAACCCAAAGATGATGACATTCTTTGCCTTACCAAACCCGGCACCATGATCACCGGAGCCCTGCTTCGCTCCCGCTTCACGGTTCTTGATCAGTGACGCAAGTGATAAGCCACCGAGCCCCAAACCACCAACGCGCATCATTTCGCGGCGCGAAAGGCCATCGCAAAGCTTGGTTGCATCATTTGTGTGAAGTTGAAACATGGAAGATAGCCTTGTTAGGTAAATCGGATACTCTCCATTATTAATCATCGACACACAATACGAAACTAGATAATCGAATTCTATTCCATCTCACGTGCGACATGCTCCAAACGTGGGTGATGCAAATGACACTCCGGCTTGGATGGGTAAAAGTTGCTACAGACCCAATAAACGCCTAATATCTATTTGCATGGATCTATTCTTAACGTTCTCTTTTCCAATGAGGAACTAGATGACACATCGCTTATCAGTATTGGCTGTATTGATGGCTTTGGCTGCAGCGAATGTTGTTTTCGGTCAGTCCGTGCAGCAAACACGGGAAATGGCCGTCAGAAATGACATCAATAAGTTTCAGGATGATGACTCCTGGGTTTATGACGACTTTGACAAAGCGATCGCTGTTGCGAAGGAGACTGATCGTCCACTCATGGTTGTCTTCAGGTGACTTCCTTGACACGCTTGCGAAAGCTTTGATGGGCAGGTTGTCCGTCGTGATGGTGAGTTGGGCGAACTCGTTGATAAATTCGTTTTTGTCAGGTTAATCAAGGTAAATCGACTGGATTTGTCCCTGTTCCAGTTTGATTATGATCTAACATTTGCAGCCTTCTTTATGAATGCCGACAAAACGATATATGGTCGGTATGGTACGCGTAGCAGCGTCGAGGATGCCGAAAAACATATGACCACCGAGGGATTGGCCAAGTCGATGCAGGCCGCATTAATCCTCCATGAAAACTATCCGGACAATAAAGTATTTCTTGCCGGCAAGCAGCCGATTGAAACACGCTTTCAAACTCCCAATGACATTCCATCTTTACGCGGAAAGTACAAAGCAGATCTGGATATCGACGGAAAAATCGTACAGAGCTGCTTGCACTGTCATCAAATCATGGATGCGAAACGGGAGATTTACCGTAGTGCCGGTAAAGCCATGCCAGACAAGTTGGTTTTCCCTCTCCCGTTGCCACGTGTTATCGGCTTTACACTGGATCCAAAAACCCGTGCGACCGTTTCCAGAGTTGCCGCCGGATCTGCAGCCTATGTAGCAGGTATCAGGGTTGGGGATGAGCTGATCACACTGGATTCGCAAGCAATCGTCTCGATTGCTGATGTTCAATGGGTACTCGATAACGCGCCGAGTGAAGGTGAATTGAGAGCCATGGTCAAAAGAGATGATGCGTTCTTACCTATGTCCATCACACTTGAGCAGGACTGGCGACGCCAAACGGATATTTCATGGCGTGTAACGACGTGGCCGCTTCGTCGTATGGGTACTGGGGGGCTTGTCTTCGAACCAGTTTCAGATGGTCAGCGGAATGCGGCCGGTCTCAGCGATGAGTTACTGGCATTGCGCGTGAAGTACGTCGGGCAATATGGCCTGCACGCTGCTGCCAAGCGAGCTGGATTCCGAAAGGGAGACATCGTCACATCGTTTGACGGTCAAAAGGATAACTGGACAACCAGTCAGCTACTGGCATATATCGCCC
>JAKUOW010000060.1:0-5337 GCA_022451045.1 Pirellulales bacterium | reverse complement strand
TGGCTTTGGCTGCAGCCAATGTCGTTTTCGGTCAGTCCGTGCAGCAAATAGGGGAAATGGCCAACAGATCCAGCTCAAATTACCAATGCAAAAATGACAATGCTCACTGGCGAATGGAAACCCTAAGCGGCTGTTGCATGGCCTGAGGACCCGTTGCTGCTGAGATCTGTGGTGGATAAAAGACAAAGTGGTACCAGGTTCTAAGCACTTTGGTTTTGGCCTCACCGGCGAACATGCGTGATGCAATTACACGACCGCCGCCGTCAAATCTGATTGTGTCGGTGGATGCTTTCCCAAAGTCCGTTACCGCCATCGCAAGACATCGTTCACGATCCATGATGTGAGCCCAACCTTCAGCGGCGGACTCTTTGGATGCAAAGATTGCAACATCATCGGAGCGATTGCCACGCGAGATGGACCACTCTTTCCCGGTAGCAGATAACTGTGCATGCTGGTCGGCACTTAGCGTGACGTAGCCAGTTGTACCACCGCCAAAATCCGCAATGGTGGGTGCTTTGTTGTCGGGGGGATCCAGATTCAGAAGCAGCTCATTTGCAATGGACTTGTATTTGTTTAGCGGATCCAGCAATCGAACCTGAACTTCTACCCAGCTTCTTGAAACAGGAAAATGCAAATCGACGACAGCTTGGGCGGACTGACTCAGCGTCTTCTTGAATCGCAAGTGTACTGCGAGTGGTCCGCGCCGGATGATCTCAGACGTTATTCCATCACCACGAATGTGGATGTTCTGATTCTCTGTGTTGGTCACATAGATGCCCCGCCCGCCAGTTCGAATGTGCTCAGACGGTGGGAAGTTCATCGAGGAAATTAGCCCGTCGAGGTTCTTAGGGATTTGCCATGTTAGGTAGGGTTTGTTCGTGATGATGTAGGCTTCATCTGTTTCGGTAAGGACATGACCACGAATTGGCTGCAGATCTCTGGAGGTTCCGTTGCCATAGCGGATTTCATAACGACGCGTTTCATTTGGCTTGAAAGTATCAGCAAATTCAACGGTGTACATTGAATCGCCAAAATCACTCGGAGCCTTGTCGACCTGAATATTTGTCGGTGAGCTGTCTCCAGAAACTGCCACGTTTTCAGCTGACAACGGAGTACTACTGTGGATTAACACGGTGATGGGATAGTTCCCACGGCGGATTCCGGCTGGTTCCGTGACACTTACAACAGCCGGCCCGCCCGCACTTAAAGTAGCGGTCTGAATCAGGAAGGCTAGTAGTACCAGTCCGTTGCTTTTTAACCAGGTCATAGGCCTTACGGATTAACTAGTTCATCAATGGTGAACTTCATGAACATGATGTGTGAGCGGCTACCCTCAAAGACAATTCCAACATGTTTGTCGTCGATTTGTACCAGACTTGGATAGCCGAATCCAAGACCTTGGTCGATCATGCGTCGATGAGATTCAGGCCAATTCTTACCTTCGTCAAAACTAACCTGAATTGTGTGATTCTCTCGCCGTTTTTCAGATTGCGGGTTGGCAAACAGCAGAACACTTTTCGACTTGCCGTTTTCCATGTAATCAACGCGTAACGTGCTTCCATTACAGTGCGGTTCAACCAGATCTTTCTGGTTTGTCTGATGTGGTGTCCACGTTTTACCAAGATCTTTTGTAACGTAGACGCTGCGACGACTTGAAATACTGCTGCGTTCACTTCTCATGTTCAACATGATGGAACCGTCGCTTAGTTCTACTGCCTGGTTCTCACTGGATCCGATAAACGCGGGATTGCCGACGATCCAGGTTCGGCCATGATTTTTGCTGTACATGATTGTTGAAAACGGATCGCCGTTTGGATCACGCCCCTGCGACGGCTGGACAAGTGTGCCATCTCTGAGAGTAATGCCCCCCTGAGGCGAGGGAGCGAAGAGAACCCACTCCTCGCGTTTAAGCGATCTCGTCAGGTTCTTCAGTTTCGACCACGACTCGCCATCGTCTCTGGATGTTGCCATGACAAATTGTGCTGCCTTGCCAATTTCAAAGCCCGGTTCGCTACCGTCTTCATTCCATTGATGCTTTCCAGGTTTTCCATACATCCAAACAGCGAAACAGAATATTTTGCCTGTCTTATAGTCAACGATGATCCCCGGATCGCTAACACCGTTTTGTTCTTGGGGTAGACCTCCCCATACGCCACGATCCATAATTGGCCGCGGCTGACTCCATGTTTGACCGCCATCGGTACTCTTGCTGAGGCCGATATCGATATCTTCCTGCAGGTCTCGAGATTTGTTGTGTCGCATATCATAGACGGCTAACAGGCTGCCATCCTTTGTGCGTGCGATTGCAGGAATGCGATACGTATGTGTCCCGTAGTCCATATGCTGGCAGAGTGCATATCCAATTCTGATACGCATGCCCGGGGTCATATCCTGTGGGTTCACAATTCCTGAGCTTGTTTCAATCTCTGTGCACGCGACATCGACGTAGTTAAGCAGACTCGCCTCGGGCGAGATCTTGCCTGAGAGCCAGAACCAGTTATTACCTTTCTTTAAAGGATGGTCTCGGACAAAGTGCATTTTGTTAGCGGCCTCGTTAGCCGAAGCGACAGAGGACTCTGTAGTGAATTGACCATCAGGACCACCTACGAAAAGTGTCATCCCAGCCAGATCCTTGATGTTGTCTGTGCCTTGGAGTTCGAAGGTCATGCGCTGCATCATGACACCGTCAGCGCTGGCAACAACATTGATTGCACATAACACGTTTGTTTCGCGGCGGATGAGGGCTGGATATACAGGCTGATGTTGTGAGGCAGTTACTTCCGCAGGATCAGCTAACGCGCATCGAGAATGTGGATTCGCTGAAACGAGGATCGTAAGGATACAGAGCAAACGCTTAGAAATTCTCATCGGCCGACTTTTGGTTAGGTGTTTAAGAGGCATTTATTTACCAGCAATGCATTTTATAACGCGCGGTGTCTACAGTGTTGTACGTTTTCACTTCGTCGTGCTGAAAGATGGAGCCTCTTGTCAGGCCACAAGGTGAGATTTATTATTGGACTATTGCTCGGGCGGTTAGCTCAGCTGGCTAGAGCGCCACGTTGACATCGTGGAGGTCGTTGGTTCAAGTCCAATACCGCCCACTTAATAACCCTCAGTAGTCGCATTACCTGTTTGACTACTGAGGGTTTTTTTGTGGCACAATAGTGGTCAACTACTTAGCAACTTGGGAAATCGCCATATGCATCTGCGTGCACGTTTAGGAGTCGTTCTGTCTTTGATGCTTAGTAGCATCGCTAGTGATGCACATGCTGGACAAGATGAGCCATGGAAACTGATTTATGCCAATCTTGAGCCAGATCGGTTGGAGCAATCTTCAGACGCCAACATTCAACCGCTTATAAATGGCCCCGGAGCGCATCTACGGGTGATAGTATCGCATGTCGGCCCGGATGCCGATCATGTGAGTGATGTCTTAATCAATGGTGTATCGCTAAATGAAACCTTATTAAAAGGTCGTTCGCACCCACAAGTGCAGCAGTTTCCTTTCTACAAACAACACAGTATCGAGTTTGTGGACGGGGGTGCTCCCAAACCACTTGTAGATGCCGGACGACCACTTTGGTGTCGCATTCTGCCATCTGGCACCCGGGAATCCAGGTGGACAGAAGTAGTTGTTCGAATGCGTACCTGGGCCGACCAGAGAATTAATGTTCAATTGGTCATGAGCAGCGGTTTCAAAATGAGCGTTCCAGTGCGAACCGATGACAGCCAGTCGCCTAAGCTGCTAACTCAATTCACACATATCGGATTAGCCACATTCAACCGGCAACTAAACCAGTTATATGTTTATGTACTGACACCACAGGCATCCGTTTCCAATCCTGTTTCGATAAAGACCGTTCGTCTCGACGAACAAGATGTAACAGCGAGTTGCCAGTCGCTTAAGGGCTACAGCACCACAGGCGTCGTACCCTTTACGGTCAATTTGAAAGCCGGATGGAAAAAAGGCAGCTTTCATCTGCTCGATTGCACACTGAGTACGGGAGAACGGCGGGTGTGCAGTGTGCGTGCATTCAACGGATTCTCAACGGCAATGTTCGGCGCTAATTTTGGCGGTCCACGCCCATTTATTGAAAAGGGTTTTGAAGAGTTTTATCAACACTATATTGATTCCTGGATCGCACCCGGCGGGACGGATGCCTGGCGACAGATCTGCGAAGATTGGTGGCAACAGATGGCTGGTGAGCTTGGTATCCGACTTCAGCCAAACCATCACCATGCAGGGCAGACCAGCGACGAAGTCCGTGAATTAGCAACATCTGATAAGGAGACGTTTGCGTATTGGCTGTTTGATGAGCCGGATGTCAATGACTATGGTGACGGCGCAGCCCATGGTATTCCATTGCCGCTGCGTCTCGGCATCCATGCCCAGCGATTAGTCGAGTTGTCAGAGACGCTTCGCTCAGCAGATCCAGAACATCCGACTACTTTCGTAGTCGACAGCACCTTTCGGCCTCAAAACTATCCAACCTATGGTCAGGTTGGGGACTTGATGCAAGCAGATATCTACTATGCTCTGGCAGCCACCGCGAAATTTACTCCCTGGGATCCTTTGCCGTTTATGTATGGCAGTTCCCGAAGTGCACGAGATGCCTTTATGCCCAAACCAATGCATATCGTCGTTAGTGCCAGCCCTGACGGAGGAGCACGACCGCCAACGCCTGAAGAAGAACGCATATCGGTCTATGCGTCTATTGCGGCCGGTGCTAATGGCATTTGTTACTACTGGTATAACGCCAATAAGGAAGCGGGTTGTCAGTGGGTCGTTGATACGTGGGCGGAAATTGCAGTGCTTAATCGCCAAATGCAGCTGCTCGCACCATGGATTGGCATAGGATTTCCAGTGCATCTTCCAACTAAATCGGATGAGCAACTATGGGTAAAAACGACTGCTGCCGGTACAGACTCGATTCTCGTTATTGTGGTGAACCAACAGTACATGGCGTCGCCAGAAGGCTTTTCTGGAACACCCATAGATGGTGCATCAGTTCATCTTGAGATACCGGAGGGATTCAAGGTGACATCGGCGGTTGCGATTGAAGATGCCGGCCCTGCATCAATAGAAGTAGCCCAAGATACCACAGGTGTCACACTTAGGCTCGGAAGTGTCGATGTTGGAAAGCTGATCTTGCTCAGCCGCAAGGCTGGACATCTAGAGCAGTTGAAGATGCGTTGGCAAGATCTTGAGCGATAATCGGTTGCGGGTAGTGCTATAGAGTAAGAACCGACCGGTTATTCAACTTTCGTAAACATCAGTAAACGCATTTCCATGGCCTGACTACCTGGGATTTTTGGTGCGTCAAGTGTGAGTACACC
>JAKUOW010000006.1:22677-66043 GCA_022451045.1 Pirellulales bacterium | reverse complement strand
AGATGCCTCACAATTTCGTCATTACAATTCCAGGAGCGAAGCAGGAAATTGTGGAGCTGGCTGAAGCAACTGGCCGTGATCCGGATGCGATGGACCGTCACTATGTTCCTGAATCTGATAAGGTTCTCGTCTCGAGTAAACTCCTGCAGGGCGGGGAGACAGAATCGATCGTTTTCGAGGTGCCGCAGAAACCAGGTATCTATCCATACGTTTGCACATATCCTGGCCACTGGCGACGGATGTATGGTGCGTTGCACGTTGTCGCGAATCTTGAAGAATACCGACAGGATCCTGCAGCATATTTAGCAGCCCATAAGCTCGAGATTCATGACGACTTGCTTAAACTCAGTGGCCGTAGTCAACAATGGAAGTATGACGACCTGATTGAAGAAGTGAATCCACTTCCTGAAGGGCGTTCCTTCGAAGTTGGCAAAGAGTTGTTTAAGGTCGCCAGTTGTGTTGCTTGTCACAAACTCGGTGATGAAGGTCTCGTGTTTGGTCCCGATCTTGCGAAGCTCGATGAAAAGAAACACAACGTTGAACATATCTTGCGTTCACTTGTGGACCCTTCAAAAGACATTGATGACAAGTTCAAGTCATACTCATTTTTGCTTGCCTCCGGCAAGATTGTCACAGGTATGGTTGTTAAAGAAACACCTGATGAAGTGCACGTTGTCGTAAATCCATTGGCCAAAGCAGCAGCAACGGTGATCAAGAAAGGCGATATTGATGCACGCAACGCTAGTCAAACATCAATAATGCCACAGGGGCTTCTGGATAAATTGACTCGGGAAGAGATTCTTGATTTGATCGGATATGTATTAGCCAAGGGTGACAAAGATCACAAGATGTACGAGATGCACAAGCACTAATTTTACTTAGTGTGCTTGGGGTACGGTCGGTTAATCGGCGTTCGAAACTAAATGCTATGTTTTCACTTACTCACTGAAAGGATGCGCCACAAATGCGTACCTGGATTAATACGCTCGCGGCTTTAATCGCCTTATGTGCATCATTCATTTCATCTGGATTGCAAGTTGATGCCGCTGAAGGCCCCAATGTGATCTTCATACTTGCCGACGATATGGGGTACGGTGATGTCGGTGCTCTGAATCCGGAATCCAAGATTAAAACTCCAAACCTGGATGCCTTAGCACGCGGTGGAATGGTATTTACCGATGCACACTCCAGTTCATCCGTATGTACACCCACACGTTATGGTGTTTTAACTGGGCGTTACAATTGGCGCACGAAACTGCAGAACGGGGTTTGTTGGGGCTTCTCCCGGCGATTGATCGAGCCGGGTCGCGAAACGGTCGCGTCCATGTTAAAAGGCGCCGGTTATCATACTGCTGCAATAGGTAAGTGGCACTTAGGTATGGACTGGCCGCGATTAGAGAGTAAAGGTGGTGGTTTTGCCGACGACGGGATGCGATGGGATCCCAAGTACCGCGGCGGCTGGGATGTGGATTTCTCAAAGCCCATTGAAAATGGTCCAAATACAGTTGGTTTCGACTACTTTTTTGGAATCAGCGCATCACTGGATATGCCACCTTATGTATACATTGAGAATGACCACGCTCACGTTTCCAAATTGGTTGAAAAGACGTTTTACAATCGAACGGGACCTGCTGATAGCGAATTTGAAGACATCGATGTATTACCGCGTATCACGGAGAAAGCGGTCGCATATATCCATGAGCGTGCGGAGGCTGATGAAGACCGACCGTTCTTTCTTTACTTTCCGCTGAATGCGCCGCATACACCGATCGTGCCTATTGAGAAATGGCAAGGTAAGAGTGGATTGAATAAGTACGGTGACTTCGTGATGCAGGTGGATGATTCGATCGGACAGGTGATGCAGGCGCTTGAGGCAAACGGCATTTCCGAAAATACACTGATCATTTTTACGGCGGACAATGGATGTTCACCCGCCGCACGGATCGATGAAATGAAAAAGAAAGGCCACTTTCCAAACTGGATCTTCCGTGGTCACAAAGCAGATATTTTCGAGGGCGGTCACCGCGTTCCGTTTATCGCACGCTGGCCGGCAGTTGTAGAGGCTGGTAGTGAATCAAACCGGCTCACATGTCTGAACGACTTGATGGCTACGTGTAATGAACTTATTGGTCAGGAGCTGCCCGACAATGCCGGCGAAGACAGTGTTAGTTTTCTATCAGCTCTTAAAGGCAATGATGATATCAGTACTCATGAGGCGATTGTCCATCATTCGATAAATGGTACGTTCTCAATCCGACGGAGTGATTGGAAGCTGGAGTTGTGTGCTGGTTCTGGTGGTTGGAGTTCACCGCGGCCTAACCGCGATGAAACGTCAAAGCTCACCGCAGTACAACTCTACAATTTGAAGAATGATATTTCTGAAACAACTAACGTGGTTGCAGATCATCTGAATGTGGCTACAGACTTGCTTGGATTATTGCAGTCCTACGTGAAAAACGGACGATCGACCTCCGGAGAGTCTCAGGAGAATGCTGTGGACGTCGATGTCTTTCGTGTAAATGCACGAGCAGGCAAGTTCTTCAGCTCTAAGTAATACGAACTGGTTATGCAATGCGTGGGCATGGCTAACAGAGATCGGATAAACATCGTGTTCAGTTAAGGTTCCTAAATGAAACGTCTAAAGCAACTATTACTTCCTTTTTTGACTTTAGTTCTGGCTTCGCAGGTTTGCGAGGCCAAACGGCCTAACATCCTGTTTATCTATACAGATGATCACACTCATCGAAGCGTAGGTTGTTATCCGGAAAGTTATGACTGGGTATCTACACCAAACATTGATCAACTGGCAAAGTCAGGGACACGATTTACACATGCTTACATCGGAACCTGGTGTATGCCGTCCCGAGCCACCATGCTTACAGGCCTCCATCCATATGGATGTGAATCGATGCGGATGGAGGGTGACTATCCCGGCAGCGCATATGATCCAGAAGTTCTACCGTTTTGGCCCAAAGTCTTTCGACAAAACGGATATGTAACCGCTCAGATTGGTAAGTGGCATACAGGAGTCGATACAGGTGCTAATCGTGACTGGGATTATCAGGTAGTCTGGAACCGCCCCCGTTATATTGAAAATGCCGGAAATTACTTTTACGACCAGTTGCTTGAAACCAACGGTGGTGATCCGGTTATGACGTCTGGGTATTCGACGGACAACTATACGAATCTTGCCGTGGATTTCATCAACGGTAAGCACCGGGATGAAAGCAAGCCGTGGTACTTATGGCTGTGTTATAGCGGTGTCCACAGTCCATACACGCCAGCCGAACGGCACAGAGAAGAATATCCGGATATTAAAGTAACTCCACCAGCTGATATTTTCCCGCCACGTGCCGGTAAGCCAAAATATGTTCAGGACCGTGATCTATGGGAACTGGGGCCGGACGGCGAGCCGCGAATCAAAGGTGGCGAGGGGATGGAGCGTACCACAGCGGGCAACAAGCCGATTCATGGAAATAGCCTGACTGGTTGGGTCAGACAATATCATCAAGCTGTTATTGCATTGGACGAAGGTGTCGGAAAAGTAATGCAGGCGTTACGGGTGTCGGGGCAACTGGATAACACGCTGGTTGTTTTTACTTCGGATCAGGGGTACGCCTGGGGACAACATGGATTCAAGACGAAATTGGCACCGTATGATGCCACTATTCGATCGCCGCTGATCGTAAGTATGCCGGGTAAAGTGTCGGCAGGTGCGGTTTGCCAGCATCCGATAGGAGGTACCGATCTACCGGTAACGTTCTTTAGCTTTGCTGGATTAGATCTGCCATGGAAAATGCACGGCCATGATATCACGCCGCTATTGAAAAATGCGAAAGACGATTGGGATCATCCCGTGCTTACGACTTTGCTCGGAGCAAAATACGGAAGTGAGACTCGCGACATTCCTTCAGAGCCAGGTAGCCCACTTCACCTGAGAGGCATTCCGTGGTGGATTTCACTGGCAGAAGGGCGATACAAATACATTCGCACTCTACAAAACAATGAAATTGAGGAATTGTATGACCTAAAACGTGATCCTGAAGAGCTAAATAACCTAGCGATTAACCCGCGGTTTGCAAAGCGTCTCGGTGATATGCGTCAGAAGCTAGTCTCGGAACTGGAAAGAACGGATGCACCATTAGTGGATACGCTGCCACCGGTAAGGTCTCAGGTAAAGTAAGATTCTATTCGTCCGCATAGTCCTTACCGTTAATGCTGTTGACCACGCTTGAGAGCCAGTGGTTTAGCTCGGCTTGGAGACGAGTGACCGTCTCCGAATGTTCGGCGAGGACATCGTTCGTTTCTTTAGGATCATCCTGCAGGTTGTATAGCTCCCATGTAATCTCGCTCTGCTTGTTCTCAATGCGATGAAGTTTCCAGATTCCGCTGATCCACGCAGAATGCCCGGGGAATGAATCGGATGTAAACGTGGGATCCGGCAACTTAGCGGCATTTAAGCTTGATGGATGTGGTGGTAGATCTTCCCCTTTTTGTTGAGCATTCCAGAGGTCTGACATCCATTTGGCTGACGGAGTACTTATTCCACCAATGGTATAGTCCCAAAACCCCATTGGCTTTTCGCGTTGTTTTTGTGAATCGCGTTTGCTGTGGATAAGTCCGGACAAGCTCATACCGTCAAGCGGATGATCGGCAGGAGACTCAAGTCCAACGAGATCTAGTAGTGTTGGGAAGATATCCGATGTGTTGCAACGTACTGCGCTTTGTATCGGTCTACTGATCACGGTTGGCCACTCGATGATTGAAGGTACAAGCAATCCACCTTCATAGACCTTACCTTTGTTGCCTCTGAAACCGCCAGTCGAACCGACACGCGGTAATGCACCATTGTCGCTGCAGTACCAAAGAATTGTGTTTTCGCTGAGCCCTCGTTTTGACAAACCATCGCGTATGATGCCAAAGGCCTTGTCCATCCCGGAAATCTCGCCGTAGAAGTCCCGAATCTTTTCGTCCTGGTCCTTATACAATTTTTTGAATTCCGCTGTAGCACGGTGCGGGCTGTGTGGGGAGCCAAACCATACAACCGCAAAGAATGATGCGTCGCGTGCGGTTTGACGATCGATCCAACTCAGAGCGTCATTGGCAACGATAATGCTACTTTCACCTTCGTGCTTTGTAGCCTTGCCCATTTGGCTGAGAATAGGATCGTTATCGTAGAAGTTTGGAGCACTAAGCCAATAGTCGAAGCCGTTTCTGCCCGGATTGGCCGGGCTCGTGTTTCGAACGGATCCCAGATGCCATTTGCCAAAGTGCCCGGTTGCGTAGCCGTTCGACTTAAGTACTTCCGCGACTGTGACTTCCTGAGGTCTCATGGGAAATCCCCATTTAAAGACTCCCATGCGATTTGGATGACGGCCTGTCATCACACTAGCTCGCGTAGGCGAACAAACCGGTGCGGCCGCATAGAAGCGATCGAAGCGCAGTCCGGCTGCTGCTGCTGCATCAAAGTTTGGAGTTTTTAGGACAGGATGGCCGTTATACGCCATGTCTCCCCAACCCTGATCGTCTGCCATGACCAACACGATATTCGGACGATTAGCTGCTTCGTCATCGCCTCGATCTGATGCACTAGAGGTCTTCGGGAATACCAGAAGCGTAATCGCTAGAAGTATGGCCATTGCCGTTTGACGCCGATTCATTTAGTTATTCCTGAATGCTGGGATCGAGTGACTTTGGATTTAGCGTGACGTGTTTCACGGTGCGCCGGCGATATGTATAGGTGATATGAATCATCCCATCATTGGTTTGAATAACTGCAGGGTATGAATACTCACCTTCGTCATGTTCCAGAGTATGCACCATCTGCCATTCTTTTCCATCAGAGGACAAGGCTACGTTGAGCATTGATCGATTTCCCTTCTTGCGCGTTGTATGGTTGTACACGAGTAGGTGTCTTCCATCGGCAAGTGTCAGTGCATCAGTCCCGGAATTCGGGTTTGGTAAATCGCTCGCGGAAATTGTGGTCCATGAATCACCAAGATCGCTTGAGAATGCCTGTCCGACGACACTTTCCTGAGTGCGACACATAACTTGGAGACGGCCATCTTTTAGAAATAAGATGCTTGGCTGTATAGCATTAAACCTTGAGGCATCGTGAATCGGGCCAATGACTTTCCAGGTCTTACCACCATCGGAGGATTTCTCGAAATGGACTCTCCAACCATCGTGTTCTGTGCTGGATGGGCATAATAAGGTGCCGTCATCGAGTTGCACAGGTTTGTTTTTGACGGGGCCGATCAGGTGACCTATTTTCTTGTCATGGCCGAGCTTTCTGGGTGGCGACCAGGTCTTTCCGTGATCCTCGCTGGAAATGAGCATACCCCACCATGATTGGGGTGTTGGTCCAACTTTGTAGTACAGCTGCAAAACGCCATCTTGAGTTCGGAAGAGTACTGGATTCCAGCACGGGTGCCTCAGTTCATCCGACTGGATGCCATCTGCAACTTCAATCGGTTTTGTCCAGTTGCCGTCGATATGTCGCGAGACCCAGATGCCAACATCCTTGTTTTTTTCATGTGTACCACCGAACCATGCGGCAACGAGTCCGACAGGTGTTTCTTCAATGGTGGAGGCATGACATTGTGGGGTTGGCCGGTCGTCGTTTCCATAAACGAACTCCACCGCATGAGGTTCTGCTGCAAAGGTAGGCAGCGTGAGTCCGACAAGAATTAGGATGATGGCGATGATTGCGGGCTGTTTATTCATGTAATAATTCCTATTGTGCACTTCCTCCAGCGGTATCTTTGCGGAACATCAAAGGAGATAGTTTGTCTTTAACCGGCTTCAAAGCATTGTTGCCCAGCCGGTCTACGTTTTTAGCAATATCAAACCAAGTTGTGCTCATCGACTTAACACGATCGCGGTTTTTAGATGATAGGTCATTGAGTTCATTTCTATCGTCCTTGAGATTATAAAGTTCCCACCGGCCGAGTTTTGCCGAGACAAGTTTCCATGGTCCCTGTCGCAGCGCACGATCTGTGCCGAAGTGAAAATAGAGAGTTTCATGACCTTCACGCTGCTGTCCCGCGAGGATTGGAATTAGCGACTTGCCTTGTAGAGGATCGATCTTCCGTTCACCAACTTGGTTGGGATATTTTGCACCGGCGACGTCGATAAATGTTGCCATGAAGTCAATCAGGTGTCCCGCTTGATTCGTGATACTTCCCGCTTCTGTCTTTAATCCGGTCGGCCAATGAGCGATCATTGGTGATGAGATTCCACCTTCGTGCTGGTTTTGCTTGTAAAGCCTAAACGGAGTATTTCCGGCATTGGCCCAGCTTGCATCATAAGTCCAGTAAGATTTAGGGTCCCACGGTTTTAGATAACGGCCGCGTGTTCTTTCAAACGGACAAGCGCCATTGTCACTACAAAACAAGAACAGTGTATTATCTAGAAGCCCGTCTGAATCCAGTTTCTCCACGATTCGACCGACATTTTGATCCAAAATATCTACCATGGCTGCAAACACTTCCATGCGATCTGCTTCCCACGCCTGCTCTTTTTTGGTGAGCGAGTGCCACGCGGGAATGTGATCCGGACGATCACTTAGTTTCATCGTAGTGGGGAACAATCCAGTTTCGATTTGTTTTTGAAATCTTGATTGTCGCAATTCGTCCCAGCCCTCGTCATATTTGCCATCGTACTTCTTTACTTCCTCTTCAGGTGCTTGTAGAGGATAGTGAGGAGCATTAAAGGCTACGTATAAAAGAAAGGGACTGTCTTTTCCGGCCATTTCGTCGATGAAGTCCAACGCGAAATCACCAATGGCATGCGTCGTATAAAAGGGACGCCCATTCAAGGTCTTGGGTACAGCGTATGATTCGCCGTTGAAACGAAAGGATTCGTCGCCAGTGAAAAAATTTGTAGCTCCAGACAGGTGACCCCAGTATCTTTCGAAGCCAAAGTCAGTCGGTTGTTTCTTTAAATGCCACTTACCTACCATCGCCGTTGAATAACCTGTTGACCTGAGCACTTCGGCAATCGTAGCTCCACGGCTTAACGATGCACCGCCAGCCTGATCGCAATACAGACCAGTAAGGAGTGATACACGTGAGGAATGACACTTGGCCGTGTTATAGAACTGGGTAAATCGCAGTCCGTTTGAAGCCAGGCGGTCCAGATTTGGTGTTTCAATTTCTGAGCCATAACAGCCAAGGTCAGCAAAACCCAAGTCGTCGGCCATGATTAGCACGATGTTTGGACGCAATGACTTTTTTGCATTGGCTGTTGATGGTTCAGCGATAAATGATGTTAGTGCGATATACAACATCAAGAGTGTTTTGTTCATGGTCTTTGTCTGTAAAAGATCGCGATCTTACGATTCGAATTGAATTGGATGGAATGTGTTATGGAAAATGAAACGGTGTGGCTATTTTACTTTTACTCGCCACACGATCGGAGTACGTACACGGGGCCGGATTTCACCGGTGGGCAAAATCACATCTCCGTTCCATTCTAATGCCGACGTGGTTACTTGATTTGTTGGCATTGCACCGGCATTGCTCCACCTGTCGCTGGCAAAATCATAAACAATAGCGGAGCGTGGGAAACCGGGATGCTTGTCCTTAAGTTCGTCTGCCTTATCGAAAAGAGACCCGTCAGCGCCGCCGAGTACCAGTAATCTGTTTTCTGCAATGCCTATAGCAGTGCCGGCCATAACACATCGCGGGAGGTCAGCCAGTTGTTTCCATGAGTGTCTGCGTGGATTGAATTCCCACATGTCGGTTAAGAACTCTGGTTCGCCTGTGCTTTCCCTTCGTCCACTCATCATAAATATGCGTTGGCGACCATGTCCTGATTGAGTTGCAACGACGTTAAAGGCGCGGCTGTTCCACGGTGGCGTCTTTAATTGGCGCCAGATTAGCGGCTTACCCGTGCCAAAAGACTTCAGGTTTAGTTGCCATACATTGTTGGTAGCCGTACCAAGCGCCGATCCAGTTTGCCCGCCAAACAGATACACGCTGTTACCAGCATACGCAGCTTGTGCATAAACGATAGGGGTTGGCAATGGTGGCAGTTGATGAATGAGAATCGAAGACTGTTCGGTATCCCACTGAATTAACATCGTGCTGTCAAATGTCCGTGATGAGTCGTTTCCACCAACAGCGATGATTCCATGCGGAGTAATTGTGCAAGCCGAATAGCCTATGGCAAATGGTAATTCAGCGGCTTTACGCCATTGCGGTTCTTCAGTATCCAGCAACAGGATGTACACGTCTTTATGCCATTGTTTATCGGTTTCCCATATGGGTTTAGGGAAATTTGCACCACCCGCGACAATCAGGGCTCCGTTGTGAATCCCTGTTATAGGGCCAGCGACGCCGAGTTGGTTGGGAATATTCGGTAGTTGTTCCCACTCGGTAGTGTTTTGGGCAAAGATGATCCCCGTCGGAAAAAACATCGAGATACATGTTGATATCAATAAAAGTGAACGGCGGTACATAATGGCCTAATCCTCGCTTTCCGAAATGTCGAGCAGCAGTGGATAAAACTGACCGTCAAGCGGCTGGCCGACAGGGATAGCGTTGGTGCCCTCGAGTAGCGGTTCATTGCTGATAGCACACACACCGTCGCGTACGGCATTGACCACTGTCGCGCGTCGCGGGCGGTCACACTTATTCTGAAACGATCCGTGCACCATCAACGGATGGTGAAAGCTGCACTGACCGGCTTGCATTTCAACAGCAACGGGATTCTGCATTTTTTCATATTGGTCGTCGCTTAGTACTTGCTTTATGGATTCCATGCCACCGGCGAGCCCTGTTATCGGCAATAGATCCCATCTATGACTGCCGGGGACGTAGTGCAGGCAGCCGTTTTCAGTGGTTGCATGGTCTAAACCAATCCAACAGGTAAGGTGTGCCATTGGTTCGGTGCGCGTCCAATAAGAATAGTCCTGATGCCACGCAACGACGCCACCATGGAGAGCTGGTTTGCAAAACAGCTGATCATGCCAAAACCTTACGCTGCCGCCAAGTAATTGGCTTGCTGGTACCGTAATCGCTGGATGCCATAACAAGTCATGGAACCCGCTTCCAATCCGCCATGCTCCGAGTGCGTGAAAGAGAACTGTGTTTGGGTCGGTACTCTCATTAGAGTTGTACTCATACCAGTATTCTGCACCGGCATGATCGCTTTGAAAGAATTCGGTAAGTTCATCGATCAACGCTTCGATTTGCGGGTGGCTTAGAACGGGGCTGCCCGCTCCGTAACCGTGATCAGGAAAGTGTGACACCTGACTATCGGATAATCGAAACTGATCGAGAGTCTGTCTTGCTAAATGATCTGCGAATAGCGACGAAATGGGAGCATGAATCGTAGATAAGTCGTTTCCAGTTAGGCCCAAAGTTTGGTCCTCCGCTCCCAATGTCATACATTAGTAATTCAAGAGTTGTTAATTATAGATTGTCCAACATGTTTCGGGATACTACGTGAACGCTCGTATTCAGCACTACTTCAATGGCATCTGCTTTCGATACAAAGCGAATCAGATTCTCTGCATATTCATTGCCGCATTCGTTTGCTTTCCAGCAATAGGGCAATCTCAATCCGATTTGCCGTCACCAGGGATTGGGTTGCTGATTTCAGCAGAGGAATTGCCACAGTTTCGAGAGAGGCTTGAGAAAGAGCCTTGGAAATCAAATTTTTCTCAAATCAAGGAACAGGCAGATCAACTCGTCGAACAATGGCCGGAGATGCGTAAACGTATGGACGGTCGTATTGAAACAGCACTCGATCTGACGATCGAATTTGATGCTGTAACAAAGGACCCTGAAACGCGAGAACTCATCAAGACGTTAGCCGGTACGGCACAAGGGAAGATGTGTCCGGCTGCATTTGCCTATCTGATTACCGGTGACGAACGATATGCACGTGTAGCGTTGGATGTCATGCGTACGATAGGACGGGTGAATCGGTGGGGTTGGTTTAACTGGTCCGGCGTTGCAATGCCTCAGATTCATGCCGGTATGTTTGGCCGAAACACCGCATTTACCTTGGACTTCATCTGGGACAGCCTGACTGCGGAAGAACGGCAGGAACTTAAGGAGCTCATTGCTGAAAAGATTGTTGAACCATATTTCCGATTAAATCTTCATGCACCCGCCATGGGGCTAATGCAGCTGCGCAGTAAGAACCAGGGTAGTAATGTGTTCGCAGGTGCGATGATCGGCTGTCTCGTGTTGGGCGATGATTATCCAAACGCGAAGCAATGGCGCAGAAGTTTTGTGCAGACGTATCACTGGCTGATTACACATGACATTGGCTGGGCAGGGCAGGGGCTTGAGTCTGGGATGCCCGGTTACTGGTCGGTTTCAATGCAAAATCTGTATACCGCGGCTGTTTGCTTGCGAAATGTAACCGGAATCGACCTGCGCAGTCATCCGGGATTTGCAGAAGCTACTTATTACCCGCTGATCCACGAAACAACCGTACCACCGGTTAGCGGATTTGATAAACCAATTGATCCACAGTTTGCCGGAGCAACAGGGATCATTGCTGGAAAGCCAATTGAATTGCCGGCAGATGCATCTGGAAGTACCTGGTGGTATGACTATGCATTGCATCACCCGGAGTCAGCGGCTGCCTATTTTGTTAACCGGTCGATGATCTCTATTACCGAAGGCGGCACACTGAACTTTTATAACCATAACGCGCATCAATCCGGACATTCGCAGATCATTGGTCTGTTGTGGACTCATCCGAGCGTCTACCGCGAACAAAACACTGGTCCGTCCGCCTTATTCAAGACCACCGATCGGATGACGATGATTCGAAGCGGCTATGGAATGGGCCATACATATATGTACGTAAATGGAGATGTGTTTCTTTCGGCGCTCGGTGAGATTCTCGGTACGACCGGTGGGCTTTCATGGCACTTTAAGTGGCACGGTTATCAAAAAGCTGAAACGGGTGTTGAGACCGAAGGTGAGGAGTTAGCACCCTCCATGGTAGTGACAGGATCATGGGACGACGACGTTATGAGCGTGATCAATACCCGTTCCGGACCGAGCAACATTACTTACTATCGACCGCAAGGTCACAATGTAGTGCACCAAAACTACATTCGCCGCGATCGGGATATCATTTACATCCGCGATGAACCGGGCAAGGATTACTTTATTTTTGTTGACCATGTGTCGCAGAATGAACCTAAGTGGCATGGCTGGCTTTGGCAGTCGTGGAATCAGGTCTACCAGAACAACGAAGTGAATCGTTCCGCCTATCAACTGAATGGAGATAATCAAGTCCGGCTCTTAAGACCAAACGCGGATTTGCAGTTTAGCTTCATTGCACCGGGAAATCTGGAATTTGAGGTGGAAGATGCACCCGGGCAACCCAAAACGGCATACATGATGGATCACAATTTGCTTACGCTCAGAGCGTTGGCCGGTGGATATGAAAGTGTCGATGCCAAGTCCATCCAGATTAATCCGGACGCATGGGCGGGAATGGGCGAACTGGTGGGTACCTCTAAGACCGATACGGATGCGAACGGTGATATTCCTGCAAAGATCTATCGTATTAACGGACGGGAAAATCTGGTCAAATCCCAAGACGAATCGCTAAATGGATTTGTAGTGAATGAATCTCTCCGTTCAGGTGTGCGTTACAGAATGCGTATGCAATTTAGTAAGACAGATCTAGCCGTCTACGAAAACCTCGCATGGCGTTTGAACTTTAGTCTGCTGAATCAAAATGGCGATGTCGTGCTTGACGGTAAATCGGAATATCAAAAACCTTCGGCGTTAAGCATCCGAGATCCACGGTCATTTACAAAAACGACACCTTGGTTATGGACTCAATGGGTTTACTTTGACGTCTCGGAGAACATCAACGTCAGTCAGATTAAGGGCGCCTTGTTGGCCGGAGAGTACTCGCATCCGCCGACAAAGATTCATGATGACTCCGTGTTGGAAATTGGCTCGATAGAAATCGAACCGGTTGGAGTTGTGGAACGAAAGACGGACGAGACGTTTGTGGCGGTTCTCCACCCACTAAGAAAGGGGACTGACTCGCCTGCGATGGTATTTTCGCAAAGTGGTGGTGCCAGTATTGGCATGATCAAGCAAACAGAGTTCGCACAGGACTGGATTATTGCTAACGCTTATGAACCGACAAAGTTTCAATGGGGTACGGTGATAGCCGAGTTAGCATGGGTTCGCGTGGATGACGATGATGTTGTTACCCATGTTTACTTGCGAAAAGCGGAATACCTGGAATTGGAAGGTCAGGAGATTCTGAAAAACGCTGGTCCACTCGACATCTCCATCCGCTTGACCCGTGGTGGGCAAATTACCAGTATTCGCGCGTCGGTAGATGGTGCCACTGAAATGACAATGTTTGGCAGAACATACCCTTTAGGAAATGGGTTCCATGTAGCTGGTGAGAATCTTCGATTTCAGCCAGATGAGTCTGCCGCCAGTGTCGAGAGTAACACGCTTAAGAGTCAGGAAACGTTGCGTGATGGTCTGGCACCTTTGATTGCTGAGATAGTAGATGAGCGTGATTCCATCCTAAAAAGGAATCATGCGCTTGGTGCCAAGGTGACTGCATCCGGATATCGGGACGGCCGATTTCCACCGTCGAAGATAATTGACGATAAAACATGGGAGCTTCCCGCTGATGGGAGGCTGGATTATACGCAGGAGCCCCTGTTTACCACCGGTCACGGTGGTTATGGGATGGAAAAGCGGCCCTTGTTTGGACATGAAATGGAGTCTTTCCCGTTTTATGTGCGACCTACCTACTGGCTCTTGCCATACGGTAAGCCTGGTTGGGTACAGCTAGACCTGCCACGCGAACGGCAAATCTCACTCGTGCGTGTCCTCAATACTTCCAACGCGGGGCTCAATGACTATGCGACCATGAAGTTTCGGGTGCAATTGCTCGATGAATTGGGCACGGTTGTGGATGAGAAACACCGGGAATTTGGAAAGGCACTAGACCGCCCGTTTGAGCAGGCCTTTAAATACCCCGAACACTTTGGTCGCTATGGAGCGACGTTTGATGGGATGCTGGAACCAGGCATAAAGGTGCCATTTGGAGATGGTTGGCAAGATATCGAATTTGATTCGGTAAAAGCGCATAGTGTGAAGATCCTGATCGATTCATTTTGGGCCATTGGTGGTGGATTGAATGAAGTACAGATTTATGAGTAATAAAAACGCCGGTGAAATACTTCATCACCAAGCGTCTTATTTCCAGCTACTTCATCATCAATCGTATGAATATGACATCTGACAAAATGCTCGTTTCATGCGATAATGCGTTATTATTGACGACCTATCCTGATTCGTCTTTTACCGTAAATCGATGTCCAAGCAAAACATGATTCTCTGGTGTTCGGCTGTTTGCGCGCTCTTATGTGTGGATGTAGCAAATGCGGTGGACTTTAACCGCGATATTAGGCCGATCCTCTCGCAAAACTGCTTTCAATGTCACGGTCCGGATGAGGCTGCCCGGCAGGCAGAATTGCGATTGGATGATCCGGAATCTCTGGCGACGGTAATTCGAGCAGGACGGCCAAATCAGAGCGAGTTATTACACCGAATAACTACATCAGATCCCGAGCAACAAATGCCTCCTGTTGATTCGAAACTGCAGTTGAGTGTCCGGCAAAAAGAGTTGATAGCTGAGTGGATTAAGGATGGCGCGAAATTTGAAATGCATTGGGCATTCCAGCCAATTGCAGATCCAACGCCACCAAGAGTCGGAGGAAGCCGATGGGTGCAAAGTGATATAGATCGGTTCGTCCTCGCACGGTTAAAGCAAGAAGGATTAAAGCCAACTGCCAAGGCTGATAAAGAAACGCTGATCCGCAGATTGAGTCTTGATCTGACAGGATTGCCACCGACGGTCGAAAAAATAAATGAACTGATGAGTGATACCGGCGACTCTGCCATCGAAATATATATTGATGAGCTGTTACGGTCAGATGCATATGGAGAACACATGGCAGTGAGCTGGTTGGAAGCAGCTCGCTATGCTGATACAGACGGATATCAAAATGATCGATATCGCTATCATCATGCCTGGCGAGATTGGGTGATTCTGGCATTTCGCGAGAATATGCCGTATGACGAGTTTGTGATTCAGCAGCTTGCCGGTGACCTGATGCCGGGTGCTACTCTTAAAAAGCAAATCGCGACTGCTTTTTGTAGAAATCATCGCATCAACTCTGAGGATGGCTCTATTCCGGATGAATGGCACGTTGAAAATGTTGCAGATCGCGTGGATACGTTTGGCACAGTCTTTCTTGGACTGACGATTGGATTTGCACGGTGCCATGATCATAAGTATGATCCTGTGTCACAGCGAGAATACTATCAGCTATTTGCCTATTTCAATAATGTCCCTGAATGGGGTGTAGGACCTAATAATGGCAACAGCCCTCCATTTATATCGGTGCCGGATAGCTGGCCAAATCTGACCGAAGAACAGAATAAGTTTCAGGTGCCAGAGGAAGTGAAGCTTAGACGTGCCCGTGAAAATGACAATGGCAACGGCCTAAAGCGTCCTCAAGCCGGTGGACAGGGCACTCTGATGATCATGCATGAAATGGATGAGCCACGAGATACATATTTGTTAGAACGAGGTCAGTATAATCTTCCTGATAAATCGCAGCCGCTCTCACCAGGGGTGCCAAATGTGCTGGCACCAGATTTGGAAATTCAGCCTGCCAATCGTCTTGAACTCGGCACATGGCTAGCCAGTCCGAATAACCCACTGACTTCACGTGTTGCGGTGAACAGGATTTGGCAACAATTGTTTGGTACTGGTTTGGTGATAAGCAGCGAAAACTTTGGAACTCAGGGATCGCATCCAACACACCCATTGCTCCTTGATTATCTGGCATCAGATTTTATGAAACACGGGTGGGACATAAAGCGGCTGATAAAGTCGATAGTGATGAGTGCCACCTATCAACAGTCCTCACATGTAGATTCGCAACTCTACAAGGAAGATCCGGAGAATCAGTTGCTTGCGAGGGGCCCTCGTGTTCGGCTTACTGGATTCGCATTGCGGGATCAGGCACTAATGGCCAGCGGCTTGTTGGTCGACAACTTTGGCGGGCCATCGGTCAAACCATATATGCCACCGAGGATTTGGAGAGCTATTTCCAACAACACATATAAACAGGATACCGGTAATAGCTTATATCGACGAAGCGTATACACCTATTGGCGACGTACCATTCCTCCGCCAACGATGATGACCTTTAATGCAGCGTCTCGCGAGGTATGTATCGTCAGAACAGAG
Organism: Pirellulales bacterium; assembly: GCA_022451045.1. Taxonomy (GTDB): domain Bacteria; phylum Planctomycetota; class Planctomycetia; order Pirellulales; family Pirellulaceae; genus UBA11883. Next base: position 49,762 of record JAKUOW010000006.1, on the reverse strand, counting down.
CGTACAAACACGCCCTTGCAGGCACTTACATTGATGAACAACACCATCTTCGTAGAAGCTGCGCGGAACCTTGCTGAGCGAATATTGCTATCAAGTGATGGTGCAATTGAACAGCGTATCGAGTTGGGATTCAGAATGGTGCTGGCTCGTCGGGCAACCGACGATGAACTGGCATTGCTGACGGACCTGTATCAGCAAATGCAAGTGCGATTCGATAAAGAGCCGGAACGCGCTACCAAGTTGCTTGCGACAGGGGAATCGAAGCACAGTGATCGCCTAAACGACTCTGAACTTGCAGCAATGACAATAGTTGCGTCGACGATCCTGAATCTTGACGAAGCGGTGGTGAAGCCATGATGAAAACACCTGCACAAGCAGACCTGATCAATCGGCGCTACTTCATGTCGCGCACGTCAACGGGGCTCGGAGTAGTCGGACTCGCGTCTCTGTTGGCAAATGATTCAACGGCGGCGGACCCAAATTTCCATGAGAGAAACAGAGTTGGCGGGATTGCGGATCTACCGCACTTCCCCGCAAGGATAAAGCGGGTGATCTATCTGTTTCAATCTGGTGGCCCCGCTCAAATGGACTTGTATGACCACAAGCCCAAGCTAAAAGACCGTTTTGGAGAAGAAGTACCTAAGAGTGTCTATCCTGACGATCGCAAGACGACGATGTCCAATGCGCAGGCAAAATTCCCAGTCGCATCCACGGCGTTTGAGTTCAAACCTTATGGAGAATGTGGAACCTGGATGACAGAGGCTTTACCGCACCTGGGTAGTGTCGCTGATGACATCTGTGTGATCCGGTCTATGTACACGGAAGCCATCAATCATGACCCAGCAATTACGATGTTGCAGAGCGGTTCACAACTACCCGGTCGACCGAGCATTGGTTCATGGATTGGTTATGGGTTAGGAAGTGAAAGTGATAACCTTCCGTCATTTGTAGCGATGAGCTCACGTGGTACTGGTAAACCCGGTGGCCAGCCTCTATACGACAGATTGTGGGGCAGCGGATTTCTTCCCAGCCAGTACCAGGGGGTAAAGTTCCGTAATCAGGGCGATCCTGTGCTGGATATACAGAATCCGGAAGGGCTCGATGAGAAAGATCGTCGGCTGATGCTCGATCAATTACGTCGATTGAACAGAATTCGGTTCGATGAAGTCGGAGATCCTGAAATTGAGTCGCGTATTAGCCAATATGAATTGGCTTTCAAAATGCAAATGTCTGTACCTGCGTTGCTTGATCTAAGTAACGAGCCGCAGCATGTATTGGACTTATATGGTCCGCAAGCGACTAAACCAGGTACCTACGCATACAACTGCCTGATTGCACGTCGCTTGGCAGAGTCAGGAGTCAGATTTATTCAGATGTTCCATCAGGGATGGGACCATCATGGTAATCTTCCCGGAGCAATGCGAGGCCAGTGTAAAGATACAGACCAACCTTCTGCAGCTCTGATCAAAGACTTAAAGCAACGTGGAATGTTTGATGATTCGCTTATCATTTGGGGTGGTGAATTTGGTCGGACAATTTACTCTCAGGGTGCATTGCGACCTGAGAACTACGGTCGAGACCATCATCCGAGTTGTTTCTCAATGTGGCTTGCCGGCGGTGGCATAAAAGGTGGTACAACGTATGGCACCACCGATGATTACAGCGTAAATGTCGCTACAGATGGTGTGCACGTGCACGATTTACACGCAACCGTTCTGCATTTGCTCGGGATTGACCACGAGCAGCTTACGTACAAGTTCCAGGGGCGGGATTATCGGCTAACGGATGTTCATGGCAATATTGTGAACGACATTTTGTCCTAGCTTGTTTTGGAGACGTATTTAGTGTCTGTCGAATTCGATCCATGGATATTCCTTCACGTAAATGACAGCCATCTTGGTACACCCCGATCGTATCGCTTTCGCCCGGCAATTAACAAGCGATGGGCAGCCATCAAACAACAGATTGCAGCTATTGATGCCGACCTACTTCTACACGGTGGTGACTTTACCCGAGACGGCCAGACGCATGAGTTTGAATATGAACAGGCCCGTGATGATCTCGGGTCTATGCCATTTCCTGTGCACTGTATACCTGGCAACATGGATGTTGGTAACAAGCATGCATTGGTGAATGGTGTTAAGCCAAGATGGGATCCTCAGGGACTCGGTTGGCATGATCCCGATCTAAATATGACTGCAGATCGATTGGATCTATTTGCGGAGTACTTCGGGCCCATTCAATGGACATTTGTTCATAAGGAAGTGAGGTTTACCGGTTTTTATGCTGCGGTCGCCGGGTCGGGCTTACCGCATGAAGATGTGTTTTGGGGATTTATGGAATCACTACCGGATTTGCCCCGTTATAGGCATCATGTTGCAGTGATGCACTACTGGCCATTCATGGAGTCACTCGACGAGCCAAACTGGGATCACACGAATGGAGAACAGTGGGATAATTGGTACTTCTCTATCAATCCCCCACACCGACAACGGATGTGGGACTGCTTGAAAACTTCAGGCGTCGAGATTCTATTTTGTGGTCACGTGCATACTGGCCGGCCTGTTCAAGTAGTAGATGGAATACGCGTGTATCGGACTCAGGCAGCAGGAAACACGGCTCAGCTCGCAGACCGCTGGGATGATTCGGATACTCGGTTTGGCTTTCAGTATTGCACTGTATCAAGTGACGGTATCACGGTTAAATTTGTGCCAGGGCTCGATCAGTGTGACGAGTTTGGAACATTTGGTCCACTTGGGCATCCACCAGTTGAAGAACGGGATTACTCGGTCGCCACAGAGCAACCACCACTGACGCCCGACCAGTAAGAAGGCACTCGGCCGCAGGGCGTATGGCTAACTCAACAAGTCGTGCACGATTTCCCCAGGCTGGCCATCTAGCAGTGACTGCTCACGACCGTTTAGCTTGTACGTAAGCGACTCAGCATCAAGCCCAAATAGATGCAACAACGTGCGGTGATAATCAAAGTGATTGACGATGTTCTCCACGGCATGGTGGCCGAATTCGTCGGTGGCACCATAGGTAGCACCCGCTTTGAATCCGCCACCAGCCACCCACATGCTGAAGCCGTAAGTGTTATGGTCACGTCCAAATCGGTCGATACCATCATCGTTTTGAATGACGGGCAATCGCCCCATTTCACCGCCCCAATGAACGACGGTTGTATCCAACATGCCCCGCTGTTTCAGGTCTTTAACTAATGCAGCGGCTGGAACGTCTACTTTATTACAAGAATTGGGAAGCGAAGAGATGATTGAGCTGTGGTGATCCCAGTATTGATTTTTGGTATACAGCTGGACAAACCGAACTCCTCGCTCGACGAGCCGTCTTGCGATGAGACATCTGGCTCCGAATTCTTCGGTAACCGGATTGTTGAGGCCATACATTTCATGCGTTGCAGCAGTTTCTTGAGCTATGTCCAGTGCCTCACGTGCTGCCGTTTGCATACGGGCTGCGAGTTCCAGATTCGCAATTCGAGCATCCAGCTCCAGTTCACGATTGCGTGTGGATTTATGGTTCCTATTTAAATCCCGTAGTAGCCCAAGAAAACTCTCCTGCCGCTTACCTTGTAGAGTCTCTGGTGGCTGAAGATTGAGAATGCGTGGTTCAACAGGTCGGACAACGGTTCCCTGGAATAACGAGGGTAACCAGCCATTGGACCAATTTAATACTCCCTCAACAGGCAGGCCTTTCGGATCCGTCATGGCTACATATGCAGGCAGGTCTTGAGTCTGAGCACCAAGTCCATATGTCAGCCAGCTACCAAGCGATGGTCTGCCTTGTTGGGTTCGCCCACTATTCATCGCATGAATAGACTGACCATGATTATTGACACCCGTATGCATGGAACGGATGACCAATATGTCATCAACAACTTCAGAGAGACCTGGCAGGAGTTCCGATAGTGGAGTTCCGGACTCGCCATGCTGTGTGAACTTCCATGGCGAACCGAGTATGCGAGAGCTAGCACCAGCAGCATCGTCATATTTGATTTTGCCCGGGAAGTCCTGCAAGTGTCTGCGGTTAAGTTCAGGTTTTGGATCGAATAGATCCACCTGACTCGGCCCACCTTGCATGAACATGGAGATCATGGCCGAAGCTTTCGGAGTGCTCAGTGGTTTGCGCGCTTTTAAGTCAAAGCTGCGAATGCCAAGATCTGGCTTCACGGGCTCTGCGCGTGCAGCCATTTGTGTGCACCATGCCAATGCTGCAGGTGCGCTGCCTATGGCCAGCTTTGCCAGAAAGTGACGTCTCGTGGAGTCCAGATGGTCAATTGAGTTGGTCATGTCTGATCAGTCTATGTAAATGAATTGGTTAGATCCAAGTATTGCCTGACAAATGATTGCCAATACTCTTTCGTGAGATTCGCTGTCATTGAGCTCAGGTTCATCCTTACGGATCACGTCAACTTGCTCACGGTGAAATTGCAACAAGCTATCGACCAACGCATTAGTCGGTACCTCGGAAAACGCAATGCGCCATGCTCGTGTAAGTTGAGCGTTTAAGTCATCTGGAAACTCGGAGACTAGACGCTGAGCGAATTCTCCGGAGTATTTAACCATGAAATCACTGTTCATTAACAGCAAGGACTGGGGTGCCACGTTGGATGTCGCTCTTTTTGTACAATTCGGTGCTACGGTAGCAATGTCAAAGGTCTCCAATACCCCTAAAGGCCTGCTTCGACGTACCTGCACATAAATGCTTCGACGGTACTCTTCTTCTCCTAGACTGCCGGCAGCACGTGGCTTTCTTTCGCCGTCTAAATCTTCTTCTCCTAATACGATTTGCCCAACGGCATCTTCCATCACAGGAACCGGTTCACCAAACATCTTGCCACTGACTTTACCTGTAGCCGATAAGACTGCATCACGAAGGACCTCTGATTCGATGCGTCGGATAGACTGTCTGGCAAACAGGCGGTTATCCGGATCTACCTCGTCCAGCTGTCCATTTCTCACGGACTGTTGTTTGTACGTCTCGGAGGTAACGATGAGTTTATGTAATCGCTTGATCTGCCAACCGCTCTCAATGAATTCTCGAGAAAGCCAGTCCAGTAGTTGCGGGTGACTCGGACGTTCACCCAGGAACCCGAAATCGCCAGTTGTGTTTACAAACCCGTTTCCAAAGTGGTGATACCAAATACGATTTACCATGACTCGGGCGAGGAGCGGATGTGAATCACTGGTTAGGTGACGGGCATAATTCAAACGGCGGCCGGTTGTTTGAATCGCTGGGTCGTTTGAGGGAATCTCAACTGGGGACGTAATGCCCAATACACTTAAATCGCCAGGTGGGATTGCAGTTTCCCCAGGAGAACGGTGATCTCCTCGTCTAAATAAGAACGTCTCTGGTGTGTGATTTGCTGGTTCAGTAAGTGCCCGCACGAATTCTTCTACAGGTATTTCTTCCCGTATATCATCAACGATCTTTTGCAGGTCATCCATCTCTTTCTTTGAGTCGGTTTTCCTGCATACGTCTGCAGCAGCGCGTATTTCCGCTACTTTTGCAGCAGTTTCCGGATCTGTCTTACTAAGCGTCTCATTCGTGACTAATAATTCCGGATGATTATCAAGGAAGCTTACTTGTTCTTCCGTACGATCGTCTGGTTTTGTGGCCAAGGCAGCGTCGGCAACAGGCTTTTCATCTTCCGGTAGTTTGGCGATTAGTTCCGCCTGTAAGTGCTTGATCCGTGTAGATTCGAGTAACGAGGCTATCGTTAGTAGCTCGTCTGCTCGCGTTGCTCGTTTCCGACTGTAAAGATAAAGCGAGCCACTGGAAATGTTTTGAATGTTCGGATGCTTTGCGAGCAAGTCGATTTGTTCTTGTGTTCGATCAGCGGTTGCTGTCTCAAAGGCGGTTTTCAATGCTTCACGGATTGATTCTTCAATCTTGAATAGCTCTTCATACAGTGTTCTCGCAATGTGCTTATCGATAACTGTCTGGCGATTTGCTTCCGCAGCTTTTGCCTTGGCTTCCAATTCGTTACGTTTGGCCACATCTTCCGGTGTATAAAGCGAGATTCGCCGCAAATTTGGTACCAGCCAGGACTTCCAGTCCAACGCAGGAGCGAACACGGCACGCAGACGGTAGTAATCCTTCTGACTGATGGGATCATAGCGGTGGTTGTGACACCGGGCGCAACCGACCGTCATTCCCATTAGGGAGGTGGTGACAATGTTGATTGTGTCCGCGATCGTCTCATTCTTGGCGACTTCCTGGTCGATTCCTCCGGCAGCGGTACCGTCAGGTGCCATGCGAAGGAAACCAGTTGCTGACAATAGATGTAATTCATCATTACTTAAGTTCTCATAGGGTGCAGGAATTAACTCATCCCCAGCTAGTTGTTCAATGACGAAGTCATCGAATGGTAGGTCCTGGTTGAGACTTTTAATGACATAGTCACGATATCGGAATGCCCATTGTCTAACCGGATCGCTATCCACATATCCTTCTGAGTCGGCGTAGCCTGCTACGTCTAACCAATGTCGGCCCCATCGCTCGCCGTAACGTGGTGATGCGAGTAATCGATCAACCAATTGGTCGTATGCCGTTGGTGAGTCATCGTTGACAAATGCATCTACCGCTTCCGGTGTTGGCGGTAGTCCTAGCAAGTCAAAGTAGAGACGTCGAATCATCACAATTTTTGTTGCAGTGGGTGACAGTGTGAGCTGTTGTTCGTTAAGCCTGGCTCGTATGAAGTTGTCGATTGCAGACGCGGCATGTGAACCCGTGATGCTGGGAATAGGAGGTCGGCTTATAGGCTGAAACGCCCAGAAACTTTGTTCGGACTTTGTGAAATAGTCATCCGTGATGGATTCAGGCTCTGCACCGGCAGTTTTTGCGCCATTTGCGACCCACCGCCTCATTATTTCAATCTCAACATTACTGAGGTTCTTGTCTTCTGGTGGCATTTCGCCAGACTCTATTCGAGCAAGAATCAAAGAGCTGCGTGGATCCGCAAGATCGATGGCGGGGCCGGATTCACCTCCCTTTACGATTAGCTTGCGTAAACGCAGATCAAGCTCGCCTTTAGGTTCACCGTCTTCACCATGGCAATGAAAGCAATGTGCTTTAAGGATCGGTCGCACGTCAGTTTCAAACGAGAGTTCATCGGCACTGCAGAATTGGGTAGCCAGTAGTATTATTACGAGTGTTCGCATCAGGTAGGGAGATTTAGGTGGGGGATATGTACTCAATTATTATAGAGAGTCCAGCTGTATAGAGTCCTCTGAAATCCGACACGTAGCAGAGTTTCATGTCGCCTATTTAAGAATCCAGTCTCTAGCTTTGCACTGCGAATGGAGTGCCATTTGAAATCAGGTCGACTGGACGCCCGGCCGATGTGTAATGATCACTCAGGCTGTAATGATGCGAGCCATTCTGTTAGCTCTTTCACTTGTTCAGGTGTCATACTGCTGACCATATCAAGTCGATGCGAAGGATGGATTGCCAGCACGTGATCGAGCGTGCAGAGGAGTTCTGAATTTTGCTCGATGCCGTGCAATCGGGTTTCGGCAAGCGGATTGTCTACACGCCCTTTGATCGTTGTGTCGTCTATATCCACAACCTGTATCCAAAAATCCTCGCCCCAACCTCGTGACGGGATGTTTTGCGGTGGAAGCAAGACGAGTGAGGCTGGGTGATCGTGACCGAGAACAGGTTTGGTTGCTTCTCCGTTGCAAACGGGGCAAGTACACATGGCATCTGCACCTTCATGAACAGAGAATCTTGGTGAATCGATCCTCACTTCCAGGAAAAAACCTTCTTGGATTTGATGCTTCAGTACATCCGGAGGGATATGAAAGAACTTAGGGTTTTCAGCGTTCATCTGAACGCCATTGACGAGTTCATAGCCGTTGGTGAATTGTTGAGACGTGAAGTCGTCTGCCAGAGATGACATCTTGAGTTACCCAAATATCGCATCAATTGGTTGGCCATCAGTGACTCGGACCGGGCGGCCTGTTTGATCCGGAATACCTGTTTCCGGTGCTACGCCCATTGCCTTTAGAACTGTTGCATGGAGATCGTACGGTGTTGCGGGCATGTCCTTTACATAACCACCAATGTTGTCGGATTCACCGTAAATGTTACCACCCTTGACTCCACCTCCTGCCAGTACTGCGGAGTAAACCCCACACCAATGATCTCTGCCGGCAGACTTATTGATGACAGGCGTTCTGCCAAACTCGCCGACGACGACTACGAGAGTGGATTCGAGCAAACCTCGTTGATCGAGGTCCTCTAATAAGGCGGAATACGCTTTGTCAAATGACGGGCAACAATAGTCGTGACGCAGCATGTCTTTGCCAAGGTTCACGCCGCCACAGACTTCCACTTCGTTGGAACCGTGATTGTCCCATAGATTAAACTGACAGCCATCCTTGCCGTAAAAGGTCCAGAATAAATTCACCATTCTTACGTCCGCTTCGACTAGGCGTCGAGCCAATAAAAAGCTTTGGCCGTATTCATTCATGCCATAGCGTTCACGTGTGGCGGTATTCTCTTTCTTAACGTCAAAAACTTGTTTGATCTTTTCTGATGTAAATAGCTCGTATGCACGATCAATCAGGCCATCTAAGGTGCGCACGGTGTTTGAGCTTGAAAGCCCCTGTTTACCGATAGCGTCGAGTAATTCCTTACGCTGAGCCAATCGATTGATATCCTGGCCAGATTTGGACAGGTCAAGGTTCTCAAGGTTGAATTCTGTGCGATGCAGTGAATTCTTCTTCGCGGCGTTTACGTCAAATGCGTCGTATTGATTTCCAAGGAAACCGGCTGTTTGTCCTTTGTAAAAATGATCACCAGTCATGAAGTAACGGGGGAGAACAACCCACGGCGGTAATTGCCCCTGTGCACCATATAGATAGCTCAAGATTGCACCAATCCCTGGCTTGTCGGAAGGCGATGCAGGAAATGGTTTGTTTAGCTGTTGTTTGTCAGCAAGCAATGTTCGCAGAATACCCGGCTCATGAGATTGGGTGTCATGATGCATCGACCGTATGATCGTAAACTTGTCTGCATGAGTTGCGGTGTGTGGAAGTAGATCGCCAATTTGAATGCCGGGAACATTTGTGTTAATCGGTTTAAAATCGCCACGTATATGTTCAGGAGCATCGGGCTTTGGATCCCACATGTCGATTTGGGATGGACCGCCACATAGGAAAATGTAGATGCAATTCTTCGCAGATGCGGTAGTACCGATATCAGACTGTCCGGCAAGAATTGACTGGGACATTCCCGTTCCGAGTGCACCCATCGCGCTAATCCGCATCAAGTCACGTCGGTTGAGACGTGGCCGACTGCTTCTCGCACCTGGCATTAACTGGAACATAAGGCTGTCTGCGCTAACCTGTTATTAATTGCGGTGTTTTGTAGATGAGTACTAATTATAGCTTATGAATATGCTGTTCCATCAACAAACTCTGAACGTTGCACATGCCAAATGCTCAAACGGTGCAACGTAGAAAATATTACGTTGATGCACCGGTGAATTCCAATTGCTCATCCCGAAGGAATTCTGCACCCGCCCTGAGCACGGATTGATAAAACGGCGTTTCCGATCGCTTTGCCGCAGCATGCAGCATGCTGCCAATCCATTCGACGTGTCGTGCAAAAAATGCATTTGCTAAGTCACTGCAATCCTGGATGTCATGCTGCCGTTGCAATATGAAATTCATCATCTCCAGCTGTAACCCAGCATGATCTTTGAATTGATATTTGGATTGGGGCGTGATGATTTCCAAATACTCAGCCATGGAATCTGTGGCAGCGGATTCGAATTGTCCGGATTCCCACACTGATTGATATGGAGGGACGAAGTCGCGGGGCCCAATGAATATGTGGCAAAAGTCAATTGCGAGAGTTTCCACCGTTTCGTCACTTAAATCAGGCACTTCGATTTTTAGATTATTAAATGCAGATTTCAGCGGGTCAGCGTTAAACGTGCTGAGAGTCTCGATGTCGAGCTCACGTTCAATCAGCCTCGCATAGAATTGATATAACCCGGCACGAGCAAGAAGGTGATCCGTTTGGTTTTTCGGGCTATTCATGCGAGCACTTCAATTCTTCTGAACCAATCAACTGAATATCGACTCTTATTAGCCTAATCGGGTGACTTTTACGATTGTCGAGTGGAACGCCTGTTGTCCTGTGATCGGATCGGGAGCAATTGGCATGAGTCGGTTTTGGTTCCAGCCATTACCAGTGTTTTGCTTCCATTTGCTTGTGTCACCGCCGGACGTATCCTCCCACCACATGTTGCGTTCCCAATCTTCATCACGGTAACCGTCTGTATCACTTCCCTGAAGGTGTTCCTCACCGTTGGATTGTTTTTGAGCTTTGGCCACGTTGGTGTACTGCCAATGCCCACATGAGTTACTCATAGCGATCGCCTGAGGGTGGATGCCGGGCATCGTTACTACAGGGACTCGCATTTTGCTAACAACAAGTCGGCCGCTCTCATCACGTTCACCATGCATGATGTTCGGGAGTTCTCGTTCGAGCATTTGGGACTGATACGAGGTTAATTCGATCCAATCACCATCGGCGATCCCAAGTTGTTCGGCAGTTTGCGGGTTGATCCAGGCAGGATTGCTGTGGACGATCTCTGCAAGCCATTTGAGATTCATGGTGCGACCGTGGTTGTGTACATTCCACTTGAAGCTGGTCATGATCAGCTCGTCGCTATCGAGGTTTTCATGTTCATCAATCTGCCGCCAAATCGGTAAAGGATCGATTTCGACATCGTGACCCTGATGAGTCTCCGGGCGGTTTTTCGTTTTCAGCACACCACTCTGCTTGATCATCTCTTCGCAGTCCTGGTTTTTGCCAATTTGATTTACGAAGAGGCTTCGGATTTCAAATTTTCGACTGGGAGTCATGAATCCTCGAACCGATTTACCGTCAATCTGTATACCGATCCCGATCCCATCTTTTGTGATGACGCCCTCATCGTTGATCTCAGCACCTGCCAGATCGTCTTCCGTCAATGGCTTGTTAAAGGGTTCATAAAATGGCTCTCGGTCCTGATTTTCCCACGCTCCTTCATCCAGTAGTCGTTCCAACCCGCCTTTTTGAGTGTCTGGATTTACAGGTACGTTTTCAGCCCAAGTCTGCATGTAGTCAAGCGTACTGCCGTACTCATACGCTTCTTCCATGCCGTCGCCAATCTTTCGGGCGAGTTCGGGAAAGAAATCGCGAATATCTCGAGATTCACCAAGTGGTTCAACCATCGGCGTACGAATGCCAACATATGGACGCAGATTGTAGGAAGCTCTCGCATCCAGATCCCACCGTTCCATGAATGTGGTCCACGGCAAGACGATATCAGCGTAATGAGCTGTCTCGTTATAGAAGCAATTAATGCAAACATGGAAGTTAATCAGCTCTTCGTTTGTTAGCACTTCCTGCGTGAGACTTTCTTCGGGCCACGTAAGTGGTGAGTCGAGATTATATGTCATATAGGCCTGTAGCTTCGCACGACCTTGCAACAGGTACAGATAGACAATTTCTCCAACTCGCATGCGGCGCCAGACATTTGCGAGTGGATATTCGGGTGGATCTTCAAGCACACTCCACGTCTTAGCTGATGAGGGCATTGCCGGAGTTTTCACGACCGGATCCAGACCTCCCCAGGGACTCCAGCACCATCCCCCCTTTTTCCCAACGCTACCTACTATCGCATTTAGCAAGTTAATTGCTCGATCGTTATAGTAACCGTTCAGGTGTGCCGAGGATCCGCGGTTACACATCGTTGTAGCTGCGGGCGCTGCTTCCGCGAATTCGATGGCAATGCGTTTAATATCGTTCGCATTAATGCCGCTCACTTGTTGAGCCCATTCAGGAGTATAGGCGCTAAGATGTTCTCTCAACTCCTCAAGCGTGACGTTGGTCCATTGATTGATAAAATCAGCATCGTATTTGTTTTGTTCGATGATCCAGTGAGCCATGGCCAGTGCCACGGCGCCGTCCGTGCCAGGAAACGGCGCAAACCATTCGTCACTATTACCCGCCGTATTGGAGAGCCGTACATCAAACGTGACCATCTTAGCCCCGTTCTTAAAACGCCCATTTTGGATTCGATTGGCAAACGGAATATGCCCTTGATGTGCTTCAAATGCATTTGAACCAAAATTCAAAATGTACTTACTGTTTTCAAAATCATTGAGATCCCAGTCACTTTCCCACAAGTACGTGAGATTGGCCGCACGACGATTTCCAGAGCATAAGGACCTATGACTTAGCTGGGTCTTGGTGCCAAAAGCATCAAGGAAACGTTTGATGGCATCTTTACTTCGTTGTCGCCCCTGATGGAATGCAAACTCGCTATGCTCACCTTTGTCACGAATGGTTTTCAACTTGGCAGCGATTTCATCAAGAGCTTCATCCCACGAGATACGTTTCCATTTACCTTCGCCGCGTTCCCCAACTCGCTTGAGTGGATAAAGGAGCCGTTCAGGATGATACAGGTGATTTAATGACGCCTGACCGCGGGCACAGAGTTTGCCACGGCTATTGGGGTCGTTCGGATTCCCTTCGATCTTGATGACCCGATCGTCTTTGACGTAGCCAATGATTCCACAGATCGTGCTGCAGAGTTGGCACATTCCCGGGATTTTTTCGGTGTCCTTATATTTGTCCTTGTCCGGCCAGTTGCGTTTGGCTTGTGGACCGGGTAACAAACATACGCCGGGCATCTGTTGGTCGCCGATTTGATATGGAATGCCTTTGCCACGTTTCCATTTTTCAATATCGATTCCGTATGGAGGTCTGACAGGTGCCTTAGCTGTATCAGAATCGTCCTTCGTTTGTGATTGACCTTGCTCGGGTTTGTTTTGTTCCGAACCAGTACAGCCGGAAAGGCCAAAAGCCCCGAGAGTAAGTGAGCCAAGCGTTAAAAAATCGCGTCGTGACCGTTTCACTTTTGCTCTCCTTCTTTCCAGTTGTAAATGTTGTAGGCTTCAGTACTGTAGGATTCGCCCTCAACCGGAATGCGTTCTTCGATTTCAATAGGGGCGTCGCCTGCAAACCACATTCGAGGGCTTGTTTGTTTTTCCGGCCTTAGCTGCGTTATAGGTAGCTCTTGTGCTTCAGCTTCTTTCAGAGCTTTGGATACCTTGGAGTTTTCGTCGTTTAGATCTCCAAAGTAGATGGCATCCGCAGGGCACGTATTTGCACATGCGGGTTCCATATCGTCTTCTATGCGGTGGTAACAGTTGTGGCACTTCACGGCCTGGTTAGCGACCGGATCCATATAGATAGCGCCATATGGGCAAACATCGACACAGGTTGCATGGCCACAGCAAGTGTCATAGTCGATGACGACACTACCACCGGCTCCCTTCTTTAAAGCACCGCATGGACAGCCCTTAATGCAGGGTGCGTCTTCACAGTGCTGGCATGCCATGGGCATAAACATGCGGGCAACCTGCGGATACTCACCGACATCCTTATAGAAGGTTTGTCGAATGAAATTGCCCAGTGGCACATCGTTTTCAGCTTTGCAACTGACCTCGCAGCCATGGCAGCCAAAGCATCTGCGTGTATCGATGAACCAACCGTAGCGTTTTCCGTCGTCTGGTGCCTGCATGCGATCTGCCCACATTTCCTCGGGTTGGAAAAGCGGATTTAATTGATCGTCAGGTGGTGATTCGGTGTTAGCTGGAGCTGCTCCGCTAATGCCGATCGTGGTCGCAGCTATGGAGGATTGCTTAAGAAATTCACGTCGCGATGAATCAGCCAGAGGGAGATCCTGAGATTCGGAGGTGCGGATGGGATCCGATGCGTTTTCAGCTGGTTTATCTGATGGTGTGTCTGTCATGGTGGCTTGACCTGAAATGCATAGCCACCGACCGGCGGCTTTATTGAGCCGGAGCTCAGGTGCGATGAAATTGTCTAATGGTAAAAGTCATATGGTTACCGGTGAACGAGGTTACTCGATCCAGCTAGCTAGTATAATAATTCTGCTCCACGACATGTAGTTCACACGCCGAGGGAGGTTCTTTGTGAATGCACTAGTGACCGCCACTAGCCATTTCCAGTGGTGACATGTCTAAGCCTTCGATGGATACGTTAACTTGATTGTCCGGCCCCACGCGTTTTGCATAGTCATCAATCATCTCAAGCGTATCAGGATCGATAAACAAGTTTTTTGATCCATCGATGACGATTGTGGAATTCGGTTGGAATGTATCAAAAGTCTTCTTGATGGACAGGCGGGACAAGAAGCTGACCTTTTCAGACAGTTCAACACGGATGACATCGTCTTCGTTTGATTCACCTTGTTTCAGCTGGATAGCGTTCTTAAAGTTGAAGATCGGTATGCAGATGAGAGCGACAACGAGGCCGACTATTACGCCAACTAGCAGATCTGTAAAGACAATTGCTAGCAGTGTGACAATAAACGGCACAAATTGTTGGTATCCCTGTTTCCACAGACTGATAAACAGCTTGGGGCTGGCCAGCTTGAATCCGGTCATGATCAGTATTGCTGCTAAGCATGCGAGCGGAATCTGATTCATAAGGCCGGCAAATATGATAACGGCACAAACAAGGAATATTCCGTGGATGATCGCAGACCGCTTGGTTTCCACACCGGAGTGAATATTGACAGAACTGCGTATGATAACAGATGTCACCGGCAAAGCACCGACGAGCCCTGCAACACAGTTACCAGCTCCCTGTGCCAATAATTCACGGTTTGCCGGCGAAGGGCGTTTCTTTGGATCTAGCTTATCCACAGCTTCGAGATTCAACAGCGTTTCAAGTGACGCGACAATTGCAATGGTCAGAGCTGCTATATAGACTCGCCAATTGGACAGTACCGAAAAGTCAGGCTTTGTCAGCCATGACTTAGATTCCGTTGATGCATTTCCATCCTTTTCGGGTGTCGCGGCTGCGCTGTCCTCACTTGTATCTGAATCAGTCGTACCTTCTGTCGCAACCGCAGCGTCGATACCTGATGTTGCAGTGTCATTCGGACTCGCATCTGTTGTAGTTTGCCAGTCACCCAGAAGATCAGACATGGTGTTGAGCACGGGAACTTCTACTTTATGTTCTGGTTTGATCTCCCATTTTTCCCCGAGTCCACCCTGCTGAAATCCGAATTGAATTACGATTCCTAGGACGACAACAGCCAGGGCAGCTGGAAATGATGATTTATTAAGGAAGTCAATGCGCTTCCAATAAATAAGTACCAGAATACAAAGAATACTGATAAGCATCGCACCCGGTTGAAAGAGGCCACTATCAAAAAAACCTTGAGCCATTTCCGAATTTTCTTCGAAGAATGAGGCGTCTGGATCGGTACCAAAGAAGTACGGAATCTGCTTAAGAATCAGGATGACACCAATCGCTGCCAGAAGTCCTCGAATCACACTTGCCGGAAAAAAAGCGGAGAGTGAACCGGCCTTCATTAATCCCATTGCGAGCTGCATTATCCCAGCAAGGAATACTGCAACTATAAATTTGTCAAATCCCTCAAGCGCGTCGACCTGAGCCAGAACAATTGCGACCAAACCGGCTGCAGGGCCACTTACGCTTGTGCTTGATCCACTAAGTGGGCCAATTACCAAGCCACCAATAATGCCTGCTAGCAGTCCAGCAGCGGGTGGTACACCAGATGCCACTGCAATCCCCAAACAGAGAGGCAGTGCTACTAGGAATACGACAAGACCGGCCAGAAAGTCAGCTTTGAATTTGTTTGGATTATCAACTTGTTGAGTGTCAATCGTGCTCATGGTTTTCTTTTAAGAAGCTAAATTTAATTATGTTCTTTTGTTGTGCAGAGATGGCCCAGCGATCAAAGGGAGCAAAAAGCCAAGGTGGGAACTAGGGGTGAGTCATAGGATATTAGACATATTTATAACAACTATATTGTTTTCGTTGTAATAGCGAATTGTTAAGAGTTTGTGAAAAAAATGCTCACAAATCATTGGGTAAATGGCAGCGAACAAGAAGTGAAGATGCATGTGATTAAGAAGTCGCTAAGTGTTCCACTTAAAAATTGAAGTGCATAAGAAAACAGGGCTTTTGAGTTACTTCAAAAGCCCTGTTTGGGATACTCATTCTTTTTGAGCATTTGTAGCTTTGCGACTCGTTGGTCTAGAAGTCAACCATGAATCGAGCACCTACGATATCGTAGCGACCAATGCCGCCGGCAGCGTTTTCAATATCACCGTTGCTCCAGTTGAACTGCATTCGTGCATTTTGATTCCAGTACCAGTTCAAGCCAACGGTTAACGCATCAGAAAGAACACCGAACTCCTCCGGATTCGATTGAGTTGCAACCGTGCTGGATTCAGTGAAGTCTGCCCATGACCAGCGAACAGCTATCTGCCATGCACCCATGCCTTGTTCAGCGTCATCATTGGTTTTGATGAATTCGTTGATAGGCTTGATGCGTCCAAGTGTACCGCTTTTACGGCTCCAGGACATGTGATCGCCTGTTAGGAAGTATGCAGCGTAGACGTAACCACCGTGGTAGTTGGCCGTTTGTGCTGAATCAGTGTGTAGCCAGACATTTAGGTATTCAGCCACAACTTGAAGGGGTCCGATGTTTCGAACGTATTCGAGTCCGAGAAGCTCATAGTTATTCGCATCAGGCACTCTACCGGTGTTTAGCCAACGGCCTGCGTGTCGAGCTTCTGCACGATGACGGAAGCGAGTTTCATTTGAACCACCATCTACAGCAGCGGTTGTTGCTGAAACAGCCCAGTGACTGTAATCCCGCCCGTCGTCTTCGTAACGGAAGGTTTTTGCAAGCCGGCCGGCGAACTCAAGCTGAACGTGGTCATTGATATGTTGACCGTCATTCTGCATGAGTTCGGTGTTGTATACGCCATATCGCCAGTTGTATGACTGGTCATCGGAGAGTCCGTATGAAACGAGTCCCATGCGACGACAGTCTGCATTGAATGATTCAATGACAAACGGACGTTCCAGGAACACGTTGTAACGGCTACTGTTTAAGTGATCCAAACCGTAAGGACGTTTCTGGTTACCAAGTTGGAGAGTATTTAACCCAGGAAGGCCTTTCCAGCTCAGGTAGGCATCACGAAATTCCGAATTGTTACCACCAGCGAATTCCATTTCGATTTTGTAACCCATATTCGGTGCAATATCACCCTTAACACCGAATCGCATACGTCGGAAGCCAATCCGGTCTTGAGGCCCGTCCATGTCGCCAGACCCTGTTGATTCAAGGGTGTCGATAACAGAATCATGATTCGGGAATCCCCAGTAATCGGCATGAATACGCCCATTCAGGTTGACTGAATTTCGTGACGTTCCGTTGTCTACCTTACCCTCTAACGCTTCACGTAGTGCTGCAATTTCTGCCGCTTGTTCGTTTAATTGACTTTGAATATCAGCGACCGCCGGTTGCTGTCCAATGACTGCAAGTGGTAATCCGAAGCACAATCCTACGCAGATAATTAGCCTACTAGAAACCTGTTTCATCCGTTTCATCCGTTTCATCCGTTTCATCCGTTTCATCCGTTTCAGTGTGTGAGTGTTTCACTGAAATATTCTGCTAAACCTTTTAACGCGTGTACGTTCGTATCCGCGTACTATGTTTTTCGGAACAAGTCGAAAAAAAGAATATTAAGAATCAAAAAAAAATTCGTTGTTGATGTGCAAAGACACAGATAACCGGAGTTTTTTAGGTGAAACGTGGCAATCACACGTGGTGGTTTTGTAGTATTGAGTTTCAAGCTGCTGCGGGATCCGTATGTATTTGTAAGGGCCTGGATATTCTGAAACACCTTAAATAAAGTTGTGTTCGGTACGTGTGCGGCCTTCAAGTGAGTTAATTCGAATGCTAATCGACCAGCCAGTGTTGCATCTACATAAATCGAAATGGATGTATTTTCCGGGCGAGGTTTAACCTGTAAGGGTTATACGCAATCATCTAGATGATCGGGTTATGGCACGTCCTGACAGGTGATATGAGTGAAGAATTGCCCCTTGGTTGCCTCAGATAAAGTGGTGATTGGATTGATGGTACAATGTGGGCTTGAAACTAGTCAGCTTCTAACTCGAGTCTAGCCACGATGATCCAAACAGTTTGTACGATTACATTGGTCGTTTTTGCTTCCGTTTTTGCTCAGCATGCTTTCGGCGAAGAAGCCGCCCCGGCTCCTTATAAGTGCTTATACTCCATCACCCCTGTTAAAGTGGATGGCATCATTGATGAATCCATTTGGAGTGATTCATCACCCGTTGGTGAGTTTCTTGTACCAGGCGGAAACGGCGAAAAGGCCAAAGCACAAACCGTCGCCAAACTGGCATGGGATCTTGACTATCTATATTTTGCAGCAGAAATGGAAGATGCGGCACTCGTGGCCGCATTGAAGAACCACGACGATTTTCTTTGGCATGAAGATGTATTTGAATTGTTCTTTCGTCCGTCGGATGAGCACCAGGGCTATTACGAGTTTCAGGTAAATCCCCTTGGCACGACATTCGATATCTACTGGCCTAATCGCGAGAATCAAGGCGAGTTATTCAAGCAGCAATTGGGGGCAGACACATTTCAGTACGAAGTTGTGGCCAAGCCAACGGTGGATTCCAAAGGATGGCAGGTGGAAGGTCGAATTCGGTGGCGCGACATGATGCACACTGGTGGTCGTCCCGCTGTCGATGAAACTTGGAAGTTTGCACTTTGTCGCTATGATTACCTGCCCGATCTTGAGCCTGAGTTGTCCAGTTCCGCACCGCTCACCAAACACGATTTTCATTTCAGTAAGGACTATCGCACCATTCAGTTTGTCGGTCCGGCTCAACATCAAGGCCGGTTTCATGTGGCCGGCAGCAAAGTAATTGGTGCACCCGTGCCACCTCCAGCGTTCAAGGCCGTACCGAAATACGAGCACTTTGAACTCGGTACCCCGATGTTCCTGGCCATTGAACCGGGTACGGATGAATTTATTGCGATCACCCAGGATAACCCGGACGGCAAATGTAGAATCGTACGAGTAGATAAAGAGAGCGGAGCAGTAACAGAAATGCTCAAAATGGAGGATCTCGCATACAACCTCTGTTTCCACCCGAACTATGAAGAAAACGGCCAGATCTTCTTCGGAACCAACGACGTAACAGGAGCCGATTCGAAGTGCCATGTACGCCGGTATACCGTGAAGGATGGTGTGATCGATCCTGATTCCCACAAACTGATTGTTGAGTGGCCATCGAACGGTCATAACGGTGCTGCCGTAACTTTTGGCCATGACGGCATGTTGTATGTGACGACGGGTGATGGAACTACGGACTCAGATACAAATCTGGCAGGTCAACAACTTGATCACTTACTAGCCAAACTACTTCGGTTGGATGTTGATAGTGCACCGGAGGATAAAGGCTATGTCATTCCACAAGACAATCCATTTGTAGGCCGCGCTGGAACGGCTCCTGAAACGTATGCGTACGGGTTGCGAAATCCGTGGCGAATGACGACCGATGCCAAAACCGGTCAGATCTGGATCGGAAACAACGGTCAGGACTTGTGGGAGCAAATCTATCTCGTGAGGCGTGGAGCAAACTGGGGATGGAGTGTTTATGAAGGAAGTTATCCTTTCTATCTCGAACGACAGCTTGGACCAGACCCACACACCAAGCCTGCGTTTGAACACCCACATTCGGAAGCGAGGTCTATGACCGGTGGAATCGTCTACCAAGGTGATAAATATCCGTCCCTCCGAGGCGCATACATTTACGGTGACTATTCAACCGGTAAGATCTGGGCCGGTAGGCACAACGGAAAACGTGCAACGTATCATCAAGAGATCGCCGACTCGCAAATGGCAATAGCTGATTTTGTGGAAGATCCCGATGGCGACATACTTGTTCTGGACTATCAAGGCGGGGGTTCGATCCACTCGCTTGTTCCCAATGACCAACCGGACTATTCAAAATCGTTTCCAAAACGGCTAAGCGATTCCGGGATCTTCGACGACGTTTCAACACATACTCTTGTAAATGGCGCGATTCCTTACGATGTAAATAGTCCGCTTTGGTCGGACGGAGCCGGAAAGACGCGATATATCGTGTTAACGGATTAGGAAGATCAAATTACAGCTAGTGACACCGGGCCATGGGGTTTTCCTGAAAAGACCGTAATCGTTAAATCGTTCTCATTAGAAATGACGGAGGGAGATCCATCATCGAGACGCTGGATCGAAACTCGCTTTTTGACCAAGCAGCAAAACGAATGGGTTGGATACTCATACCGCTGGAATCGAAACCAGACAGACGCAGTACTGGTTGCAGATGAAGGGCGTGATGAAGCGTTTCAGATTAAGACCGTGAATGGTGCCAAAACGAAAAACTGGCGTTACCCAAGTCGTAGCGAGTGTATGATGTGCCACTCACGTGCAGCTAACTATGTGCTTGGATTGCAGACCGTGCAGCTAAACAAGGACATTGACTACGGCAGTCATGTTGAGAATCAATTATCGTTCTTGCACAGAACCGGTCGTGTGACAGTGAACACCAAACCTCAGGTGTCTACGTTTGCAAATCATCGAGAGATGCTCCGGTCGTTT
This sequence comes from Pirellulales bacterium, assembly GCA_022451045.1. GTDB lineage: Bacteria > Planctomycetota > Planctomycetia > Pirellulales > Pirellulaceae > UBA11883. Next base: position 29,201 of record JAKUOW010000006.1, on the reverse strand, counting down.
GATAAAGAGAGTGCATCGGCCGCTGCATCGGCCGCCAAGCCGGCAAGTGAACAACGTGGTGTCGCCAATGATGGTTTGTTTGCACATGGTGGCGAAGGTGTGCCAAAACTTGCAGACCTGCTGGATGAAACGGCTTCCATTGAAACACGAGCGAGGTCTTACATCTTTTCAAATTGCGCACAGTGTCATGTGGGGGCAGGGGGAGGCAACTCTCAAATGCATTTTGAATTCAGCCGTTCACTGACCGAAATGAACGTGGTTGACGAAGTACCGCTTCACGGGCTCAAAGGAGTGGAAGCTGGAAAGCTGATTACTCCCGGCAATCCGGACAAGTCAGTGTTGTTTAAGCGCATAACGACAAGAGGTACAGGTCAAATGCCGATCATTGCGACAACGGAAGTGGATGAAGCAGCTGTTTCGGTTATCCGGCAATGGATCGAGCAAATGAAAAAGTAAATAGACTATGAAGCTATCAATTCAATTTCTTGTGCTGGTCGTCTTATTCAGCAGTACATTCAGTCAAACACGTGCACAACGCAAACATGAGACGCCCGAGTTTGAAATCAGTGAGCCACCGGCGTACTTAGAACTAGATCCCTTTTATAAGAAGCATGTTAGTGCCAGTGGCTATCCGGTGCTTGGATCAGAGAACGTAAATGACTACGCATTGAAGGAAGCTGCATTTCTTATAAATATGATGCTTTCACGGAGACCGGATCTGCGACAGGCCATGGTCGAAACGAAATCTCGATGTGTTGTGATGGCATATAACGAATTCACAACCGATGTACCGGAACATTCTCATCTAACTCCAAAAGATTACATGGATGCTCGTGCCAGAGGTCTTGGTGGCTCGATTGAAGACCCTGTTTGCTCGGTTGGTGAAGAAAACTTGCTATCGTATAAAGGTGACCCTTATTTCTCAGAGAGTATATTGATCCACGAGTTTGCTCACAATATTCACCTGCGCGGTTTAGTGAATCTTGATCCGACTTTCGACGATAGGCTTAAGGCAACGTATGACCGTGCCATGCAACTAGGCTTGTGGCGCACCAAATATGCCTCTGTTAATCACTTTGAGTATTGGGCCGAAGGCGTGCAGTCCTGGTTTGGAAATAACCGACCGCCGGATCATGATCACAATTATGTTGATACCAGGCGTGAGCTCATTCAATACGATCCCGGACTTGCCAAGCTGTGCAGAGAGGTCTTTGGCAGAACACGGCTTGTATATACCAAGGCGCCAACACGGCTGGTCGGACATTTAAAAGGATATGACCCACGCACTGCTCCGACGTTTGTTTGGCCGGAACGGCTAAACGAGGTAAAGAAGCAGATTCGCGCCGAAGCTCAAAACCGAAAATAATGCACAGACGCTGTCGTTGTGGTCATGAGTTACAGGTGCACGGGAATGAGTCGAACTTGCTCTCCTGATTCTGCTTCAGGGATGGGGTCAACCCACGGTACCTCAATCCCCCCATCAGTGAACTCTTTTAACATTGTTTTGAAGAGTGGAATGAGTTTCCCGAGAGCATCGCGTTCATTGTTTGCATCGCAGCTGAGTCCTGCGAGATTTGCTACGCGAGCATGAACTGAATTGTCTCCGTAATTAACATAGACGATGCAATTAAAGACTGGCACGCATGCAGGCGATGTCGCCTCGGTGATAGGCAATGCGTCACCTTGCTGATTAAGCTGGTTTTCCGGTCGGTCACACGACATGGTCGAATCCAAAGTGATTATTTAGTGAGCTTTAATTCTTGTAGCCAGTCAAGGGACTGAGATTGCCATGCATCCCAACTAGGACCCTTGTAGCCGTTTAGTCCGTGGCCACCACTTTCAAGCAATAGTAGTTTACTCGTTGTGCCGGCTTTCTGGCATGCCTGATGAAACAGCTTGCTGTTTTCCGGCGGTACCGGCTTGTCATCGAGAGCATGGGCAAGAAATACCGGTGGCGTCTTTGCCGTGACGTTTAGATGATTGCTGAACTTTGAAATGAGACGGGCGTCCGGCTCAGCGCCTAGTAAATTCCTTCGTGATGCAGCGTGCCCCTGTTCTCCCATAGTGATGACTGGATAAACAAGGATTGCAAAGTTCGGGCGATGAGCACTGGCGGTGAAGTGGGTCGCGGCAGTGGAAGCGAGGTGACCACCGGCGGAAAACCCGATGACGCCGATTTGATTTTTTTTAAGACCATATTGCCGAGCGTTTTCCCGGGTAAATTCGATTGCTCGTTGCACATCTAGCAAAGGCACGGCGTTGCGTCCGGCGGGAAGTCGGTATTGAAGTACGAATCCTGTGATTCCGTGTTGATTTAGCCATCGGGCAATACCATGTCCTTCGGGCTCTATTGCCAGCCCGCCATAACTACCGCCGGGGCATATGATTGCTGCAGTACCATTGGCATTTTCCGGTCGATAAACGGTAAGGAATGCATCTTCTTCCTTGAATTCTCCGTTTCCCTGAGGTGCTTTCCCATTCCACAAACTAACTGGTTTTGCTTTAGGAGATTCCGCCAAACACTCTGCTAAAAATGGATGCAAATCAAGGAATAATCCGATAATGGCTGTAACGATAACGGCTGTAATTAATCTCATTGAACGCATCTGGTAGAGGTCTAAAGGGATGGGTGCCAAAGCTTGATTATACAAGTTAACCGTAGTTGTATTCGGTTTCACATTGGTAATGTCTGTTAGCTTTTCTACAATGAATGGGTCATGTTAAACATTCTTGGTAGCCGCGAATCTCAACTTACAAGAAGGCAGATGCTGCAGGTTGGCGGTGCCGGCCTTGCTGGCATGCACTTTGACCAACTGTTGCGGGCAGAGGCTGAGACGCAGGCTCGAGCGGCGAAAGCCAAGGCCGTGATCTTTGTGTTCCTTTATGGGGGCCCGAGCCAGCTTGAGACATTTGATGTCCGCCCGGATGCTCCAACAACGATACGCGGACCGTTTGGCACCATTCAGACCAAAACACCTGGGCTGAGATTCGGTGAATATTTGCCAAATATTGCGAAGATCTCTGATCAATTTGCGTTAGTACGCACCTTAAACCACTCTGAGAATAATCATAACGGGTCGCATTTCATTCAAACCGGTCAGACATTGCCACCGGCTGACCGTGGATCTGCAAATGTTTCCGCAACGGATAAAGACTGGCCTGCATACGGTAGCGTTATCAGTTATCTGGATAAGAAAGCTGCGGGTTCCAGAGGATTAGAATTCCCGCCGTATGTATATCTGCCACGGCTTCTTGGCCATTTTGCTTCTTACGACATTAATGGTCAGTATGCAGGGTGGCTCGGAAAACCATATAACCCGATGGCCACGCACATTCGCAAGAATGGCCCATTGGATACTCCGTACTTCCGACCATGTGACGACAAACAGCTTGATTTCCGTCCTGCAGGATTAAACCGCTGGGACGACGTATCGCTGGATCGGCTGCATAAACGCCAGTCGTTACGTGCACAACTGGACAACGAACGTCGACGCCTGGAATCTGCACGCAACGTTCAGTCTTTTGGTGAACTGCGACGGCAAGCGCTCGATCTGCTGACAAGTAAGGATATTGCTTCGGCATTTGATGTGACGCTTGAGGATGCAAAGCTGCGTGATGAATACGGCCGGGATTTGTTCGGTCAGTCCTTATTATTGAGCCGACGATTGGTTGAACGTGGCGCAAGATTTGTTACCGTTGCGTGGGATATGACAGTACGTGGCGATGATACAACAAGTTGGGATAGCCATCGTGAGTTGACTCGCGTTATGCGTAACCACTTACTTCCTGGTTTGGACCGCAGCTTACCTGCATTTATGTTGGATATGAAACAGCGAGGATTGCTGGACGATACACTGGTTATGGTTGCTGGCGAAATCGGCAGAACTCCCCGATTTCTGAATCGAGGGGCGGAAGACGGTCGGGATCACTGGTCGTACTGTTTCCCGGCACTGTTTGCTGGCGCAGGTGTACAGGGCGGAGCGATCTATGGGGAATCAGATGCGCATGCAGCGTATCCGATTGCAGATCCGGTAGCTCCGGTGGATATTGCTGCGACGATTTATGAGCGGCTTGGTATTTCGCCGGAATTGCGAATACCAGATGCACAAGGCCGCCCCGTCCCGATTGCTGATGGCGGACGCGTATTGAAAGAGATTTTCTAGTTTAGGCCAAAATGTCCGTGATGACCTTTCCGTGAACATCGGTTAACCGAAAGTCGCGGCCGGCATGCCGGTAAGTCAACTGCTCGTGGTCGATGCCAAGCAATCGCAGGATGGTCGCATGAAAGTCGTACATTGAGACGATGTCCTGTTGAGCGTAATAACCGAATTCGTCGGTTGCGCCGTACGCAGTACCGCCCTTGACTCCGCCACCGGCCATCCAAAGTGTGAATCCGTATGGATTGTGGTCACGACCGTCACTGCCCTGTGCAACAGGTGTACGGCCAAACTCAGTGCCAAAGATAACGAGCGTTTCATCAAGCAATCCACGTTGCTTTAAATCCCTGATCATTCCTGCGATGGGCTTATCGACTTCCTTTGCATTTGCCGTATGGCCACCCCGCAGGTCCCCGTGCTGATCCCACTTATAACTGTGAGTGCACTGAACAAAACGCACGCCGGATTCAACGAGCCTGCGAGCAAGAAGGCACTGGCGACCAAAGTTATCGGTTGGCTCTTCGTTTACACCGTAAAGTCGATAGGTATCATCCGTTTCCTGACTGATGTCCATGACTCCGGGAGCAGTTACTTGCATCTTGTAGGCCAATTCGAGTGCCTCAATGCGGGCATCAAGTCGGGAATCTGATGACGATTTAGATTTGTGATTCTCGTTCGATTTGCGAATCAATTTCAACTGCATCTGCTGCAATTTGTCAGACCCTTCGATCCGAGTCAAATTCTTGAGCCTCGCATCCTGCATGCGAATATTCATGTCACCAATCGGGGTACCTTGATAGGATGCTGGAAGAAATGCTGATCCGTATAACTGTGTAGCTCCATGAAATGTCGTAGGACACAAGGTGATGAACCCCGGCAGATTGTCGTTAACGCTGCCAAGGCCATAATTTACCCACGCGCCCATGCTTGGACGAGGGAATACAGCCGAGCCGGTATGCAGTTGCAGGATGGCCCCACCATGATCAACTTGCTCGACTTTTAGACTGCGCACCATGCAAATGTCGTCGATGACCGAACCGGTATATGGCCATAACTCACTAATCGGAAGACCGGATTCTCCGTAACGTCTGAAAGTCCAGGGGGACTTCATGAGGTTACCGGTCGGCGCAAATTGCAGCGGTTTGTCAAAGGGTAACGGTTGACCGTGCCTCTTCTCTAATTCAGGCTTTGGATCGAACGAGTCGATATGAGATACCCCGCCGTGCATGAACAGAAAGATGACATTTTTTGCGCGGGCCTTAAACAGTGGACTGCGTGATGCTGCCATCGACTCAGCACCAAGCAGCCCTAATAACGCTGTATGACCAAAACCCGTTGCAGTCGCACGCAGCATACTGCGACGGTCAACGGTAGTTACGGAATTGGGATTGGATTCGTGCATCAGTTTGGTATGCGATTGGTTGTTGTTAATCCAGATAAATGAATTCATTTGTGCAAATCAACGCATGGCAAAGGCTCACCATGGCGATAAACTCTGGGCTAACGGGCTGGGGTGACTGTTGAGGTTTCGTTTTCTGATGTAGTTGATAGTGGTTGGTAACTTCGTCGGAGTTCAAAACACGAGAATAAATGGCTACATTGTCTATGCTGCCGTGGAAGAATTCCTCATCATCAGACCTGCTGCCGATCGAAAGTGGTGCGGTGCCGGTTAGGAAGTCAGCCGTCACATCAAGTGAATGAGCTAAGTCACCATTTACGTACAAGTGACGCTTGCCACCTCCGTACGTCATGACGACATGATGCCATTGTTTCAAGGCCAGCACGGCTTTCGGGGTGTTGGGGGCATGAAACAAGCCTTGTTCCTGACCACCAAAAAACTCGTGAAAAGCAACTGGCTCTACTTTGCCATTGATGTTGACTTCATAAAGCCCTGATTTCCATATCCGTACTCCACCGCCATCTCGCCCGATAATCAGTCCGAGTTTGGCCGACTCCGGTCGTACCCAATATTCGACGGACAATTGTTTCGAGTCCGGGTGCAACCACTGGACATCTCCGGGTCGGGTTTCCAGTCGAGTGGATTCTCCATCTACCTTTAGCACAGAATCTACGATCGGGTCGCGTTTGAGTATTAGCTGGCCGTACTTGTCTGATGCTAAATTAGGGACAATGCCATCAGTCAATTCTTTAAAGTAATAAAACGCTAGTAATCCGTCCGACTTAAGAATGGCTTCCTCATATTCATTGGTTTCCGTGTCGTCTTCCTTCCAAGTGGCAAACTGTTCCGAAAGCTTTCCGTCAGGATCGAGTTCTGTTACGTACGCTTTTAGATACGCTTTTGCTTCGGTGACTTCCTGATGAGTAGGTAGTCGTGAAAATACTGTTTGATATGCAGAATTGATGCGA